>NZ_JACADR010000126.1 GCF_016106005.1 Roseomonas rosulenta
GCGCTGGCGCGCCACAAGCGCCCGCGCGCCTGGCTGGCGCTGCCCGAATTGCCGCGCAACGCACAGGGCAAGGTGGTGCGCGCGCGGGTGCGCGAGGCGCTGCTCGCGGCCCATGCGCTGGAGGACGGGCCGCATCCGCAACTGGTGGCGCGCTGAGCGCGCAGCGCCGCCGGCCGCGACCGGCCCGCGCCCGCGATGCTACCTTGGGTTGTTGTGCATCGCCGCGGTGCCAGCATCGCGGGTCCCGCCCGTGCTCTGCCTGTTGCCGTCCCGCCGCACAGGCCGCACGTATCCCTGTCCTTGCATGGCGATACGGCAGTTTGGCCTTGCCGCCCGGCACTTCGGGCGAAATGATCCCTCTCGACACAAATCCGGAGGATCAGCAATGTTTTCGAGACGAATCCTGGCCGGCGTCGCCGCCCTGGCGCTGGCCGGCGCCGGCGGCGTGGCGGCGCAGAACTTCAGCCTTCCGCCCTCCTTCGGCACCGCGAACCTGCGCTTCAACTTCGCCCCGGATCCCTTCGTGGTGAACGTGACCGCCGGCGGCACCATCCCGGCCGAGCGCATCGGCGGGCCGGGCTGCGTCGGCGCCATCGCGCAGGCGCCGGACGTACGGCTGAACTACCAGGCCGGCGGCGGGCTGCCGCTGTGGATCGGGGCGCGCTCGCGCGCCGACGTGACGCTGGTGGTGAACCTGCCGAACGGCCAGTGGGTCTGCAACGACGACTTCCAGGGCACCGATCCGGGCCTGGTGTTCCGGCAGCCCATGTCCGGCCAGTACGACATCTGGGTGGGCAGCTACGACCGCGGGCGCGGCATCCCGACGCAGGTCTTCTTCTCGGAAGTGCCGCCGCGCTGAACCGCTGGCGCCCGGGGCTTGCCGCACCGGGCGCGCCGTGCTGAGACCGCGGCTGCGCGCGGGTCAACCGCGCCGAAGTCCAGGGAAGGAACCTCCACATGCGGATGCATCGTCGCGCGGCGCTCGCGCTCATGGCCTCGACATTGCCGGGGCTGAAGGCCGCGCGGGCACAGGCCGCGCCCTGGCCCAACCGGCCGATCCGCATGGTGATCCCGTGGCCGCCGGGCCAGGCGACGGACCTCGCCGGCCGCGTGATCGCGCAGCGCCTGCAGGAGAGGCTCGGCCAGCCCGTGGTGCCCGAGAACCGCGCCGGCGCGGGCGGGACCATCGGCACCGACGTGGTCGCGAAGTCGGCGCCGGACGGGTACACGCTGCTCGCCGGGTCCTCGGGGCCCTTCACCATCTCGCCGCTGTTGCAGCGCCTGCCCTACGACACGGCGCGCGACCTGGCGCCGATCGCGATGTGGGGCGTCTCGCCCTACCTGCTGGTCGTGAAGCCCGACTTCCCGGCCAGCACCGTTGCGGAATTCGTCGCGCTGCTGAAGGCGCGCCCCGGGCATTACTCCTTCGGGTCGTCCGGCACCGCCGCGACGGCGCACCTGATCATCGAGGCGTTCAACGCCCGCGCCGGCATCGATGCGCTGCACGTGCCCTTCGCCGGCAGCGCACCGTCCATGACCGCGCTGATCGGCGGGCAGATCAACTATTCGATCGAGACGATGGCCGCCACCTATCCGCTGGTGCGGCAGGGCGCGCTCAAGGTGCTGGGCGTCTCGCTGAAGGACGGCACGAGCCTCGCGCGCGACATCCCGCCCTTCGCGCGCACGCCGGGCTTCGAAGGCTTCGACGCCGGCGCCTGGGTGGGCCTGGTGGCGCGCGCCGGCACGCCGGCGCCGATCGCCGAGCGCCTGGCGCAGGAGGTCGAGCAGGGCATGGCCGACCCCGCCGTGCGCGGCCGCTTCGAGAGCATTTCCGTCGAGCCCGTGCCGCGCGGGCCGGCCGCCTTCGGAGCCTACCTGCAGGAACAGCGCGACCTGTTCCAGGGCATCATCACGCGGCAGAACATCCGGCTGGACTGACAGGCCGCGCGCGCCCTGGCCGAGGCAGGGCTCCGACGGCAACCGGACGGCGAGCCCCCACGAGGGGCGAGGCCAGTGCGGTCAACGCCATCGGCGCCCGGATCGCGAAGGGCATCGCGGTATCGCATCACGGCGGCCGGTCGTGGCAAGTCGCGCCGAGGCCGCGCGGTGCAACCCGTGGGGAGTGCCGGCGGCCGGCTGCGCCGCCGCCCGCCTCAGCCCGCGCGGGCGATCCCCTGCCCGCCGAGCAGCCCCGCTGCCCCGCCGCCCAATCCCATGGCGCGCGTGGCGAAGAAGCGCTTCAGCCCCGGCAGCCGGTCCACCGCCGCGATGCCGAGCCGCCGGGCGATCCGCACCGGCGGCAGGCGGGACGAGAACAGCCGCTCCAGCACATGCGTGGCGCCCAGCATGACCAGGCTGTCCGGCCGCCGGGCCGCCTGGTAGCGCGCCAGCACCGCCGCGCCGCCGGGGTCCTGCCCGGCATTCACCGCCTCGATCACCGCCTCGGCCAGCGCCGCCACGTCGCGGAAGCCGAGGTTCAGCCCCTGCCCGGCGATGGGATGGATGCCGTGCGCGGCATCGCCCACGAGGGCCAGGCGCTCGGCCGTGTAGCGGGCGGCGTGCATGGCGCTGAGCGGATAGGACCAGCGCCGGCCGATCGGCGTGACCGCGCCCAGGTGGTCGCCCATGCGCGCGGCGATCTGCCGGCCATAGGCGGCGTCGTCCATGGCCAGCGCGGCGCGGGCGATGGCGGTGCGCTCGGTCCAGACAATGGCGCTGACATTCGGGTGGCCGGGGATGCCGTTCATCGGCAGCTGGGCGAAGGGGCCATGCGGCAGGAACTGCTCGAGCGCGATGTTGCGGTGCGGCTTCTCATGCGCCACTGCGCCGACGATGCCCATGCTGTGGTAGTCGAGCCGCGCGGCCGCGATGCCGGCGGCGCGGCGCAGCGGCGAGTTGCGGCCCTCGGCCCCCACCACCAGGCGCGCCGCCACACGCTGGCCGGTCGACAGGCGCAGCGTGGCGCCATCCGGGCCGCGGTCCACTGCCGCCTGGGCAGGGGCAAACACGTGCAGCCCGGGCGCCTGCGGCAGGCGGGCGTTCAGCGCCACGCGCAGCGCGCGGGCCTCGACCATCCAGCCGAAGGGTTCATCGCCGACCTCGGCGTGGTCGAAATGCAGCGAGAGCGGCGAGGCAGGCTCGCCCGGCCGGCCATCGGCCACGCGGATGCCAAGGATGGGGCAGGGCGCTTCGGGCAGCCGGCCCCAGACCCCCGCCGCCTCCAGCAGGCGCTTCGATGACAGCGCGATGGCATAGGCGCGGCCGTCGAATTCCGGCAGCTCCATGGGCGGCAGCGGCGCGGCATCGACCACCGCGACGCTGACACCCGCGGCGGCGAGCGTCGCCGCGAGGGTGGCGCCGACCGGGCCGGCGCCGATGATGGCCACGCTGACATCGAGGGTCTTTTCCATGCTGCCAATCTAGGCCTGCCCGGCCGTGGCGCCAGCCCGCCCGCGACGCAGGCACCTGCACAATTCGCAGGCAGGGCTGCGGGAGGCCTGCGGGAGTCCGGCGGCCGACCGCCGCGCGCCGGTTGGCACGGGTCTTGGAAGCCAACGCTTCGGTTTTGCCCCAGAGAGGAAAAGCACGGGCCATGAAACTGGTGATGGCAGTCATCAAGCCCTTCAAGCTGGACGAGGTGCGCGAAGCGCTCACCCCGCTCGGTGTCCAGGGGCTGACGGTGACCGAGGTGAAGGGATTCGGCCGGCAGAAGGGCCAGACCGAAATCTACCGCGGCGCCGAATACCATGTGAGCTTCCTGCCCAAGGTGAAGATCGAGGTCACTGTGCCGTCCGAACTGGCGGATGCGGTGGTCGAGGCGATCGCCACGACGGCCCGCACGGGCAAGATCGGCGACGGCAAGATCTTCGTCATCGATGTGGAGCGCGCCCTGCGCATCCGCACGGGCGAGACCGACAGCTCGGCGCTGTGAGCGCGCGCCCCATGACCGGAAAGGACGAGACGACAGTGAAGCGCATCTTCGCGCGCTGCGGGCTGGCCGCGGCAACCCTCCTGATGGCGGCGGCACCCGCCCTGGCAGAGGACCCCAAGGTGGACACCGGCGACGCCGCCTGGATGCTCACCTCGACCGCGCTGGTCCTGATGATGACCGTGCCCGGTGTGGCGCTGTTCTACGCGGGCATGGTCCGCAAGAAGAACGTGCTCGCGACCATGATGCAGTCCTTCTTCATCTGCGGCCTGGTCTCGGTGCTGTGGATGGTGGCGGGCTACTCCATCGCCTTCGGCAATGGCGGCGCCTACGCGGCCTATGTCGGGGACTTCTCGAAGGTCCTGCTGGGCGGCATCGCCGAGAACTGGGACAAGCCCTTCACGCTGGGCACCGGCGACGCGACTGTCGCCTTCACCATCCCGGAATCCATCTTCGTGATGTTCCAGATGACCTTCGCGGTCATCACTGCCGCGCTGATCACCGGCGCGGTGGCGGACCGCATGAAGTTCTCGGCGCTGGTCTTCTTCATCACGCTGTGGACGCTGCTGATCTATTCCCCCATCGCGCACTGGGTGTGGCACCCCTCGGGCTGGCTGTTCGTGGACGGCGCGCTGGATTTCGCCGGCGGCACGGTGGTGCACATCAACGCCGGCGTGGCCGGCCTGGTGGCGGCGCTCGTGCTGGGCAAGCGCGTGGGTTACGGCAACGACAACATGTCGCCGTTCAACCTGGGCCTGGCCGTGATCGGCGCCTCGCTGCTGTGGGTGGGCTGGTTCGGCTTCAATGCGGGTTCGGCCGGTTCCTCGGGCGGCGGGCGCGCGGGGATGGCGATGCTGGTGACGCAGCTTGCCGCCGCGGCGGCGGTGCTGGCCTGGGTGTTCGCGGAGTGGATGATCAAGGGCAAGCCGAGCGTGCTCGGCGCCATCTCCGGGGCGGTGGCGGGGCTGGTCGCCATCACGCCGGCGGCGGGCTTCGTCCTGCCGGGGGCGGCGGTGATCATCGGCATCGCCGCGGGCCTGGCCGGGCTGTGGGGCGCGACGGCGCTCAAGCATGCGCTGGGCTACGACGACAGCCTGGACGCCTTCGGCATCCATGGGATCTGCGGCATCGTCGGCGCGCTGCTGGTGGGCTTCCTGGCCTATGGGCCGCTGTCGGCCACCACGGCAGCGCCGGACGGGTCCTCGGGCTCGATGGAGCAGTTCATCAAGCAGTGCACCGCGGTCGGCGCGACTGTCGTGTTCACCGCCATCGGCACGTACATCCTGCTCAAGATCACCGACCTGGTGATCGGCCTGCGGGTGACCGAGGAGGAGGAGCGCGAGGGCCTCGACGTCACGCTGCATGGCGAGCGTCTGGGCTGAAGGCGCGGCGTAACCGGGGGCGCGGCGGGCAACCGCCGCGCCCTTTTTCTTGCCCTCAGACGGCGGGCGGGCCGCATCCGCGGCCCTTGCCTTCGCGCCATGCACTGGCGCACCCGGCTCGACTGGTGGCCTGGGCGCGCTCGCGCATTCGCGCTCCCGGATCGTGCGAGGCACGATCCGCTTCGGCGGTCATCCGTCCGAGGGCGCGCGCCGGGCATCGGTCCGGCCTGTCGTCGCGCCCTGCACTGGCGCGCCCGACCCGACTGGTGCCTTGCGCGCCAACTCACCCCCAGGGGTTGCGCTTGCCACCGCTCCAGGGCCCGGGTGCGCTCGGCGCCGCACCCAGCGAAGCACCACCGCCCTGCCCCGTCCGCGCCGCCAGCTGCTCCAGCGCCGCCACGCGGTTCTCCGTGCGCGGATGCGTCGAGAACAGGTTGTCCATCCGCGCCCCGCTCAGCGGGTTGATGATGAACATGTGCGCCATCGCCGGGTTCGCCTCGGCGCGCTGGTTCACGATCGCATGGGCCTGGTAGTCGAGCCGCTGCAGCGCGGAGGCCAGCGCCAGCGGATCGCCGCTGATCTCGGCGCCCACGCGGTCGGCCTCGTATTCGCGCGAGCGGCTGATCGCCATCTGCACGATGG
This sequence comes from Roseomonas rosulenta, assembly GCF_016106005.1. GTDB lineage: Bacteria > Pseudomonadota > Alphaproteobacteria > Acetobacterales > Acetobacteraceae > Neoroseomonas > Neoroseomonas rosulenta. The sequence goes on from NZ_JACADR010000126.1 coordinate 5,953, forward strand.
CGGCGGCGATCGGGGCCAGGATCAGCATCAGGATCATGGCGATCGGGCCGAAGGGGTTGGAATTGCGGTCACGGTTGGCGCCGCCGAAGATCATGCCGAAATTCGCCAGCATCGAGATCGCGCCCGCCACCGTCGCGGTCACCGTCATGATCAGCGTGTCGCGGTTCCTGATGTGCGCGAGCTCGTGCGCGATGACGCCCGCCACCTCGTTCTCCGGCATCAGGTCGAGCAGCCCGGTGTTCACCGCCACCGCCGCGCTGGACGGGCTGCGGCCGGTGGCGAAGGCGTTCGGCTGGTCCTCGTGGATCACGTACAGCGCGGGCATCGGCAGCCCGGCGCGCTGCGCCAGCATGGCCGTCATCTCATAGAGGCGCGGCGCGTCCTGCGGGCCGATCGGCTGCGCGTTCTGCATGCGCAGCACCATCCGGTCGCTGTTCCACCAGGCGAACAGGTTCATGCCGCCCGCGAAGAGCAGCGCCACCACCATGCCCTGCTGGCCGCCGATGGCGAAGCCGAGCGCGCCGAACACCGCCGTCAGCGCGGCAAGCAGCACCGCCGTGCGCATGTACCCGCCCATGTCCAACTCCATCGAGACTGCCTACATCAGGTGGCCATGACGCAGACGCCAGACAACGACCCCGCGCGCGCCGGGAAGGACCCCGTCCAGCCAGCCCCCGACCACCCGCCCCCCGACCGGCCGGTCGCGAAGCCTGCGCCGCCGCCGAAGCTGCCCAGGGAGATCGGCGGCCCCACCGGCCCCGAGCCCACCCGCTTCGGGGATTGGGAACGCAAGGGCCGCGTCAGCGACTTCTGACGCCGGTCGGCGGGCAAGGGCACCGTTTCACCGCGGCCGCGCGCGCGGCGCGGGTCCCGGACCGCCGCCCGGCAACCGCGCCGCGACTCGGCGCCGGGCCCCGGACGAAGCGCGAACACCCTGGTGGGCATCGCGCCATCGGACCCACAAGCGATTGATTTCAAGCGTTTGGGCGACTCGAGCCGCGGCCGTCAGCGATTCGTTCCTGCGACTCGGACCAAGTGCTTGATTCGTCGTGGGTCGGTTTTCGCGCTGCGGCGAACAGAATCACTTTCTGTTCCAGCCGGCCTTCAGGCCGGGCGTCGCGCCAGAATCCAGGCGAGGCCCAGCAACGCCGCCGCCGCCGCCGCCAGCGACACGCCCAGCCCCAGCGTCGCGCCCCCCAGCCCGAAGAGCACCGGCCCGAGCGACTGCCCGCTGAAGAAGGAGAACGCGTGCAGCGACACCGCGCTGCCACGGAATTGCGGGGAGAGCTCCGTCGCGCGCGTCTGGATCGCGTTGTGGATCATGTAGAAGGCGTTCCCCAGCAGGAACCCGGCCGCCACCATCACCCAGAAGGCCGGCGCCACCGCGAAGCCCAGCAGCGCCAGCGCGCCCACCCCGCCACCGATGCGCACCACGCCCGCCTGGCCGAAGCGCGCCAGCAGCGGCCGCGCCATCGCCGCATAGGCGAGGCCGCCCACGCCGAAGGCGCCGATCGCGAGCCCCGCCTCGGTGGTGCCGCCGATGCCCCGCGCCAGCATCAGCGGCGCGAGGAAGGGGAAGGACCCGAAGACCAGCCCGCCCTCGGCCGCGACCGTCAGGTACAGCGGGATGGCATTGGGATTCGCCAGGATGGACTGGTACCGCCTGGCCGCCACGACCGGGTCGTAGCGCGTGACGGGTTCGGGCGCCGCGCCGCGCGAGGCGAGCAGCAGCGCCGCCGCGCCGACCACCGCCGCCAACGCGCACAGCAGCAGCATGCCGCGCCAGCCGAACACGGCGGCGACCGGCCCGGCGATGGCCCCGCCGGCGATCTGCCCGGATATACCGAAGACCAGCATGCGTGACAGCGCCACCTGGCGGTCCTTGAGCGGCACCGCATCGGCCATGATCGCGAGGGTGAGCGGCATCATCCCGCCCGCCGCCGCGCCCGACAGCGCGCGCGCGACCATCAGCCAGCCGAGCGAGCCCGCCATCGCCGAGAACAGCAGCATCGCCGCGAGCAGCGCCACGCAGATGCTGACCACCCGCCGCTTGCCCACCGAATCCGCAACCGGCCCCAGGATGGGCTGCACCAGGGCGAAAGGCAGGGTGTAGGCGGTGCCGAGCAGTGCGGCCTGCGCCGCCGTGGTGCCGAAGTCGCGCGCGATCTCGGCCACCACGGGATCCGTCGCGCGCGTGGCGAGCGCCCCGGCGAAGACCGCCGGCCCGTACATGGCCAGCACGCGCCGCATGTTGGCATCGCTGCTGTGCGGCTGGGTCACGCCCGGCGTGCCCGGCCTGCCTGGGCGGCAGACGGAGGAATGATGGAATGCGGGCACGCCATGGGTCCATGCTGCGCCGCAGCGCGCCGCTTCACAACCCGCTCGCCTGCCGTGACGGTGGTGCTAGGCTTTGCCCATGGATGACACCGCGCCCCGCCCCGAGCATTTCGACGTGCTGATCGTGGGTGCCGGAATTTCCGGCATCGGCGGCGCGCATCACCTGCAGGAGCAATGCCCCAGCCGGTCCTTCGTTGTGCTCGAGTCGCAGGAAGGTTTCGGCGGCACCTGGCGGACGCACCGCTACCCGGGCATCCGGTCGGACAGCGACCTGTATACCTTCGGCTACCGCTTCAAGCCCTGGACCGGCCCGCCCATCGCCACCGCGCCCGAGATCCTGAGATACATGGGCGAGGTGATCGCCGAGGACGGGCTCGACCGCCACATCCGCTACGGCCACCGCATCCGCAGCGCGTCGTGGGATTCCGCCACCGCGCGCTGGAGCATCGAGGCCGAGCGGCGCGACGGCTCCCTGGCGCGCTTCACCGCGGGCTTCCTGTGGATGTGCCAGGGCTACTACCGGCACGAGGAAGGCTACACGCCGGACTGGCCCGGCACGGAGCGCTTCCGCGGCCGCATCGTGCATCCGCAAACCTGGCCGGACGACCTCGACCACGCTGGCCGCCGCGTGGTGGTGATCGGCTCGGGTGCGACGGCCGCGACCATCGTGCCCGCCATGGCCGACACCGCGGCGCATGTGACGATGCTGCAGCGCTCGCCCACCTTCTTCCGCACCGGGCGCAACGCCATCGAGATCGCCGACGAGCTGCGCACGCTGGGCATCAACGAGGACTGGATCCACGAGATCGTGCGCCGGAAGATCCTGTTCGAGCAGGCGCGCTTCATCGACCGCACGCACAGCGAGCCGGAAAAGGTGAAGGAGGAACTACTGACCGAGGTGCGCCGCCACCTCGGCCCCGACTACGACGTGGCCACGCATTTCACCCCGCGCTACCGGCCCTGGCAGCAACGCCTGGCCTTCATCCCGGATGCCGACCTGTTCCGCGGCATCGCGCAGGGGCGCGCCAGCGTCGTGACCGACGAGATCGAGAGCTTCACCGAGCACGGCCTGCTGCTGAAATCCGGCAGGACGCTGGAGGCCGACATCATCGTCACCGCGACCGGCTTCCACCTGAGCGTGCTGGGCGACATCGCCTTCACGATCGACGGGACGCCGCTCGATTTCGGGCAGACGATCACCTACCGCGGCATGATGTTCACCGGCGTGCCGAACATGGCCTGGGTGTTCGGCTACATCCGCGCCGCCTGGACGCTGCGCGCCGACATGGTGGCGGATTTCGTCTGCCGGCTGCTGAACCACATGCAGGCGACCGGCGCGCGGCAGGTCGAGGTCGCGCTACGGCCCGAGGATGCCGGCATGCCGCTCGGCCCCTGGATCGACCCGGAGGAATTCAGCTCGGGCTACGTGGCACGCGGCCAGCATCTGCTGCCCCGCCGCGGCGACAAGCCGGAATGGCAGCATGCGCACGACTACTGGGCGGAGAAGGATGCGATCCCCGCGATCGACCTGACCGACAGCGCCTTCGTCTATCGCTGAACGGTCGCTCGGGAACACCGGCACCGGCCCCCGGAACGCGCCTTCGGGCGCAGTCCCGAAGGGTCTGCGAGACGGTCCGTGCCGACAGGCCAAAGGCCTGACCTTTGGCCTGTCGCCATGGCGCACGGGGCTGGCGGGGCAGGCGCGCGCGGAACCAGAGGCTGAGACGTGGCCGCCAAAGGTCAATCCTTTGTCGGCCGCGTCTCAGAACGACGTCGCGACCAGCGAGAACTGGCAGTCGCCCGGCAGCGCCGCCACGAAGCGACGCAGCGCGGACAGCCGCGGCGGGTCCTCCTCCGGCGTGCCGTAGACGTCATCGAGAAGCGCCTCGATCTCGTTGGGCGAGACCAGCGCGCACCAGCAGGCCGCGGCGGTCTGCCGGCCGGTCAGCGCGCCGCGGCGGATGCGCTCCACCACCTCGCTGAACACGTCCCGCGGGGTGGGCGGGAAGAAGGGGCTGATGCGGTAGGGTGCCCCTTCCACCGGCGGCGCGACGCCACGCAGCACGGGCGCCACAAGGTCCGGCCCGGCGATGTAGACGTCCCGGTAGCGCGCCGCCGCCATCCCTCACCCGACCTTGTTGTCGATCAGGTCCTGCACGACGCCGGGATCGGCGAGGGTGGAGGTATCGCCCAGCCCCTCGGTCTCGTTGGCGGCGATCTTGCGGAGGATGCGACGCATGATCTTGCCCGAGCGCGTCTTGGGCAGGCCGGGCGCCCACTGGATGGCGTCCGGCGTCGCGATCGGGCCGATCTCCTTGCGCACCCAGGCGACCAGTTCCTTGCGCAGCACCTCGGTCGCCTCGATGCCCGCCTTCAAGGTGACATAGGCGTAGATGCCCTGGCCCTTGATCTCGTGCGGCATGCCGACCACGGCCGCCTCGGCGACCGCCGGGTGCGCCACCAGCGCGGACTCGACCTCGGCCGTGCCCATGCGGTGGCCGGCGACGTTGATCACGTCGTCCACCCGCCCGGTGATCCAGTAGTAGCCATCGGCGTCGCGGCGCGCGCCGTCGCCGGTGAAGTACATGCCCTTGAAGGTCGAGAAGTAGGTCTGGCCGAAGCGCGCATGGTCGCCATAGATCGTGCGCATCTGGCCGGGCCAGGAATCGAGCAGCACGAGGTTCCCCTCGGTCGCGCCATCCAGCAGGTTGCCCTCGTTGTCGACCAGCGCAGGCTTCACGCCCGGCAGCGGCAGCGTGGCCGAACCCGGCTTCTGCGCCACAGCGCCGGGCAGCGGGCTGATCAGGATGCCGCCGGTCTCGGTCTGCCACCAGGTGTCCACGATCGGGCAGCGGCTGTCGCCGACCACGCGGTAGTACCACAGCCAGGCTTCCGGATTGATCGGTTCGCCGACGCTGCCAAGGATGCGGATGCTGCTGCGGTCGTGCTTCTTCACCGGCGCCTCGCCGTCGCGCATCAGGGCGCGGATGGCGGTCGGCGCGGTGTAGAAGATGTTCACCTCGTGCTTGGCGCAGACCTGCCAGAAGCGGCCATTGTCCGGCCAGGACGGCACGCCTTCGAACATCAGCGTGGTGGCACCGTTCGCGAGCGGGCCATAGACGATGTAGGTGTGCCCCGTGACCCAGCCGACATCGGCGGTGCACCAGTAGATCTCGCCGTCGCGGTAGTCGAACACGTTCTCATGCGTGAAGGACGCCCAGACCATGTAGCCGCCGGTGGTGTGCAGCACGCCCTTCGGCTTGCCGGTCGAACCGCTGGTGTAGAGGATGAACAGCGGGTCCTCGGCGGACATCGGCTCGGGCTCGCAGGTCGCGCCCTCGCCGGCGGTGATCGCGTCCCACCAGTGATCGCGGCCCTCCATCATCTCGACCGCGCCGCCGGTGTTCTTCGCGACGATGACATGGCGGATGGACGGGCAGGTCAGCAGCGCTTCGTCCGCGTTCGCCTTCAGCGGAACCTTGCGCCCGCCGCGGCGGCCCTCATCCGCGGTGATCAGCATGGTGCATTCGGAATCCTGGATGCGCGAGGCCAGGCTGTCGGGGGAGAAGCCGCCGAAGACGATGGAATGGATCGCGCCCACGCGCGCGCAGGCGAGCATCGCGACAGCGGCTTCCACGATCATCGGCAGGTAGATGCAGACGCGGTCGCCCTTCTTCACGCCGAGCCGGCGCATCGCGTTCGCCAGCCTGCACACGCGCGCATGTAGCTCGCGGTAGGTCACCTTCGCGTCGCTGTTCGGATCGTCGCCCTCCCAGATGATCGCGACCTGGTCGCCACGCGTCGCGAGGTGCCGATCCAGGCAGGAGACGGAAGCATTCAGCACGCCGTCCTCGAACCACTTGATCGAGATGTCGCCGGTGAAGTCCACCGCCTTGATCTTCGTGGGCTCGCGCATCCAGGCGATGCGCTTCGCCTCGCCGCGCCAGAACGCCTCGGGGTCGCGCGCCTCGGCGGCGACCATCGCCTCGCGCTTCGCCGCATCGATATGCGCGCGCGCTGCGATCTCGGGCTTCACCGCAATGAGTTCGTCCGCCATGGGCTGGCCTCCCTAACCTTTGGTCGTGTGTGGGAGGGGATTTGTCCCGGCGGTTTGATTCAGGTCAATTTTTCGCCGCGGCCCGGATGGATTCCGCGCCATGCCGCCAGGGCAACCGCCCGCCCGGCGGGGGCCGGGCGGGCGGGGCAGGCTGGGCGGGATCGGGATGCGGGATCAGTTGGTGCGCGCCGGCGCTGGCGCGGCGGGCGCCTGGCTGCGCTGGTCGGGGCGCGGCGTGCCGGCCTGCG
>NZ_JACADR010000127.1 GCF_016106005.1 Roseomonas rosulenta
AGCGCCCCGCCGGCCGGAGCCGGGCGAGCAGGTGATCGCCCCGCCCCAGCGGCCGCTGCCCGGCGCGGGGCTGCCGCCCAGCCTGGCCGACGCCCCGGCGCGTCTGCAGTTGCTCGACGGCGGAGTCCTGCGGCGCTGGCCGGTGCGCAACCAGGATGTGCACCCGATGGGCTGCATCGGCTTCGCCACCGCCGCTGCGGTCGAGCGCCTCCGCATGCCGCCTGGCGGCGCGCCGCCCGAGCTGTCCTCGGTCTTCATCTACAAGCGCGTCTTCGCACTGTTTCCGCAGGGCAACCGGCAGATCCAGCGCCCCCCCGGCGCGGTGGACGGGCCGACCAAGTTCGGCGAGGCCTGCGCCGTCCTCGCCACGGACGGCGTCTGCCCGCGGCCCGCCTGGCCGGACGACGCGCCGGTGAACCGGCTGCCGGATGCCGCCGCGCTGCAGGCTGCGAAGCAATCGCCGCCGGTCGCGTTCGACCACTGGGACCTGCCACCGAACGGCAAGCGTCCTCCCGGCGCAGCGCGCGCCATCCACACGCTGCTCGACTCCGGCAGGGCGGTCGGCGTGGCACTGCCGGAATTCAAGGACCGGCTGAGCCAGGACAACATGACCAACTGGCGGCTGCCGTCCAACTACGCCATCGGCAAGGTGGGAGAGCAGCAACTGGGCTGGGAGCGGACCAACGCCGGCCACGCCGTCTGCATCCTGGGCTTCCGGCCCGATGCCGGCGCCCCGGGCGGCGGCTGGTTCATCTTCCGCAACAGCTGGGGCCTGGTCTACGCCAAGGACGCGCCGGACGCCGACGACCCCGCCGGCGTGCCTGCCCCCGGCTACGGGGCGATGTCAGCCGGCCATGCTGACGCCCATGTGTGGGAGATGTTCAGCCCGAAGAGCCCCTAGGTCCGGCCGAGGGCGCCGAAGCACGGGCCGGCGCCCCCGGGAGCGGCGCCGGCCGAGCGGCGATCATGGCACGGCGCGTCGCCGCGCGGGACCTCCGTGGTGTCGCGGCAGCCGCCCGCACCTGGGCCGGCTTATGTCCTGCGCACCGCTGCCCTAGGCTGCTGCTGGGGGGGCCACCGGCGCATGACCATCCGCAACGTGCTCTACATCATGTGCGACCAGCTGCGCTGGGACCATCTCGGCTGCGCTGGGCATCCCTTCCTGCGCACGCCCAACATCGACGCGCTGGCGGCGCGGGGCGTGCGGTTCAGCCAGGCCTATGTGCAGTCGGGTATCTGCGGGCCGTCGCGCATGAGCGCCTATACCGGGCGCTATGTGTCGAGCCACGGCGCCACCCACAACCGGGTGCCGCTCTCGGTCGGCGAGGTCACGCTGGGCTGGCACCTGCGCGAGAGCGGGCGGAGGCTGGCGCTGGCCGGCAAGACCCACATGCTGCCCGATGCGCGCGGCATGAAGCGCCTGCTGCTCGACGGCCAGGACGAACTCGCGGTGCTGCTGCGCGAGGGCTGGTTCACGCTGGTCGACCGCCACGACGGCCATCATGCCGAGACCGACAGCGCCTATGCCGACTGGCTGCGCGCGCAGGGCTATGACAGCAAGGACCCCTGGACCGACTACGTGATCGCCGTGACCGACGCGGCCGGTGCCACGCAGAACGGCTGGAAGATGCGCAACGCCCGCCACCCCGCCCGCGTGCGCGAGGAGCACAGCGAGACCGCCTACACCACCGACAAGGCGATCGGCTTCATCGAGGCGCAGGGCGATGCCCCCTGGGTGCTGCACCTGTCCTATGTGAAGCCGCACTGGCCCTACATCGCGCCCGCGCCCTACCACGCGATGTATGCAGCCGATCAGTGCCTTCCCGTCGCGCGCGACCCCGCCGAGCGCGGGCCCGCCGCCCACCCGATCCTGCGCGAATTCCAGGAGGAGGAGGTGGCGCAGGCCTTCCAGCAGGACGCCTGCATCGCGACGGTGCGCCCGGCATACCAGGGGCTGATCGCGCAGCTCGACCATCACCTCGGGCGGGTCTGGGCCACGCTGGAAAGGCTCGGGCGGTGGGACGACACGCTGGTGGTCTTCACCTCCGACCATGGCGACTATCTCGGCGACCACTGGCTCGGCGAGAAGGAGCTGTTCCACGACTGCATCCAGCGCGTGCCGATGATCGTCGTCGATCCGTCGCGCGAGGCCGATGCCGCGCGCGGCCGCGTGGATGATCGCTTCGTCGAGGCGATCGACGTGGTGCCGACCATCCTCGCGGCGCTCGGCCTCGATCCGGCGGAGCACCTCATCGAGGGGCGATCACTGCTGCCACTCACGCGTGGCGCCGCACCCGGGTGGCGCGAGGCGGTGTTCAGCGAGCTGGACTGGACCTTCCGCGGCGCCCGCCGGCGGCTCGGCCTGCCGACCGGACAGCATCACGCCTGGATGGTGCGCACGGATCGCTGGAAATACATGCACTGGACGGATGGCTTCCGCCCCATGCTGTTCGACCTGGCGGCGGACCCGCAGGAATTCCACGACCTCGGCGCCGACCCGGCGCTGGAGGGCGTGCGCGAGGCGCTGCGGGAGCGGCTGCTGGCCTGGTTCACCGGCCTCAAGCGCCGCACGACCCTGACCTGGGCCGAGGCGGAGTTGCGCACCGACCGCCACAAGGCGGCGGGGGTCTTCTACGGGGAATGGTAGCGGGCGGGGGCGCTGCGCCGGCCCGCACGAGCGGCGGTCGTGCCAAGCGCGGCGCCGACCGCGCAGTCATACCGAGGCGCCCGCCCAGCCCACGCCGCATCCGGCGCGGGCATCGCGACGCCGTCAGCGCGCGATGAAGTCGTCCGGGCCTTCGGTGGTCTCGTCCGGCAGGTCGGCCGCCAGGTCCTGCACCACCGCGGCCACCCAGTCCTCGGCCGTGGTGCCGAGGGCGGCCGCGCGGCGCGCGATCTCCGCGGCCAATTCGTCCGGCAGTTCCACTCTCACTTCGGTCATCCAGGCTGCTCCTGCGGCGCGACTCGACGAAGCATAGACTGCAATGGGTTTACGGCGCCTTTGCGGCCTCGGCATGGGTGGTGCGTGCTGAGCGTGTGATCCCGCGCAGCGCGCCCCGGCACCGGGTCAGCCCGCGCCGATCGAGTGATAGTCGCGGCTGAACCAGATCAGCCCGCGCGAGGCCGCGCCCTGGCGCACCGCCTCCACCTCGCAGAACAGGACGGAATGCGTGCCGCGCTCCACCACCTCGACGATGCGGCAGTCGAAGGCGACGGTCGCGCCGTCGAGCGTCGGCGCGCCGGTCTCGAGGATGCCCCAGGTCGCGTGCGAGAAGCGCTCGGCCATGTCGGCCTCGGCGCTGCGCCCGGCGAAGCGGCCCGAGAGGTCCTCCTGGCCTGGTGCCAGGGTGTTCACGCAGAGCACGCCATTGTCCTTGAACAGCCGGTTCTGCGGGCTGCCGCGGTTGAGGCAGACGAGCAGCGTCGGTGGGTCGTCGGTCACCGAGCACACCGCGCTCACGGTCAGCCCACCCAGGCCTGCGGGGCCGTCCGTGGTCACGATGTTCACCGCGGCGCCGAGGCGGGCCATGGCGTCGCGGAAATCCTGTCGGGTCACTGTCATGCGGAAGGTCCTGGAAGGGGCGCCATCCTGCCGGTGGCGGCGCGGCGCGAAAAGGGCGTGGCGGTCAGGAAGTGCGTGGGCAGGGGACGAAGCGGATCGCCTCGATCCGCGCCTCCACCTGGCTGGCGGTGTCGTCGGAATCGACCGAGATCGCGATCTTCTCGACCGGCGGCACCTGGCCGCCGAAGGTTTCCCGCCAGAGTGCCGGCAGGTTCACCCGTTCCTCCTTCCACACGCCCCGCGGCGCATCGGCGGCGCGCAGCACGAAGACACGGCCGAGGCCGGCCATGTAGGGGCTCTCGAAGCCGCGGGCCTCCTGCCCCGTGCCGCCCCAGACGAAGACCAGCGCGGCGCGCGGCAACGGCCGGCCGCCCGCATTGGCCTGGGCCACGGCGTGCTGGGTGCGCTGCCAGGCGCTGGCGCGGTCCGGCCAGCCGGCGAAGCCGATGGTGACGGATATCGCCCGGTCGTCGCCGCCGCGCCGGTCGAGCCGCGTGGGCGGCACCCCATGGTCGACCCGCCAGCGCCAGGACAGGCATTCCGCCGGCCGCCTTTCGTAGCGCCAGACGAAGCCGCCCTGCCCGCGGGAGGAGATGGTGACCGCGTCATCGCCGGTGGGCGTGAGCCGGGCGCGCGGGATGCCCGACCAGCCGCCCTCGTGCCAGTGGGAGCCGGGCGCGCCCTGCGGCGCCGGCGCGGCGGCGCAGAGCATTCCGGCAGCGAGGGCGGCAACGGGGCGGCGCATCCCCCTAATCTGTCGCGCCGCCGCCCGGCGGCAAGGGCCGCCGTATGGTCAAAAACCGCTTAAGACTGCCGGCACCGGCCCGCTCCCCTGACCGGCCACCCTGTCGCTGATGGCACGGTAGCGGCCTGGTGCCGGACTGCGGAATGCGCCGGACGGCGCGGTCTCAAACGCCAATTCAGCGCTTCACCACGCCGCCGCCGCCGCCGAAATTGCCGGGCCCGAGGTTGCCCCCGCCCAGCGCCCCGCCACCGAGATTGCCGCCGCCACCGCCGCCACCGACGACGCCGCGGTTGCGATAGGCGGCGGTCACGGCCTCGACCAGCGGGCCGCTGTCGTTGGACTGATCAGTGACCCAGGCGAAGACCACCGCGATGCCGCTGCCGGAGATGCAGCGCACCGTCAGCGCCTCCTCCCCGCGCCAGCCAAAGACAGTCTGGCGGTCCTGCGAGATGCTAGCGCTGAAGCCCAGCCCCTGGACCGCGCGGGAGCCGATCGCGAGGCATTCCTCCTGGTTGTTCGAGGGCAGCTGCGCCCAGGCGGTCGAGACCGAGGAGGCCATGGCGGGCGCGGCGGCAAGCGCCAGCGCGAAGGCCGCCATGCGGATCGTGGTGTGGATCATGAAACCTCCTGCCGGGTCAGGATCGACCGATGGTGGGATGCTAGCGCAAGACCATGGCAGGTCGAGCGTCCAGCGAGCCATGCAGTGGTTCACCCGCGCGGCGCATCGGCCCGCTGCGCCGCGCGCGCCAGGCGATACAGCACGTGCCGGCGCAGCGGATGCCCCGGCGGCAGGCGCGGATGGTCGAATTCGCCATCCGCGCGCATGCCGAGCCGCTCCATCAGCCGCCAGGACGTGACGTTGCCCGGAACGGTGAAGGAGACCAGTTCGGGCAGGTCCAACGTGCCGAAGGCGAGGTCGAGCGCGGCGCGCGCGGCTTCCTCGGCATAGCCGCGGCGGCGGAAGCCCGGTGCGATGCGCCAGCCGATCTCCACCGCGGGGGTGAAGCGCGCCTCCCAGGGGATGGTCATCAGCCCGACGACGCCCACGAAGGGCGCGCCGCCGCGTTCCTCAACCACCCAGAAGCCCCAGCCATGCGCCTCCATGTGGGTCTGCATGCGTTCCGCCCAGGCATCGCTCTCGGCGCGCGTCATCACGCAGGGGAAGTGGCGCATGCTCTCGGGGTCGCCGTTGATGGCAAAGAGCGGCTCGAGGTCGTCCGGGCGCCAGGGGCGCAGGAGCAGGCGGGGACTGTGCAGCATCCACGGCGTCATGGGCCGGCAAGGATAGCGCAGCCCGCCGCGCGACGTGGCGTGAGCCGGATCACAGCCCTGACGGGCACGCGCGCCGCGCCGGACTGCGGCGAGGCCCCTACCCCGCCCGCCCCGCCGGGCGTAGGGTCGCGCGCGGAGGACCCGCCCATGCTGCTGCCATCCGCCGACGCCCTCGCCGCGCGTATCCCCGACGGCGCGCTGGTGGCGATCCCGCCCGACAATTCCCTGCCGTCGGTCGCCATCGCCAAGGCGCTGATCCGGCGCGGGGCGCGCGGGCTCAGGCTGCTGGGCGTGCCGGTGAGCGGCTTCGCCACCGACATCCTGATCGGCGGGGGCTGCGTGGCGGAAGTCGAGACCAGCGCCGTCTCGCTTGGCGAGGCAGGCTTCGCACCGCGCTTCTCCGCCGCGCTGAAGGAAGGGCGCATCACGGTGCGCGACGCCACCTGCCCGGCCATCCACACCATGCTGCAGGCGGCCGAGAAGGGCGTGCCCTTCATGCCGCTGCGCGGGCTGATCGGATCGGACATCCTGGCCAATCGGCCGGACTGGAAGGTGGTCCCCAACCCCTTCGCGGAGGAGGGCGCCGACCCCATCGTGCTGCTCCCGGCGAAGCAGCCGGACTTCGCGATCTTCCATGCCGCCTTGGCCGATGCGCAGGGCAATGTCTGGCTCGGCCGACGGCGGGAATGCGCGACCATCGCCCATGCCTCCAGGGCCGCGCTGGTGACGGTGGAACGCGTGGTGGAGGGCAGTTTCCTTGAGGATGAGCGCCTGGCCGCCGGCGCGATCAGCGCGACCTACATCGACGCGGTGGCGGTCGCGCAGCGCGGCGCGCATCCGGTGGCACTTCTCGACGAATACGGCTTCGACGCCGACTACGTGGCCGACTACGCCCGCGCGGCGAGGACCGCGGACGGCTTCCGCGCTTGGCTCGACCGCGAGGTGCTCGCCGCCGGGCAGAAGGCGGCCGCGGAATGATCGCGCCGGAGGAACGCATCGTCGCGGCACTCGCGCGGCTCATCCTCGACCCCGCCGCGCCGCCCGCGCGCCACATCGCGGTCGGCGCGGCCTCGCCCATGCCGGCGGCTGCCTGCTGGCTGGTGAAGCTGATGGGCCACGACGTGCGGCTGTCCCTGCTGCACAGGCGCTCCGGCAATCCCTTCACCGAGGGCACGCGCGAATTGTTCGACCTGACCGGCCAGGGGCGGATCGACCTGTTCTTCCTGGGCGGCGGGCAGATCGACGGCCAGGCCAACCTGAACCTGGTCGGCACCGGGGACTGGCCGGGGATGGGCGTGCGCTTCCCGGGGTCATTCGGGTCCGCCTTCATGTACTTCATGACCCCGCGCACCATCCTGTTCCGCGAGGAGCATTCGCCGCGCGTGCTGGTTGATCGCGTGGACAACATCTCCGCCCCCGGGGTCTCGGCGCCGGGCATCTTCCGCCGCGGCACGGCGCAGGCGCTGGTCACCGGCAAATGCGTCTTCCGCTTTCACCCTGACCGGGCGCGCTTCTCGCTGGCCAGCCTGCATCCGGGCGAGACGGTCGAGAGCGTGCGCGCGGCGACCGGCTTCGCCTTCGATGCCGAGGGCGAGATCCCCGCCACGCCGGACCCGACCGAGGCGGAACTCGCCCTGCTGCGCGGGCGCGTCTGCGACGAGATGGTCGAGACCTACCCGGAATTCTGCGCCCGCGTCTGGGGGCGCCGCGCCGCGGCGGCATGAACGACCCGGGGCTCGATGCGCTGGTGACCTGGCTGGTGCTGCCCGCCAGCCTTGTGGTGGCCGGGCTGTGCCTCACGCTGTGGCGGGCGCGCCGCGACTGGGTGGTGGTGCAGGGCGTGGTGCGCACGCCCCCGGACCCGCGCGATGCCGGCGCCCTTACCGAGGTCGCGGTGGCTGCGCAGGACGGGTCCGAGCGGCGGCTGCGGGTTCATGTGCCGGCTGCGCGCGGGCGCATCGCGGCGGGCCAGACGGTCACGCTCAGCCACCCGCCCGGCCGGCCGGAGGCGATCCAGCCCGGCACGCCGGCGCCCCTGCTGGCCGGGGGCATCGCGGGCGCGCTGATGGCGATGCTCTGCATCTCGATCCTGATCGGCGCCTGACGCCCGGCGCCAGGGCCACGAGGCCAAGCGCAGGCCTGCGCGGAACAATCGCTCCCGGGGCGGGCGCGAGGTTCGACAAACCCGCCCCGCTCGCGCATCTTCCGCCCCGCGATCTGAGGGAACCCGGGACATGGACGACACCGCTGCACTCGGCGCCACGACGGCGCTCTCGCCTGGCGCGCTGGCCGGGCTGCGCGTGGTGGACCTCACGCGCGTACTGGGCGGACCCTATTGCACCATGGTGCTGTCCGACCACGGCGCGGAAGTCATCAAGCTCGAACCCCCGCAGGGCGACGAGGTGCGCGACTGGGGCCCGCCCTTCAACGCGGATGGCGATGCGTCCTATTTCGTCGGCGTGAACCGCAACAAGCGCTCGGTCGGCCTCGACCTGTCCAAGCCGGCGGGCAAGGAGGTGCTGCTGCGCCTGCTGGAAGGCGCCGATGTGCTGGTCGAGAACTTCAAGCCCGGCAGCATGGAGAGGTGGGGCCTGGGCTACGAGGCGGTGCTGTCGAAGAAATTCCCCCGCCTGATCCATTGCCGCGTCTCGGGCTTCGGGGCCGAGGGGCCGCTCGGCGGGTTCCCCGGCTACGACGCCGTGCTGCAGGCGATGGTGGGCCTCATGTCCATCAACGGAACGGAGGATTCTGGCCCGACGCGCCTGGGCAACCCGATCGTGGACATCGCCACGGGGCTGTTCAGCACCATCGCCATCCTGATGGCGCTGCACGAGCGCGAGCGCTCCGGCCGCGGCCAGTATTGCGACATGACGCTGCATGATTGCGGCATGGCGCTGCTGCACCCCCATGCCGCCAATTTCTTCCTGAGCGGCAAGCGGCCGAAGGCGACGGGCAACCCGCACCCCAACCTGGCACCCTATTCCAAATTCACCACGCGCACCTGCGAGATCTTCGTCGCCGCCGGCAACGACCCGGCGTTCCGCAAGTTCTGCGAGTTCCTCGGCATCCCGGAGGTCGCGAAGGAGGAACGCTTCGCCACCAACGGCGCGCGCGTGGTCAACAAGGCCGCGCTGACCGAGGTGCTGAATGCCCGCTTCGCCAACGAGGACGGGCATGAGCTCACGCGGCGCATGCTGGCCGCGGGGCTTCCGGCGGGCCCCGTGCTGCATGTCGATGAAGCCATGGGGGCCGAGCACACCGCCTTCCGCAACATGGTCGCGCAGATCGGCGAGTTCCGCGCGCTGAACACCCCGATCAAGCTGAGCCGCACGCCGGGCGGCGCACGCACGGCCCCGCCGCGCTTCAACCAGCACGGTCGGGAGGTGCTGGCGGCGCGGGGCTTCACCGAGGCGGAGATCGCCGCGCTGGAGAACGAGGGCGTGATCGTGGGCGCGCGGCGGAAGTAGCGCCGCGCCCCACGCAGGTCGCTACGGCGTCCGCCGCGACAGGCTCACCGCATAAGCCGCCGCGCGCGCCTGCAGGACCGGGTCGTCGCTCATCTCGATGCCCGGCGCCTGGTCGAGGATCATGAAGCTGATCGGGTCGCAGGGCCCGCCCGGCCCGGCTTCCACGGACGTGACCGTGAGCCGCCCGACCACCGTGCGGGGGCGATCATCCGGCCAGGCCACGGTCGGGTTCAGCAGATCGTCGCCCTGCCCCGGGAATTGCAGCACCATGTCGAATTCGACCGGCCCCGTGGCGACCCGCCGCCGCAGCTCATCGGCCAGGAAGTTCGGTCCCATCGACTGCATCTGCTCGGCGGTCAGCCGCTCGACGCCGGCGCGGGGTTCGAACACCCAGCGCGCCGGGCGCTGCTGCCCGTCCTGGCCGCGGAACAGGAAGGTGTTCACGCCCCAATAGGGCGTGGTGGCGAAGCTCGCCGGCGGGTTGTTCGCCGCAAGGTAGCGCCCCTGGTTGCCCACCGACGGGTTGGCCGCGACATAGGCCGCATAGGCCGCCGCGCGCTCGGGGTTCGGCCGCCCCGTGGCCGGGTCGTTGGCGCGCGAGAGCAGCCCGTCGACCAGCGCCTGGGGCGTATTCGCGCCGAAGACCGGCGCCGAGATGTTCGCCATCTCGAACAGGTCGCCCGAGGGCGATTCGAAGCGGATCGAGAGCCCGCGCGTGCCCCGCGCGCTGTCGGAGGCGTTCGGGTTCGCCCCGGCCACGCCGAAGCGGATCAGCGCGGTGTTGCGCTGCCCGGAGAAGACCGGCGCCACGGACAGGCGCGTCCCTTCGGGCGTCGCGGTGAAATGCCCGGCGGCGCAGACGCCCTTCGGGTGGCTCGGGCGATGCGTGCGGATCGGGCCGAGCGCGGCCTCGAAGGCATCGACGATCGCGTCGGGGCTGGGCTGGGCCGCAGCGGGCATGGCCGCACCGAGCATCCCCGCCAGGGCGGCGGCGGCGAGGTGAAGCGGGTTGGGGCGGGTCTGCGGCATGGTATCTCCTCGGGGCCTGGCGCGAGGCCGGAATGATGCGCGACAGGGGTGCCGTCTCGCCAGCACAACATTCGGCGCGGCGGGCGAGACGGTTACGGCGATGGTGCCACGAAGCGCGCGACCAGTGCCTCCTGCGCGGGGGTCTCGACCGCACGCGGGTCGTAGGTGGCGCGCAGCCAGGCGATCGGCTCCGCCACGCCGGTCATGGCGCCAAGGCAGGCCAGCGCCAGGCCGGTGCGACCGAGCCCGGCGCGGCAGCCGACGTGATAGGCCGCATCGGGTGCGGCGCGCATCTCGGCCAGCATGGCAGCCAGCACCGCGCGCAGCGCCGCCTCCTCCGGCACGCCGAAATCCGGGATGTCGAGGCGCCAGGCAGCCTGCGCCACGCGCGCCGAGCCTGGCTCGAGGCACAGGCCTCGCGCCCCCTCGGGCAGTGAATCGAATGGGCCGCCGGTGACGCGCACCGCCCGACCATCGAGCACCAGCGTGACGGCACCACGAACGGCACCGGCGCCGCCCTCGCGTGGCGGACCGTCACCGGGACAGGGACGCACTCAGTTGGTCCCCGAGCGCGGCGCCTCGCTGACGATCACCGGCTCGATCATGCTCTCCGCCTCTCGCTTGAGCCGCAGGTAGGAACGCACCGAGAAGGGCACCATGCCAAGGTAGATCAGCCCCGCGATGGCCAGCGCCGCCCAGGGCTCGGCCAGCAGCAGCGCGAGGAACAGCCCGCTGCCGAGCAGCAGCGGCAGGACGTATTCGCGCGGGATCTTGAAGTTCTTGAACGACCAGGTCGGGATGGTGCTGACCAGCAGCCCCGCCACCGTCACCATCACGATGCCGACGAAGGCCGGGTGGCGCACGGCGGCGGCCATGCCATCCCATCCCATCTGGTGCAGCCACAGCCCGAGGAACAGCGGAAAGAGCACGCAGCCCGCCCCCGCCGGCGCCGGCACCCCGGTGAAGAAGTTGTAGGCATAGGCCGGCTTCACGCCCGGCCCGACATCGAGCGTCGCGTTGAACCGCGCAAGCCGCAGCGACATGCACACCGCGAACAGCAGGCAGGGCGCGAAGCCCAGCGCGCGGAAGTCCTGCATGGTCCAGAAATACAGGATGAAGGCCGGTGCCACGCCGAAGCACAGGAAGTCCGACAGGCTGTCGAACTCCGCGCCGAAGCGGGACGTCGCCTTCAGCAGCCGCGCGAGGCGCCCGTCCAGCCCGTCGATCACGCCCGCCACCACGATCAGCACCGCGGCCTGGTCGAAGCGCCCCTCGAAGGCGAAGCGGATGGAGACCAACCCGCAGCACAGGCCGAGCATCGTGAGGATGTTCGGAATGAGGCGGTTGAAGGAAAGCCCCTCGAAGCGCGGCCGGGTGCGCGGGCGGAAGCGGCGGCGCAGCAGGCGTACGCGGGCCGGATCGGTCATGGCGCGCCTGCGGCGCGGCGGCGCCGATTCAGACCTCCGGTGCTCGCCGGCATCGCCGGCTGCGCCCTCCGGTCATCGGGGCCGGTCACCGCGCGCCCAGTTCGGCGATCACCGTCTCGCCGCCGATCATGGTCTGGCCCTCGCTCACCATCGGCTGCACGCCCTCGGGGAGATACACATCCGTGCGGCTGCCGAAGCGGATGATACCGAAGCGCTCGCCCGCCTGCACGACATCCCCGACCTTGGCATCCGACAGGATGCGACGCGCCACCAGCCCCGCGATCTGCACCACCGCGAGGTCGCGCCCGTCGGGCAGCGCGAGCGCGATGGCGTTGCGCTCATTCTCCTCGCTCGCCTTGTCGAGGTTGGCGCTGAGGAACTTCCCGTGCCTATAGGCGACGCGCGTGACGGTCCCGTCCACCGGCATGCGGTTCACATGCACGTCCAACACCGAGAGGAAGATCGCCACCCGCCAGCGCGGCGCGGGGCCGAGGCCGAGTTCCTCCGGCGGCACCGCCGGCACGATGCTGACCACCTTGCCATCCGCCGGCGCGATCACGAGGCCGGGGCGCCCCGGGGGCACGCGTTCCGGATCGCGGAAGAAGTAGAGGCAGAAGGCGAGGAACGCCGTCCCGAGCCAGAACAGCCAGTTGCCGAGCAGCAGCAGGCCGAGCAGCGCCGCCACCCCCCCGCCGATGAGGAAGGGCCGCGCGGCCGGATGCGGCGGCGCAAGCACGAGGCGAAGACTTTGTCCGAGGGCCATGCGGTGGCGGTTATGGTGTGTTCACCACTCCCGGACAACCCTGCAGGCATGGAGACGATCCCGCTCGGCCGATTTGCCGTCACACCCGATGGCGCCCTCGCCCCGCGCGAGCCCCATCCGGCACCCTGCCTGCACTTCGCCTGGCGCGGCCGCGCCTGCCGGGCCGAGCTCGGCGCCGAAGGGGTGCGCCTCGCGGCGGATGCCGCGCGCATCCCCTCCACCGCCGACCCCGGCGCAGACCGCAGGCGCGCCTTCGCGGCGCTGGCCGAC
>NZ_JACADR010000128.1 GCF_016106005.1 Roseomonas rosulenta
GGGGGGGCGCAGCCGGCGCCGAGCCCGCGCTTCTCCCGCACGCCCGCGGCCGAACCCGCGCCGGCGCCGCGACGCGGTGCCGATGGCGCGGCGGCGCTGGCCGAATGGGGGCTGGCGCCGGAGATGATCGCCGCCGCCCTTCCTGGCTGACACGCTCGCCCGGCGCAGGGTAGTCTCGCGCCAATCAACCGAGGACACGTCCATGGACACCGCCGTCCCGCCCGCGGGTTCCGCGCGCAGCGTCTTCAACGCCGACCACGAGATCTTCCGCACCCAGGTGCGGCGCTTCTTCGAGCGCGAGATCGTGCCCTTCCACCGCGACTGGGAACGCGCCGGGATCGTCCCGCGCGAGGTCTGGCGCAAGGCCGGAGCGGAGGGCCTGCTCTGCCCCATGATGGCGGAGGAATACGGCGGCGCGGGCGCGGATTTCGGCTATGCCGCCGTGATCATCGAGGAGATCGCGCGCACCAACGCCTCGGGCATCGGCTTCCCGCTGCATTCCGACATCGTGGTGCCCTATATCGAGGAATTCGCGCTGCCGCGCAGGAAGCGCGAATGGCTGCCGCGCATGGCGAAGGGCGAGATCATCACCGCCATCGCCATGACCGAGCCCGGCATGGGATCCGACCTCAAGGCGGTGCGCACCACGGCGCGGCGCGACGGATCTGACTGGATCATCAACGGGTCCAAGACCTTCATCTCCAACGGCCAGAACTGCGGCCTGGTGATCGTGGTCTGCAAGACCGACCCGGGCGCGGGGCGCCGCGGCATCAGCCTGATCTGCGTCGAGGAAGGCACCCCCGGCTTCACCAAGGGCCGCAACCTCGAGAAGGTTGGGCTGCATGCCGCCGACACCTCCGAGCTGTTCTTCGATGATGTGCGCGTGCCGGCGGAGAACCTGCTCGGCGAGGAGAATGCCGGCTTCTCCTACCTCATCAGGAACCTGCCGCAGGAGCGCCTAGTCATCGCCATCCGAGCCGCGATGTCGATGGAGGTGATGCTGCAGAAAACCATCGACTACGCGAAGTCGCGCCAGGCCTTCGGCCAGGCGGTGTTCGACTTCCAGCACAACCGCTTCAAGCTGGCCGAGCTGCGCGCGCAGGCGAACATGTTCCGGGTGTTCTGCGACCATTGCCTCGCACTTCACATGCAGGGCGGGCTCTCCATCGAGCTCGCGGCGCAGGCGAAGCTGCTGGGGACCGAGATGCAGAACCGCCTGCTGGATGACTGCCTACAGATGCATGGCGGCAACGGCTACATGGCCGACTACGAGATCGGCCGCGCCTGGGCGGATGCGCGCGTGGGCCGCATCTATGGCGGCAGTTCCGAGATCATGAAGGAAATCATCGCGCGCACGCTGTGACGCGCGGAACAACACCGGGGAGAACGACAATGACGACCATCACCCGCCGCGCCGCGCTCGGCGCTGCACTAGCCGCGCCGCTGGCGCGCCCTGCGCTGTCGCAGGAACGCTTCCCCAGCCGGCCGATCACCATCCAGATCGGCTTCCCGCCCGGTGGCGCAACCGATGTGCAGATGCGCGCCTTCGCCGAGGCCGCGACGCGCCACATGGGCCAGACCGTGCTGATCGAGAACCGCCCCGGCGCGGGCAGCACGCTGCCGGCGGCGAACGTCGCGCGCGCGCGGCCCGACGGCTACACGGTCGCGCAGCTCACCTTGCCTGCGCTGCGGCTGCCGCACATGCAGCGGATGCCCTATGACGTGACGAAGGACTACACGCCGATCATCCACCTGACCGGCTACCTCTTTGCCGTGACGGTGCGCACGGAAAGCCCCTACCAGAGCTGGGCCGACATGGTGGCGGATGCGAAGCGCCGCCCGGGCCAGGTGCGCGTCGGCAATACCGGCGCGAACGGCACGCCGCACCTGACCATGGTCGAGCTCGCGGAGAAGGAGGGCATCGAGTTCACCCACGTGCCCTTCCGCGGCGAGGGCGACCTGGTGCCCTCGTTGCTCGGCGCGCATATCGAGGCCGGCGCGACCGGCTCGGGCGTCGGGCAGCTGGTGGACGAGGGCAAGCTGCGCTTCCTCAACGTCTGGTCGCGCGACCGCTCGCCGCGCTGGCCGAACATCCCGACGCTGCAGGAGCTCGGCTATCGCGGCATGGTCGTCACCTCGCCCTACGGGCTGGTTGGGCCGGCAGGCATGCCCGCGGAGATCGTCCGCGCGCTGCATGACGGCTTCAAGGCGGCGCTCGACGACCAGGCGCATGTCGCGGCGCTGCGGCGGCTCGACATGCCGCTCGAATACCTGAACAGCGCGGACTACGGCCGCTTCATCGTCGAGACCTACGAGCAGGAGCGGCAGCGGGTGGAGCGGCTGGGGCTGCGCACGGGCTGACGCGTGTTCGCCGGAGGGCCGCAGGCCCGCAGGCGTGCATCATACGTCGCGCTTGCGCACTACAGGTAGCGCTCCTTCAGGATCCTGCGCAGCAGCTTGCCGGCCTCGCTGCGCGGGAGCTCTTCGGCGAATTCGTAGGATCGCGGGCGCTTGGGGCCGGCCAGGTGCTCGTGGCACAGCGCCTCGAGCGCCGCCTGCAGCCCGTGCGTGGCCCCGCGCGGCACCACCACGGCATGCACCTGCTCGCCGAATTCCGCGTGCGGGATGCCCACCACGGCGACCTCCGCCACCTCCGGATGGCGCGCGATCACCGCCTCGATCTCGGCCGGGTAGATGTTCACGCCACCCGACAGGATCAGGTCCGCTCGGCGGTCGGAGAGGTACAGCCAGCCCTCTTCGTCCACGCGCCCGAGGTCGCCCAGCGTCGCGCGCCCCTGCGCGTCGTAGGCTGCGGCGGTCTTCTCCGGCGCGTTGTGATAGGCGAAGCGCGGTGCGCCGGCGAAGCAGATGCGCCCGACCTCGCCCGGCGGCAGGTCGCGGCCCTCGTCATCGACGATGTGCAGCGTCACGCCGTTGACCGGCCGCCCCACCGTGCCCGGCCGCGCCAGCCAGTCCTGCGGCGAAACCACGGTCGTCCCCACGCTCTCGGAGCCCGCGTAGTACTCCCAGATGATCGGCCCCCACCACTCCATCATCCGCTGCTTGACGCCGACGGGGCAGGGGGCGGCGGCATGGATGGCGACGCGGTGCGAGGACAGGTCGAAGCGCCTGCGCTCGGCTTCCGGCAGCGCCAGCAGGCGCACGAACATCGTCGGCACCCATTGGCTGTGCGTGACGCGGTGCTGCTCGATCAGTTCCAGCGCGCGCAGCGGATCGAACCTGCTCATCACCACCACGGTGCCGCCCTCGGCGATGGTGCGGCGGATCGTGAAGCTGTGCGGCGCGGCGTGGTATAGCGGCGCGGGCGAGAGGTAGGTCATCTCCGGCCCGCAGCCATAGAGCGTCTTCCACGTCATGTCCCAGTCCGGCGCCAGGCGGTTCTCCCAGGCGACGAGCGGGCGCTTGATGCCCTTGGGCAGGCCGGTGGTGCCGGAGGAATAGAGGAACTCGCGCCCGACCGGGCGCTGCGGCAGCGGGTCGTCAGGCGCGGCCGCGACCGCGGCCTCGAAGCCCTCGTAGCCCGGCAGGCCCTCGCCGACCGCAAAGCGCGGCACGCCGCCGGTGGCACCTTCGCGCAGCATGGCGGTGGCCAGCTCCGCCACGCCGGGCGAGACGATCACCGCCTTTGCCCCTGCATCGCCCAGCATGTAGGCGACCTCATTCGGCCGCAGATGCACCGACAGCGGCGTGTAGTAGAGCCCCGCACGCCGGCAGGCGAAGGCGATCTCGAAGAATTCCAGCCGGTTGTCCATCAGCATGGCGATGCCCTGGCCCGGCTGCAGGCCGAGCGAGACCAGCCATTGCGCGATGCGGGTCGCGCGTGCGTCCAGCACGCCGAAGGTGATGCTGCGCCCGAGATCCGGGAAATGCGCCGCGACCTTGTCCGGCGTCGTCTCCGCCCAGCGCGCGAGCAGCGCCATGCCGTTCCTCCCCTTCCCTGGACGCAAGCCTGCTGTCGCGGGATTGCCGCGTCAACGCGCCTTGCCGTGTGCGCGCCGCCGCGCTGCAATGGACGCATGGCCGAACCCGCCCCCGCACGCCCTGCCTCGACCGTGCTGCTGCTGCGCGACGGCGCGTATGGGCTCGAGGTGTTCATGGTGGTGCGCCACCACGAGATCGACTTCGCCTCCGGCGCGCTTGTCTTCCCGGGCGGGCGGGTCGAGACCTCGGATGCCGTGCTGGCCGGCGGCGATCCCGCCGGCGCGTTTCGTGTCGCGGCGATCCGCGAGACCTGGGAGGAATGCGGCATCCTGCTCGCCGCGCCAGGTACGCCGCCACCGGCCGAGGGCGACTTCGCCGCCATGCTGGCCGCGCGTGGCCTGGTGCCCGATGCCGACGGGCTCGCGCATTTCGCGCATTGGATCACGCCGCTGCCGGTGCCGAAGCGTTACGATACGCATTTCTTCCTCGCCGCCGCGCCACCCGACCAGGACGCGCTGCATGACGGGCACGAAGCGGTGGACAGCGTCTGGATCCGCCCGGTGGATGCGCTGGCGGCGGCGGAGGCGGGCGCGCGCAAGGTGGTCTTCCCCACCCGCATGAACCTGACCAAGCTCGCGCGCCACGCCAGCGTGGCCGAGGCCTTCGCCGCCGCGCGCGCGACACCGGTCGTCACCGTGCTGCCGCAGATGCGCATGACCGAGGCCGGGCGCGTGCTGCGCATCCCGGCGGAAGCCGGCTATGGCGGCGACGAATTCCTGGCGGGCGATCCGCCGTCGATGTGATGGAGCCATCCGTGACCGCACCGCGCCGCATGCGCTTCGGCATCTTCCTCGCGCCCTTTCATCGCGTCGGCGACAACCCGACGCTCGCGATCGAGCGCGACATCAACCTGATCGAATGGCTCGACCACCTCGGCTACGACGAGGCCTGGATCGGCGAGCATCATTCCGCCGGCTGGGAAACGATCGCCAGCCCCGAGATCGTCATCGGCGCCGCGGCGGAGCGCACCAAGCACATCAAGCTGGGCTCCGGCGTGACCAGCCTGCCCTATCACCACCCTCTGCTGGTGGCGCAGCGCTTCGTGCAGCTCGACCACATGACGCGCGGACGGGTGATGCTGGGCTGCGGGCCGGGTGCACTGGTGTCCGATGCCTACATGATAGGGATCGACCCGGCGCATCAGCGCCGCCGGATGGACGAATCGCTCACGGCCATCACGCGGCTGCTGGCCTGCGAGGACCCGGTCACCATGGAGACCGACTGGTTCACGCTGCGCGAGGCGCGGCTGCACCTGGCACCCTATTCCGAGCCCTGCTTCCCGATCTCCGTCGCCTCCTCCACCACGCCGTCGGGCGCGCTGGCGGCGGCGAAGCATGGGCTGGGGCTGCTCTCGCTCGGTGCCGGGCTGCCGGGCGGGCCGAGGTCGCTCGCCGAGCAGTGGCGCATGGCGGAGGCCGAGGCGGCGAAGCACGGCAAGACCATGGACCGCCGCAACTGGCGCCTGGTGGTCAACCTGCACTGCGCCGAGGATGACGAGCGCGCGCTGCGCGATGTGCGCGTCGGGGAAGTGCAGGAGACGCTGACCTATTTCAGCGAGACCCTGGGCCGCCCGCCGATGCGATCGGAAGACCCGCTGCGCGACGGCCTCGCGATGGGCTCGACGCTGGTCGGTTCGCCCGAAACCGTCGCGGCGGGCATCGAGCGGCTGCTCTCCTTCACCGAGGGCGGCGCCGGCGGCATCCTGTTCCGCGCCCATGAATGGGCGGATCGGGAGGCCACCTGGCGGTCCTTCGAGCTGTTCGCCCGCTGGGTGATGCCGCGTTTCCAGGGCAGCCTTGCCATGCCGCAGCAGTCGCGCGACTGGGTCAGCGCCAATCGCGAGACCATCTTCGCGCCGAACATGGCCGCGCTGAAGCAGGCCTTCCGCGATGCGGGGCAGGAGGCGCCGGAATTCTCGCGCCTCAAGCTCCACACCGGGAAGGTGGAACTGCCGAAGGTCTAGTTGATGGTGAGGTTGAGGCGGCGGATCACCGCCCCCTCCTCCTCGATGACGCGCTGGACCGAGGCGCGGTAGTCGTCGCTGTTCATGTAGATGACCGGCATGTCGAAGCGCTCGAGCACCGCGAGGTGCGCCGGGTCGTGCAGCGCGGCCTTGAAGGCATCGTGCAGGACGCGCACCACGCCGGGGTCCATGCCCTTCGGACCCGCAAGGCCGTAGGGCGAGGCCGAGACGATGTCCGTGCCCGTCTCACGCAGCGTCGGCACGTTCGGGTAGCGCTTGGCGCGCTCCGCGCCCCAGGTGACCAGAAGGCGGAACTGCCCGCCATCGACCAGCGGCGCCCAGGAGGTGCTGTCCGCCATGGCCTGAGTCGCGCCGGTGAGAAGCGATTGCGCATTGTCGGCGCCGCCGCGGAAGGGCACGTGCAGGAACTCGATCCCGCGCTCGGCGGCGATGCGTTCCATGGTGATGTGCAGCGTGCTACCGACACCTGGCGAGCCATAGGCGATCTTGCCCGGGTTCGCCTTCGCGTAGTCCAGGAACTGCTGCCAGGTCTGCCAGGGGCTGTCGGCCTTCACCACCACGCCGAACAGGTAGCCGGTCAGGTGGATGACGTAGGTGAAGTCCCGCATCGGGTCCCAGGTGGGGCGGGAGGTCATCATCGGGAAGCGGAAGGCGGTGATCGGCAACTGCCCGACCAGGTGGCCATCGCCGCGCGCCTCGGCCGCCATGATCTGCGCGGCCATGGTGCCCGAGGCGCCGCCGCGATTCTCGATGATCACCTGCTGGCCGAGATGGCGCGTGGCGACCTCGGCCAGTGCGCGCAGCTGGCCGTCGGTGGACCCGCCGGGCGGCCAGGGCACGATCAGGCGGATCGGGCGGCTTGGAAAGCCGGACTGCGCGACGGTCGGACGCGCCAACACGCCGCCCGTCATCGCAAGCACAATGCGGCGGCTGATACGGTTCACCACTAGGTTGTCTCCCCATTCATTGCTTCGTGTCGCGCGGCTTGTGCACGACGCGGTTGAAACCCTCCGCGGCGGTCGGAGGCGAGAAATGGCGCATGAAGAGGTCGTAGGTCGCCTCGTCCACAGTATAGGCGTGTTCGCCGCTGTCGTTGCGGCGCCGCAGGCGGGCCCGGCACACCGCGTCTGGGACGTCGAGGACGTGCATCTCGTGCTGCGCGCCGGACTCCTCGATGATGCCGCGCATCCAATCCCGCCAGCGCTTCGTATTGGCCGGGAAATCGAGCGCGACCGAGACGCCGAGCCCAAGCAGCGCGACGATATGGGGGCCCATGATGGCGCGCATGCGGGCGGTGAGAACGACGAAGTCGTCGAGGCTCTGATTCTCGGTTGGATAGAGCGTGGACATCCAATCGTCGAGCCCGATGAGGAGCGTGCCCGGCGCTGAAGCGAGTTGCCGCGCGAGCGTCGACTTCCCCGCGGCGATGCGGCCGCAGAAGAGGTGAAGCGTGGCGGGGCGATCTGCCTCCATCGGTCTCCCTCCGCGAACCGAACGGCCCCGCTGGACACATGCGGGGCCGTCGTCGCGGTGCGCTCAGGGCCGCTCGTTGCTCATCACCACCGTGCCGGAGGCGGAGAACATCCCGCCCACGCCGTGGCAGACGCTGACCTTCACGCCGGGCACCTGCGCGGGTGCGGTGCCGCGCACCTGGCGCACGCTCTCCTGCAGGGCGAACATGCCGTACATGCCGGTGTGGGTGTAGGACAGCCCGCCGCCATTGGTGTTGAGCGGCAGCTTCGCCCCGGGGCGGGTGTTGCCTTCCCAGATGAAGTCCTTGGCCTCGCCGCGGCCGACGAAGCCGAGGTCCTCGAGCCCATACATCGGCAGGTGCGCGAAGGCGTCGTAGATCATCAGGTGGTCGACGTCGCTGTGCTTGATGCCGGCCATGCGGAAGGCCTCCGGCCCCGCCACGCGGAAGGCGCGGCTGCTGGTGAAGTCCTGCATCTGGCTGACCATGGTGGTCTCGACGGATTCGCCGCTGCCCAGGATGTAGACGGGCTTCTGCGGGAAATCCTTCGCACGGTCGGCGGAGGTGAGGATCAGCGCGCCGCCGCCATCCGTCACCAGGCAGCATTGCAGCAGCCGGAACGGGTAGGCGATCATCTTGCTGTTCAGCACGTCCGCGACCGTGATCGGGTCCTTGAAGGCCGCGCGGGGGTTCTTCGCCGCCCATTCGCGCTGCACGACGGCGACCATCGCCATCTGCTCGTGCGTGACGCCATAGGTCTTCATGTAGCGCAGCACGGGGATGGGAAAGAGCGTGGGCGGGCCCATCGGGCCGAAGGGCATCTCGAACTGGCCCTGCAGGCTCTGCGGCTCGGCCGGGCGCGGCGTGCCGTTGACGCGCGACTTGCCGCTCTCGCCATGGGTGATGAGGATGGTGTTGGCATAACCCGCATGGATGGCGGCCGCGGCATGGCGGACATGCAGCATGAAGGAACAGCCGCCCACGCCGGTGCCGTCCACCCAGCGCGGCGTGATGCCAAGGTAGTGGGCGATCTGCTGCGGCATCATCGGCCCGACGCAGGCCACGCCATCGATGTCCGACGGCTTCAGCTCCGCATCCGCCATCGCGTTCAGCGCGGCGTCCGCGTGCAGCATGATCTGCGCCATGTCGGGAATGGCGCCCAGCTTCGTGGTCTCGGCCGCGCCGACGATGGCGATCTCGCCTGGCTTGATCATCACTTGCTCTCCTGCGCGGGGCGAAAGAGGGGCAGGGTGATGTCCTCGTCCATCTTGGTGAAGGCGACCTCGAGCGGCATGTCGAGCACCAGTGCCTCGGGCGTCTGCGGGCAGTCGACGATGTTGGTCATCATGCGCGGGCCTTCCTCGAGCTCGACCACCGCGATGGCGTAGGGCGGCTTGAAGCCGGGCACCGGGCGATGGTGGATGACATAGGAATGCAGCGTGCCGCGGCCCGAGGCCTCGAACACTTCCACGTTGCGCGTGCCGGTATAGGGGCTGAAGGGGCGCGGCGGGAAATAGGCCTTCCCGGTGTCGCCGCAACGCTGCAGCAGCAGCTTGCCGTTGCGCGTGCCTTCCCAGAAATGCTTCGTCTCGGGCGTGGGTTCCGGCCGCGCGCGGCCCGGTTCGAGTGTCATCTGGCGCTTCCTCCTGCCTGCCTTGCCCGCATGGTCGCGCGAAGCGGGCCGCGGCGGAAGGGGGGCGTCAGAGGTCGAGGATTCGCTCCGGCGCCGCGCGCCCGCGCAGCAGGTCCCACAGCCCGAGCATGTTGCCACGGAAGCGGCCCCAGCGATCGGCCCAGGGCTCCGGCCTCAGCGAGCGCACGAGGTTCGCGAGGCAATGCCGCGCCGCGCTCGGGATGGCGTGGCTCCAGGGGAAGGTGCCCTTGCGCGCCAGGTAGACCGGGTTCACCACCTGCGAATAGCCCAGCCGCAACTGCTTCACGCGCCCCGACTTCGACCCGAGATGCACACCGCGCGCGCCGGCCAGGCGCAGGATGGCGCCATGGCGGCCGAGCTGGCGCGTGACGTCGATATCCTCGTACCAGGCATAGAGGGGCAGGCGCTCGTCCACGCGGATGCCCTGCGCGCGCACCACGTCCATGCGAAAGGCCATGTTGCAGCCATAGCCGTTGAAATGCGGCGCCATCGCCATGGCGTCGGCCGGCGGCATGTCGGCGGCGAGCAGCGCGGCGCCTTCCGCGAGCGAATAGCCCGGGCCATTCGCGCCGTCGGCGACCACCGTCCCGGTCGCCACCACCATGTCGGGCCGCGCGGCGAAGGCGGCTTCCAGCACGCGCAGGTAGTCCGGTGCGCAAAGGAAGTCGTCGTCGAGGAACAACACCACGTCGCAGTCGGTCGCGGCATCCAGGATGGCGTTGCGCTGCTTCGGCAGGCCGGCGGGCGCGGTGATGAACTCGGCGCCGATGCAGCCCGTCACGTCGTCGGGTGTCACGTGGCAGACGATGATGCGGTCCGGCGCGCGGGTCTGGCGCGCGAGGTCCGCCAGAACCCCGGCCAGGATGGCGGGCCGCCCGCGCGTGGCGATGCCGATGGCGATGCGCATCACGCGGCCTCGTGCAGCGGCGGCAGGCTCCGCGTCGTGCGCGCTTCCGCGGCCAGCGCGCCGGTCACGCGCCCGCGCCAGGTCATGAAGTAGTAGGCGGCATCGTGCATCCGCCCGCGCAGTAGGCTGACCGCCACCCCGCCCAGCGGCCGCACCAGGAAGGCCATCCAGGCCGAGGCCGGCGCGCCATGCCGGCGCAGCGCGAAGCCCAGGCCGCGGCCATAGGCCGCCGCGCGCGCCACTGCCACGTCGGACAGTCGCTTGTCGGGGTGGATGATGCGCAGGTCAGCGTCGTAGCGCGCATGCAGGCCGGCGGCCATGGCGCGGCAGACAAGGTCATTGCCCTCGGCCGAGCCGAAGCGCGTGCCGGGGCCCATGCCCTCGTCGAAGCCGCCGAGGGACAGCGCCGTGGCGCGGGGCAGGAACAGGTTGAACTCGATCACGCTGGTCCAGACGTTGGACAGGTCGATGGCTCCGCTCTCCGCACGCCAGCGCCCGGAGCCAAGCCCGCCGGCAGGTGAGGCCGCGGGGCCGGTCAGCACCGCCAGCGCCGGGCTCGCCCTGAAGGCCGCATCGACGCGGTCGAGCACGCCGGGCGGATAGAGGCAGTCATCGTCGGGGAAGCTCACGATCTCCCCGCGCGCGTGCCGCAGCCCGAGGTTGCGCGCGTGGTTCGCGTGGCGCACGGCCGACCGCAGGCGGCGCAGCGGCAGCCGCGGCGCATAGGCGGCCTCGATCACGCCGAGGCGGTCGTCGTCGTTCTGATCGACGATGATCAGCTCGAAATCCGAACGCCCCTGCGCCAGCAGGCTGTCGAGCAATTCGCCGACCTCCGCATCGCGCCCCAGCGTCGCGACCACCAAAGAGAACCTCATCGGCGCGCGTCTTCCACCACGCGGCGCATCGCGGCGCGGAAGGCGGTGCGGGAGAAGCGCTCGGCCTGCGCGCGACAGGCGGCGGGGTCGATCGTCAGCGTCTCGAAGCGCTCAACCGCGGCGCTGATCGCCTCGGGCGTCTGGGCGTCGAAGAACAGGCCGGTCTCGGGCGGGGTGACGATGTCGCGCGCGCCGCCGCGGCCATAGGCGATGACGGGCGTGCCGCAGGCCAGCGCCTCGACGGTCGCGATGCCGAAATCCTCCTCGGCGGCGAAGACGCAGGCGCGGGCGGATTGCGTGAGCGACACGAGCTCGGGCGTCGCCACGCGGCCGCGGAACTCGATATTGGGGGCCCCGGCGGCGGCCTCGCGCACGCGCGCCTCGTTGGTGCCGTCGCCCACGATCACCAGGCGGCGGGAGGGCATGCGCGCGAAGGCGGCGGCGATGATCTCGATCCGCTTGTAGGGCACCATGCGCGAGGCGGTGAGGTAGAAGTCCTGTTTCGACTCCTGCAGCGCGAAGCGCTCCACGTCGACCGGCGGATGGACCACGATGCTCTCGCGCCGCCAGGCCTTGGCGATGCGTTCGGCGATGTAGGTGGAATTCGCCACCACCACGTCCGGCCCCGCCGCGCTGCTGCGGTCCCATTGCCGCAGCCGGTGCAGCAGGTGGCGGGCATAAAGCCCCTTCAGCCCGCGCTCCATGCCGGATTCGCGCAGGTACTGGTGCTGCAGGTCCCACGCATACCGCATCGGGCTGTGCACGTAGGAGACGTGCAGCTGCCCCGGCCCGGTGATGACGCCCTTGGCCACGGCATGCGACGATGACAGTACCAGGTCGTAGCCACTCATGTCGAACTGTTCGATCGCGATCGGCATGAGCCCGAGATACTTGCGGAAGTGGCGCCGCGCGAAGGGCATGCGCTGCAGGAAGCTGGTGCGCACGGCGCGCCCGCCGAGGAAGCCACGCTCGGCCTCCGGCATGAAGTCCACCAGCACATGCAGGTCTGCCTCGGGCCATTCCGCGAGCAGCTGTTCCACCACGCGCTCGGAGCCCGCGAAGGAGTCCAGCCATTCATGGACGATCGCGACCTTCATGCGCTGATCTCCGTCACGCGCGCGAGCAGCTCCCGCGCGGCACGTTCCCAGGTGAAGGTCGCAGCGCGCGCGAGGCCGGCGGCGCGCAGCCCCTCGCGCAGGCCATCTTCCGTCACCACGCGGTCCAGCGCCTCGGCGAGCGTCGCGGGCTGTGCCGGGTCGAAGTACAGCGCGGCCTCGCCGCAGACCTCCGGCACCGCGCCGGCATGGGCGGCGACCACCGCGCAGCCGCAGGTCATGGCCTCGAGCGGCGGCAGCCCGAAGCCTTCGTAGCGCGAGGGAAACACGAGGCAGAGCGCGTTCTCGTAGAGCGCGCGCAGCTCGGCATCCGAGACGCGGCCGAGCACCCGCGCGGCCTGGGCGGCGACGCCGCCACCGGCGCGGAACACGGCGGGGTCGGCCGCGCCGGCGACCGCCAGCGTCAGCCCGTGCCGGCCCAGCACTGATCGGAAGAGCAGT
>NZ_JACADR010000129.1 GCF_016106005.1 Roseomonas rosulenta
GCGGCGCGCGGGCTCTGCCGCGCGCCGTCACGCCACGCGCGCGCGCCCCGCCAGGCCCTGCACCGCCGCCGTCGCGCCCAGCGCCACCAGCCCGACCAGGAGGCGCAGCTCGTCCGGCGCGACATGCGCGAAGGCCGCGAACAAGCCTACCGCGCCGAGCAGCACGCGCAGCGCCACCCCCATCGGCCGCAGCAGGAACCCCGCATAGGCCGAGGTGATCAGCGTGAGTGCCGCCACCTGGATGGCGGTCGCGGTGATGATCTCGACGAACCCGCCGCGCAGCATGATCCCCGGGTCGTAGATGAAGGCGAAGCCCACGGTGAAGCCCGCGATGCCGAAGCGCGTCGCGTGCACGCTCGTGATGGTCGGCCCCGCCCTGGCGATGGCCGCGGCGGCAAAGGCGGCGGCGGCGACCGGCGGCGTCGCATCCGCGATCACGGCGAAGTAGAAGGTGAACATGTGCGCCTGGAGCAGATCGACGCCGAGCGGCCGGCCGAGTTCCAGGATGGTCGGCACGCCGATCGCGGCGGCGATGATGTAGGAGGGCGTCGTCGGGATCCCGAGCCCCAGCACCAGCACGGTCAGTGCAACGAGCACCAGCAGCAGCCCGAGCGACCCGCCCGCCGTCTCCTTGATGATGCCACCGAAGGCCACGACCATGCCGGTCGCGGTCAGCGCCGAGACCACCACCCCCGCCCCGGCGATCGAGACCGCCAGCGGCGCCATGGTCAGCCCCGCGCTGTAGAAACTGTCCAGGATCGCGCGCCAGCCCATGCGCGTGCGCGCCCGCAGCAGGGAGACGCCCACCATCGCGACCGTCGCCCAGAAGGCCGCGTAGTTGCCCGACCAGCGTTCGGTCATCAGCCAGACCAGCAGCCCGATCGGCAGCACCAGGTGGGCATCCGCCAGCACCTCGCGCCAGGCGGGAATGTCCTTGAGCGCCATGGGCTCCATGCCCGCGCGCTTCGCCTCGAAATGCACCGCCGCCAGGATCGCGAAGTAGTACAGCACCGCACCGATCGCTGCGGCCACGATGATGTCGCCGTAGGGGATGTTGGTGATCTCGGCCATCACGAAGGCGGCCGCGCCCATCACGGGCGGCATCAGCGCGCCGCCCACGCTGGCCGCGCTCTCGATCCCGCCGGCCACCGCCGGGCGATAGCCGACCTTGATCATCAGCGGGATCGTCATGGCGCCGGTGGTGATCACGTTGGACACCGACGACCCGCTCATGGTCCCGAACAGGCCCGAGGTCACCACCGCCACCTTCGCCGGCCCGCCCGTGTAGCGCCCCGCCACCGCCGCGCCGATGTTGCTGAACAACCGCCCCGTCCCGCTGCCCTGCATGAAAGCGCCGAACAGGATGAAGACCGCGATGGTGGTGGCTACGATCCCGGTGAGTGGCCCGTAGACGCCGCCCGCGGTCGGCACCAGCCAGGCGGCCTCGATGATCTCGGGGGCGGTGAAGACGCGCGTGTTGAGCACGCCCGGCCAGTGGTGCCCCGTGAACATGTACAGCAGGCAGCCCGCCACCATCCAGGCGAGGCCCGGTTCCACCGCGCGGCGGATGGCTTCCAGCATGGTGACCATGCAGGTGACGCCCATCGCCATCATGGTGGGCGTGAAGGGGTCCACGTATTCCATGCGGTCCGACACGGCGGCCGCGTTCACGAACACCCACAGATGCGGCGCCGCCGAGGCAATCGCCCAGAGCCAGTCGAAGACCGACGGGCGGGCCTGCGGGGACCGCGTCGCGAAGGCCGGATACAACAGGAACAGCGGCGGCGTGAACACCAGCAGGTGCAGGGAGCGCATCTCGACCGGCTCGGGGAAGCCGAAGCCGCCGAATGGCATGGCGCGTTCGATCCCCGGATGCACCAGGCCGGCCGCCCATTCGAAGAAGGGGCCGCCGGCGAAGTACAGGTGCACCGCCGCCCAGAAGGCGAGCCACAGCGCGATCGCGCCGCGCAGCGGCCCTGCCAGCTCGCGCAAGGCGCTGCGCTCAGGCGCCGGGCGGGTTGGCGCCGACGGCGCGGAAGGCGGCCACGGCCCCGGGATGGAAGGGCACGCCGCGGTAGCCCACCGCCTGCTCCGGCGTCCATCCGGCCATGCTGGCATGGATGGTGGCCAGCCGCTGGCCCTTGTTCTTGATGAGGGTGGCGGTGATCTTCTGCACCACCTCGGCCGGGATGCTCTCATGCACCAGGATGACGCTGTCCATCATCGTCACCGGCGCATCGGCGCTCATGAGCGGCGGGTAGGTCGCGGCCGGCAGCACGCCCTGCGCATAGGCGTATTCCTGCGTCAGGTGGTCCATGATGTCGCGCGGGAAGGAGACGATGCGTCCGCCGCGCCGCCCCTGGCCGATCTCGGTCATGATCGCCGCCGGACGCGCGAGTGCGACGTACAGGTAGTCCACCTGCCCGTCATTGTAGGCAGCCGCGATGTCGGCATAGGACCCGTTCAGGTAGCGCCCGCCCTCGGCGCGGATCTTGTCCGGGCTGGTGCCGAGGAAGCGCAGGATGCGCTGCAGCGTCATCTCGTCCGTGGACGACCGCTGGGGTGCCGCGATCTTGAGCCCGCGCTGCGTCAGAATGGCGCGCATGTCCTCCGGCCCCGCGCCGGTGTGGCGCAGGAAATGGTGCTCGGTCGGCGAATAGCCGGTGCCCAGCGAGCGGATGCGCTCGTGCTTCGCGCTGTAGGGCTCGATCCCCTGCACTGCCGATGCCGAGAAGGCGTCGATCCCCCAGCCGATCTGCGACTGGTTGTTGTTGATGCGCGTGGGGTTGGCCAAGCCCCCGCCGGGCACCACGCGCACCTGGATCTCGGGGTTCTCCTCACGGATCAGCGAGGAAAGTCCCGCCGCCATGGTGTACCAGCCGCCACCCAGCGACCCCGCCACCCATTCGAGCGTCGCCTGGGCATGGCCGTGGCGAAGGGCGGGCACGGCGAGCGCCGCACCAAGGGCGCCGCGCGCGAGCGTGCGGCGGGTGATGAAGTGGGACATCCGAGCCTCCTGTGCCTCTTCGTCGAGTATGGGCAGGGTTGTCACGCGGCGGCAACGCCCCGCGGGGTCAGGAAGTTTCTCGTTGCCAAGCGATGACGCACGGGCGTAAGCGCAGGCCCGGTTGAGGCGGCAGGCACCCATCCCTCCCGGAGGTCCCCCGCATGGTCATCGGATCCGTCCTGCAGAAGCAGGCGACGCGCCCCCCCTGTGCCAGCCCCGAGACCCCGGTGGCCGAGGCCGCGCGCGTGATGGCCGGCACCGGCATCGGCACCCTCCCCGTGATCGACCGCGACGGCCGCCTGGTCGGCCTGGTCGCGGAACGCGACATCCTCTCGCTTGCGGCCGAGCGCCGCAGCGGCATCCGCGGCCTCGCGGTCGAGGAGGTGATGCAGCGCGACGTCGTGACCATGCCCGCCGAGGCGCCAGTCGAGACCGCGCTCACCGTCATGGAGCGCGCCCGCTTCCGCCACATGCCCGTCTGCGACGGCCAGGGCCGGTTGCTCGGCCTGGTCGGCCTCGCGGACCTGCTGCACCTTGTGCTCCGCGGCGGCGCGCCCGCCGCAAGTGCCGCGTAACCGCCCCACCCAGGACAGGGAGATACACGTATGACCATCGCCGCCGTGCTGCGCAGGAAGGGCAGCGACGTCATCTCGGTCTCGCCCGAGACCCTCGCCGTCGAGGTCGCGCGCCTGATCACCTCGCGGCGCATCGGCGCGGTCCTGGTGCGCGCGCCCGACGGCCAGGTGGCGGGCATCGTCAGCGAGCGCGACATCGTCAAGGCGGTGGCCGAGCGCGCCAACGCCACCCACGGCGTCTTCGTGCGCGACATCATGACGCGCGAGGTGGTGATGGTCAGCCCCGACACGCCGGTCGATGCCGCGCTCGAGATCATGGACCAGGGCTATTTCCGCCACCTGCCGGTGGTCGACAGCGACGGCAGGCTGCTCGGCATCGTCAGCGTGCGCGACCTGGTGAAGCACCGCATCATGACGCAGCAGCAGGATGTCGAGAGCCTGAAGGCCTACGTCACCCGCACCTACATGCACTGATCGTACAGGGCGGCGATCCGGGCGCCGCACCCTCGCACCACGGGCCGCGGTCCGGGACCGCAAGCCCCCGTGACGGCACAGCCGCACCCCGCGTATCCCTGCCGCATGAGACATCCACGCCGCCCCCTGGCCGCGCGCACGCGCGACCCGGTGCCTGCCCCCTTCCGGGTGGTCCGCGCCATGCTGGCCGGCACCATCGGCATCGGGCTGCCGGTGCTGCTCCACGCCATCCTGCTGCCGATCTGGGGCGAGGACAGCGCGGCCCTTTTCATCGTCTTCATGCTCGCGCTGCTCGTGGGCACCGGTGCCTGCTTCGTTTACGCCGGAGGCGGCATGCTGCGCACCGGCTACGCCATGTGCATCGTGGTCGGCGCCGGCTTCATCTCGCTCTCCCTGCACGAGGGTCGGATCCTCGGCGCGGTGCCGAGCCTCGATGCCGCCGCGGCCCCAGACCACCTCGCCGCCGCCGGCTTCCTGCTGCCCGGTGCGGCGCCGCGCGCCGGCCTTGCGCGGCAGGTGGAGGTCACGCTCACCCAGCCACGGCAGGCGCTGCGCGGCGCCTCCCGCGGCACCACCACGCTGCGCGGGCGCTTCACCGTGGTCCCGGTGGTCGATGCCGACTGGACGCCCGCGCGGCCCGTGCCGATCGTCGCCGTGCTGGACCACGGCCCCGATCGCGGCATCGGCGCCGTCACCACCGCGCCCTGGGAGTCCGGTCACGGCGTGCTGCGCCTGCTGCCCGACCCGCTGCGCGAACGCGCGGTGCGCCAGGCCCTGGCCGAGGCCGGCCTCGAAGCGGCACCGCAGATCGTGGTCGGGCGCTGGGTCGCAGATCCCCGCTGGGCCAGGCTCGACGCCGCGAGGCCGCTGATTTGGCTGTCCGGCGCCGCGATGCTCGGCTGGGCGGTGGTGATCCTCTCGGCCCATCCGTGGCTCGCCGTCCGCCTGCCCGGGCCGGTGGACGGCCCGCCCACGATGACCCGCGCCATCCTGCAGGGCATCGCCGCGCTCACCCTGCCCTGCCTTCTCGCGCTCGCGCTTCGCCATGCGGCGGCCGGGCCCGCCGTGATGCTGCTCGCGATCGGCTTCGCCGCGGTGCCCTCGCTGATGCTCGCCATCGTCGCCTTCGACAGCCGCACGCCGGTCGGCGTGCTGATCGCGGGCGTTATCCTGATGGTCTTCGTCCCCCTCGCGGTGGCGGCGCGCGGCGCCGGGCCGGGGGGCCTGCTACCGCCACTGGAGGGCGCGCGCCTCGACGACATCCTCGAGGCCGGCTTCGTCGTTGCCGCCGGATGGCTCGCCTGGGCCGCGCTGGTGGTGGCGGGACGGGTGCTCGGCCGGCGCGCACGCCCCTGAGGGGCCGCACCGGGGCGCTCAGCAGCCCTCGGCGACGAAGACCCGCGACGGTGCGACGAATTCCTCCTGCGCGGCGACCGTCAGGATCTCGCGCGACCCGGCCTCCGCCGTGCGCCGCAGCAGCCCGAAGACGGACGACGCCGCGGCCTCCAGCGCCGCGCGCGCAGATCCGCTGCGCAGGCGGTGTAGCAGGAAAAGTGCCGCGATCGCATCCCCCGCGCCATTCACCGAGACCGGCAGCATCGGCGTGGCCAGCCGCCAGAAATCGCCCCCCTCGCCGGCCAGCATGCCGATCTCGCCCTCCGGCGTGTCATCCAGCCGCAGCGAGGTCACCAGCACGCAGCGCGGCCCGCGCGCCTGCAGCGCGGCCACCGCCGCCTTCGCATCCTTCAGGCTGCGCACATCGCGCCCCGTGAGCCATTCCAGCTCGAACTGGTTCGGCGTGATGATGTCGGCCGCCGGCAGCGCCTGGTCGCGCAGGAATTCCGGTATGCCCGGGCGCACGAAGACGCCGCGCCCGACATCGCCGATCACCGGGTCGCAGCACCACAGCGCCGCCGGGTTCGCCGCCTTCACCCGCCGCGCCGCGTCCAGGATCGCCTCGCCGATCGCGGCCGATCCCATGTAGCCGGACAGCACCGCGTCGCAGCGCGCCATCACGCCGCGTTCCTCGATACCCTGCACGCATTCGGCGATCAGCTCGGCGCCGAAGACCTGCCCGCGCCAGGCGCCATAGCCCGTGTGGTTGGAGAACTGCACGGTATGGATGCCCCAGACCTCCGCGCCCAGGCGCTGCAACGGGAAGATCGCGCTCGCGTTGCCGACATGGCCATAGGCGACCCAGGACTGGATGGACAGGATGGAGGGCATCGGGACTCGCAGTGGCAGGACGGCGCGACGCTAGCGCCTGCTGCGCCATGGCGGAATCGTCGTCGCGATCCGATCGGCGCGGCGGCCCCCGCTTCGGCCCGGTCACTGTCACGCGCGCAACCATGCGCGCGCGCCGGGCGGGGAAATCGCCCTGACCGCCCTTGCGCCCGGCGCGATGCTGCGTCCATCCTTCCACCCAATAGCGCCACAAGCAGCGCCCAGACCCCCGAGGGAGAAACGCCATGACCACGCTCACGCGCCGCGAAACGCTGGCCGCCGGCTTCGGCGCGGTTCTGCTGCCAGCCACGCTCTCGGCCCAGCCCGCACCGCGCCCGGCCGAGCTCAAGATCGGCGTCACCACCTTCCTCTCGGGCCCGGCCTCGGTCTTCGGCGTGCCCTCGCGCCGCGCCTGCGAGATGCTGGCCGAACAGATCAACGCCGCGGGCGGCATCGCCGGCATCCCCATGCGTCCGATCTTCGTCGACGAGGGCCCGGGCACCGACCACCTGGTCGGCGAGATCCGCCGCCTCGTGCAGTCCGAAGGCGTGCACGCCATCTTCCAGTCGATCTCCTCGGGCTCCTGCCTCGCCTGCACGCCGCTCTCGCGCGAGCTCAACAAGGTGATGCTGCTGTGGGACTGCGGCACGCAGCGCATCTTCGAGGAGAACCGCTACGACTACGCCTTCCGCACCCAGGGCTACGGGACGTCGGAAGTGCTGGCGCCGCTGCTCTACCTGCTCAAGACCAAGCCCAACATCCGCACGCTCGCGGTGGTGAACCAGGACTACGCCTGGGGCCGCGATTCCTGGGAGCTGTGGAAGACCGCGATGGACGCGCTCAAGCCCGGCGTGCGCGTGGTCGCCGAGATGTTCCCCCGCTTCGGCTCGACCGACTTCTCGACCGAGATCACGCGCCTGCTCGCCCTGCGTCCCGATGTCATCTACTCGACCTCCTGGGGCGGCGAGCTGGTGACCTTCATCCGCCAGGCGACCGAGCGCCGCCTGCATGAGCGCACCACCTTCGTGCTGCCGGTGGCCGAGGCCTCGCTGCAGATCCTGGGGCGTTCCATGCCCGAGGGCCACATCATCGGCACCCGCGGCGACCACTGGAACAACCACCCCGCCCCGGCGAACCCGGAGCTGTTCAATTCCTTCGTCAACGCCTACCGGCAGAAGTTCAACGAATACCCGATCTACCCGTGCCACCACATGGCGCAGGCGGTCTGGGCGCTGAAGGCGGGCGTGGAGAAGGCGGTCGCGACCAAGGGTGGCGCGTGGCCGTCCGATGCCGAACTGGCGGCCGCCTTCCGCGGCCTCACCTTCCCCACGCCGACCTCGACCATCACGCTGCGCGAGGACGGCCAGGGGCTCGAGGACCAGATCGTCGGCGTCTCCTCCTTCAACGACCGTTTCCCCTTCGCGGTGCCGAAGGAGATGATGCTCTACCCCGCCGCGCAGGTCTCCGCCCCCATCGGGCAGAAGTCGACCGACTGGCTGAAGACGCTGCAGCCCGCGATGATCGAATCGACCGGCCGGTCGATCTGAAGGCCGGCGCGCGATGGCCGAGTGGTTCCAGGACAATGGCCTGCTGCTCGGCCTCGCGCTGCTCGACGGGCTGTCCTCCGCCGGGCTGATCTTCCTTGTGGCGGTGGGGCTGAACCTCGTGTTCGGCGTGCTGCGCATCGTCAACGTGGCGCATGGGTCGCTCTATGCCATCGGCGCCTACAGCGCGGCGTCGATCGGGATCTTCCTCGCCTCGCGCGGGCTGCCGGGCTGGGCGTCGATCCCGGCGCTGGTGCTGTCCGCCGCGCTGGTCGGCGCCGTGCTCGGGCCGCTGATCGAACGCTTCCTGCTGCGCCGCATCTACGCGCAGGAGGAAGTAGTCCAGCTGCTGGTCACCTTCGCGCTCTTCATGATCCTCGAGGACGTGCAGAAGCTGGTCTGGGGCGTGCAGCCGAT
Source organism: Roseomonas rosulenta (assembly GCF_016106005.1). Lineage (GTDB taxonomy): Bacteria > Pseudomonadota > Alphaproteobacteria > Acetobacterales > Acetobacteraceae > Neoroseomonas > Neoroseomonas rosulenta. The sequence continues at coordinate 8,241 of NZ_JACADR010000129.1, forward strand.
CCACCACGACCAGGCGATGAAGCTGCTGGGGACCATCGACATCCCCTTCGGGGCCGACTTCATCCCCTTCACCAACTACCAGCTGTTCGTGCTGCCGGGCTTCGCGGTGGTCACACTCGTGGGCCTCGCCTGGTTCCTGCGCCGCACGCTGACGGGCCGCGTGATCGTGGCGGTCACCACGGACCGCGAGGCGGCGACCGCCATGGGCATCGATGCGCAGCGCATCTTCCTGCTCACCTTCACCTTCGGCGCCATGCTGGCCGCGCTCGGCGGCGCGCTGTCCTCGCCCACCGCAGCACTCGTGCCCGGTGTCGGCGCGCAGACCATCGTGCTGTCCTTCGCGGTGGTCGCAACCGCGGGGCTCGGGCAGATCGAAGGGGCGGCGCTCACCTCGCTGATGATGGGTCTGGGCCGATCCATTGCGGTCTATTTCGAACCGGAGCTCGAAGTGGTCGTGCCCTACATCATCATGGTGCTGGTGCTGCTGGTGCGCCCGCAGGGGCTGTTCGGCGTGATCGAGACGCGCCGCGTATGACCAGGCCTGCCCGCCGATGAAGCGCTACGAGCCGATCCTGGGCGTGCTGCTGGCCGCGGGGCTCGTCGCCGCCGCCATCGCCGCCCCCTGGCTGCGCTTCGTGCTGACCATCGCGCTGGCCAAGGGCATCGCGGTGATGGGCATCCTGCTGCTGCTGCGCGCGGGGCAGGTCTCCTTCGGCCATGCGCTCTATATCGGCTTCGGCGCCTATACCGTGGCCTTCCTGGCGCCCCGCGTGAACGATGGCGCGGTGCTGCTGCTGGCCGCCGCGGCCGGCGCGGGGGTGCTCGGCCTGATGGTCGGCCTGTTCGTAACGCGCTACCGGCAGATCTTCTTCGGCATGCTCAACCTTGCGATGTGCATGGTGTTCTATTCGCTGCTGGAGAAGCTGTACCACATCACCAAGGGTAGCGACGGCATCCGGGTCGAGATCATGCCCATCGCCGGCCAGGCGCTCGATCGCGTGACGTACGAATGGACAGTCTTCGGCATCGCGCTCGGCCTTGCCTTCGTGCTCGCCTTCCTGCTGCGCCTCTATCTCGCCTCCCCGATGGGCGAGGCGCTGGCGGGGATCAAGACGCGCGAGACACGGCTTGAGTTCATGGGCGTGCCGGCACGCGGGGTGCTGCTCGCGGCCTATGTCATCTCGGCGGTGGTGGGCGGGATCGGCGGCGCGCTGATCGCCATGACCTCGCGGCATGTTACCCCGCTGCTGTCGTACTGGACCGCCTCGGGCGAGCTGGTCTTCATCGCCATCCTGGGTGGCGCGGGCGGCGTGCTCGGGCCGTTCTTGGGCGCGGCCGCCTACGAGCTCGTGCGCGTCTACGCCGCGGCGTCGTTTGCCGATGCCTGGCAGATGATCCTGGGCGCGGTGCTGCTGCTGGTCATCCTGTTCGCACCCGGCGGGCTGTGGGGCATGGCGGCGCGCGCGATCGGGGGGCGCGGGCGATGAGCGGCGCCTTGCTCCGCGCCACCGGCCTGCGGCTCGCCTTCGGCGGCGTGAAGGCGGCCGATGGCATCGACCTCGATGTGATGGCCGGCGAATTCCTCGCCATCATCGGCCCGAACGGCGCGGGCAAGACCACCTTCATCAACATGACGACCGGCTACCTCAAGCCCAATGCCGGCTCCATCGCCTATGACGGGCGCACCATCACGGGGATGTCGCCGCGCGCCATCGTCAAGCTCGGCATCGCGCGGTCCTTCCAGCTGCCGCAGCTCTTCCTCGAGCACACCGTCGAGCAGAACATCGCGCTCGCCGTCGCTTCGCGCCACGGCATCTGGTCGCCACTGGTGCCCCTGCTGCGCCCTTCGTATCGCGACGAGGCGCGCGACCTGCTCGATCGCTTCGGCTTGTCCGCCATCGCCGATGCGCGTGCCGATGCGCTGAACGAGGGCGCGCGCAAGCTCGCCGACATCGCCATGGCGGTGGCGCTCAAGCCGCGCCTCCTGCTGATGGACGAACCGACCTCCGGCGTGGCGGCCTCGGAGAAGATGACGATCGTCGAGACGCTGGTGAACGTGCTGCGCGACGCCAAGGTCACGGCCGTCTTCGTCGAGCACGACATGGACGTGGTGGAACGCTTCGCCGACCGCGTCGCCGTCTGGTCGCAGGGGCGCATCGCGGCGCTGGGCCCGCCCGCCGAGGTGCTGTCCGACCCCGCCGTCCAGCGTGAGGTGATCGGCATCGAGCGCCACGCGACACCGCCGGGGGTGCGGCATGCTTGAGCTCGCCGCCGTCTCGGTCTCGATCGCCGGCGTGCCGGTGCTGCGCGAGGTCTCGCTCAAGGTCCCCGCCGGCGGCCGCGTGGCGCTCATCGGTCGCAACGGCGCGGGCAAGACCACCACGCTGCGCGCCCTGATGGGCCTCGTTTCCGCCAGCGCCGGGCGCGTGATGATCGATGGCGAGGACGAGACCCGCCTGCCCCCGCACCACCGCCCGCGCCACGGCATCGGCTACGCGCCCGAGGACCGCCGCCTGTTCGGCTCCTTCACGGTCGAGGACAACATGCTGCTGCCCGCCCAGGTGCTGCGCCTGCCGGCGGACGAGACGCGCACGCGCCTCGCGCGCGTCTATTCCCTGCTGCCGGAGTTGAAGGACCTTTCGCAGCGCAAGGCCGCGGGGCTTTCGGGCGGGCAGGGCAAGATGGTCGCGCTTGGCCGCGCGCTGATGGTGGGCACCCGCGCGGTGCTGCTCGACGAGCCCTTCCAGGGCCTGGCCCCCGCGCTGGCGCTGCGCTACGCGGATGCCCTGCGGCGCCTGCGCGCGGCCCTGCCCGACGTCGCCATCCTGATCACGGAATCCAACCCCGAACTTCTGCGCCCGCTGGTCGAGCAGACCTATGTGATCGAGCGCGGGGAGATCGCACCGGCCTGACCGCCGCCGCCACGGTTGCGCCGCCCCGGCCCCTCCCGTATACGGCCCGCTTCCTGCCCGCCGGTCGGTATCGTCGGGCGCCTTTGCACGAGCACACCCCGATGAAGCCCGACATCCATCCCGACTACCACGAGATCAAGGTCGTCATGACCGACGGCACGGAGTTCACCACCCGCTCCTGCTACGGCAAGCCGGGCGACGTGATGCGCCTCGACATCGACCCGAAGTCGCACCCGGCCTGGACCGGCCAGCAGCGCGTGATGGACACCGGCGGGCAGATCGCGAAGTTCAACAAGAAGTTCGCCGGCATCGGCGTGCGGAAGAAGGCGTAGGAGTCTCTTTTACGTCCCTCACACGGCGGGCGGCCGGCATCCGCCGGCCTTGCCTTCGCGCCGGCTGCGGGCCCGCCCGGCGCGGCTGATGGTCTGGGCGCAGTCGCGCTTTTCGCTCCCGGATCGCGGCAGGGCCGCGATCCGCATGGTGCTGTCCCTCCCCGGCGGCCCCCACCGCCGCGCCCCTTGAACCCCCCATTCCCCCCACCCAACTCCTGCTCGCCAGCGGTGCCCTCGAGGGCCGCCGGCGTGGAACGGCAGGGTTGCCCGTCAGGGGACCCGCGAGACCGGATCCGCAACATCGGACCTTGCTATCGCAGGAGGTTCATCATGAACGCCATCGACTTCTCCCCCCTGTTCCGCACCGCGATCGGCTTCGACCGCCTCGCGCGCCTCATGGACAGCGCCCGCACCGCGCCGGAGCAGAACGGCTACCCGCCCTACAACATCGAGAAGACCGGTGAGGACAGCTACGTCCTGACCATGGCCGTGGCCGGCTTCTCCGAGGCGGACATCGACATCACCGCGCAGGAGAACACGCTGACCATCACCGGCCGACCGCAGCCGCAGCCGGAGGATGGCCGCCGCTTCCTGCACCGCGGCATCGCCGGGCGCGCCTTCGAGCGCCGCTTCGTCCTCGCCGACCACATCGTGGTGCAGGGCGCGGACCTCGCGAACGGCCTGCTGCACGTGGCCCTGAAGCACGTGGTGCCCGAGGCGCTGAAGCCGCGGCGCATCCCGGTGCAGGGCGCCCGCCCGGCGATCGCCGACGAGGCCGCGCCGGCCCAGGCGGCCTGACGCGGAAGGCGCGAAGGGGCGATGCCCCTTCGCGCGGGATCTGGAGGGGCTCTG
>NZ_JACADR010000013.1 GCF_016106005.1 Roseomonas rosulenta
ATGACCGGCTCGGCCAGCATCGCACCGACCAGCCCGTGCCCGACGGCCGCGCCATTCGCCGCGAGCGCGAGGCCGGACGCGGCGCGGAGGGGGCCCGCCCATCGCGCCCGGCGCCCGGGCCCGAGCAGCAGGCGCAGCAGCAGTCCCACGGCGGTCGGCACCAGGACCAGCAGGCCGACCCGCACCAGCACCGCGTCCGGCGCGACGATGGCGCCGGCGATTAGCGGCGCGGTCAGCGGCAGCAGCAGGAAGCCCATCAGCTGCGCGAGCAGGAGCGGCCGGACCGGCAGGCCCGTCATCGCCGCCGTCAGCACCGCGGCGCTGGCGACGGGGGTCGCGATCGGCAGGGCGACGGCAGCGGCTTGCGCCGGCGTGAAGCCCAGCGCCGCCCCCGCGCCGAGCGCGATGAAGGGCGCGATCAACAGGTTGCAGACGGTCAGCGCGGCACTGCCGATCAACTCCGCCCGGCTCGGCCGCCCGGGCTCGGCGAGGAGCCACAGCACCGCAAGGTTCAGCGCGGCGAGCGGCGACAACCACGCATGGGCCGCCCGCGCCATGGGCTCGAACAGGAGGCCGACCACCACGCCGCAGAGGGGCAGCACGAGGGCGCGTCGCTGCAGCGCATCGGCCACGCGGCGCAGCGCGCCGGTGAGGCTGCTCGAGATGCGCGAGGCCAAAGCCGCGGACGCAGGGTGCATGACAACCTCCGGCTTACGCTGTGCGCGCCACGATGCTGAGGAGGTCGCTTGATGCGCGTCATCCGAATGAGGGAGACGCTTTGCTCCCGTGCCGGCTGAGCCCGTCATTGTGAGCCTGGTCACCGGACCCGGGGCGGCAGGATCTCGCGCACGATTCCGTGCAGCGCCGCCGGGGCGGGATCGGCCACGGCTTCCTGCGCGAGGACGCCGCCGCGCGGTGGTGTGCACGCCGGCCGTCACGAACACGCGTGGCCGCCGCGGCGGCCACGCGCGGCATGGCGGCAGGCCAAGGGTCGAACCCTTGGCCTGCCGATATCAGACGATCTTCGTGCGGACTTCGCCCACGCCCTCGACGAAGCCCTCCAGCACGTCGCCGCGGACCACGGCGGCGACGCCCTCGGGCGTGCCGGTCATGATCAGGTCGCCGGGGGCGAGTTCCACGAGTTCCGACAGGTTCGCGATGACTTCCGGCACCGACCAGATGAGCTTGGACAGGTCGGAGGTCTGGGTGACCTTGCCGTTCACCTTGAGTTCGATCTTGCCCTTGGACGGGTCCACGCCGGCGGCCGGCACGAGCGCGCCCATCGGGGCGGACTGGTCGAAGCCCTTGCCCATGTCCCAGGGGCGGCCGGTCTTCTTGGCCTCGTTCTGGATGTCGCGGCGCGTCATGTCGAGGCCGGCGCAGTAGCCCCAGACATGCTTCAGCGCGTCGGCAACGGCGATGTTCTTGCCGCCCACGCCGATCGCGACGACCAGTTCCATTTCGTGGTGCAGGGACTTGGTGACGCTGGGATAGGGCATGTCGGCGTCGTTGATGACCACCGCGTCGGCCGGCTTCGCGAAGTAGAAGGGCGGCTCGCGGGTCGGGTCGGAGCCCATCTCGATGGCGTGCTCGGCGTAGTTGCGCCCGACGCAGAAGATCCGCCGGACCGGGAACATGGCGTCGCTGCCCTTGACGGGAATGGCGGCGACCGGCGGCGGGGCGAAGACGTAGGCGACCATGCGGGCGAAGCTCCGGATCGGAATGGGAGGCTGCCCTATACAGCCCCCGCATCCGGGCCGGAAGGCGGTCCGGACGCGTCGAAGCGCTTCATGTGCCACGCGAGGTTCGGGAAATAAACTACCGCAACTGCGTCCTTTCGGATGAGCCGCAGAAAAAGTTGCGCCCGGTCAGGGGGGTGACCGGGCGCGGTATTTTCTTCCGATCGGAACAGTCGGGCGAGCCGGCAGGGGATACCGGGCTTCGACCACTGGGCTTGTTGAACCCAGCAATCAAAGACTAGCCCTTCGCCGCTGCAAAATCAAAACGCAAATGATGTCTTCCGGGTAACGGCGATCACTGCCTGACGACTACTCGGCCGCCTGGGCCAGCCCGGGCGAAGCGGTGCGCGCGGCGCGGTGGGCGGCGCAGGCGCGGCCGAAGGCCTCGAAGATGGCGCGGCTGTCGGCGTCGCGCTCCCAGTCATATTCGGGGTGCCACTGGACGCCGAGGGCGAATCCGCGGGCATTCTGCACGCGCACCGCCTCGACCGTGCCGTCCGGCGCCCAGGCTTCGGCCACCAGGCGCGGGGCCAGGCGCTGAACGCCTTGGTTGTGCAGGGAATTCACCGCGAGCCGACCGGCCATGCGCCCGGCCGCGGTGATCACCTGCGCGAGCGCGCCGTCACGCTCGATGCGCACGTCATGGGCCTTCCCGGTGCGGACCTTGGGAATGGGCTGGTCCGAGGGGGTGGAATGGTCCATCCGCCCGGGCAGGTCCTGGATCCGCTGGTCGAGGCTGCCGCCCAGCGCCACGTTGAGCTCCTGCATGCCGCGGCAGATCGCGAGAAGCGGGACCCCCCGCTCGATGGCGGCGCGGATCAGCGGCAGGGTCGTGTCGTCGCGGAAGCGGTCTTCCGGCGTGCCTTCGGCATGGGCGGGACCGTCGTAGTAGCCGGGCCAGACGTTGGACCGGCTGCCGGTCAGGATCAGGCCGTCGAGATGCGGCAGGAGTTCGGCGGAGAGGTCCTCGCCCGCCGCGGGCAGCAGCACCGGCGTGCCGGTCACGGGCCCGCGCACCACCCGGATGTAGCTGTCGGAGGCGGCGTGGTTCGGCGTTCCGAAGATGCCGAAGGGCTTCTGGCAGCAGGAGATGCCGACGAGGGGTTTCATGGAGGACTACACTTCCGCGATGCCGTGTCAGGATCAAGGCGCGCGGTGGGCTTTTCGTGAATGCGGGCCATGCGTTGCACGGATGCCATGCAGTGCCGGGCCGCGGGCGCCTGCGATCCGGGCGTCATCCCCCCTGGGGCAGGCCGAAGCCGCCCGGTTCGAAGAAGCGCGGGTCATTGAACTGGAACAGACCTGCCGGGAAGCGCAGCCCGGTTTCGATTCGCGACAGGGTCACGCGCGTCTCGCGCCGCTGCGCGTCGGTCACTGCCCATTGGCGCAGTTCCATCGGATCGGGGTTGAAGACCAGCGTGAGGCGGCCCTCATTCGGCTCGGCGGTGCGGAAGACGGTGACGCGCAGGAAGCCGCCCGAGCGCTCGATTCCGGCCACGGTCACGTCGCCCGACAGCCGCACCTCCGGGCGCAGCAGGATGCCGAGCGGGGTGCGGCTGACCAGCAGCGTCGTGGGCGCGCGCAGCTCGCGGTCGTACATCAGGAACTGGCCGGCATCGGCCACCAGCAGCAGCGGCTCGGGCGGGTCGTATTCGAAGCGCATGCGGCCCGGGCGCCAGATCCAGGCGGTGCCCTCGGCCGCCGCGCCGTTGTGGGCGATCTGCAGGAAGCGCGCGCGCAGCGTGATCAGCCCGTTCAGGTAGGCCTCGATCCGCGCGAGGTCGGCGCGGTCGCGCTCGGCCGGCGCGGCGGCCGGCGGGGCGGATGCGCGCTGGGCCAGCGCCGGGCCGGCCAGCAGGACGGGTGCGATGAGGAGCGTGCGGCGATTCATCCCGGGGATGTGGCGCAGGGGGCGGCCCGGGGGAAGGGCCCTTCGCCACACCCCCCGGGGCCTGCACTCAGCGCGAGGTGCCCGGGCGCTGGCCCGGCATGCCCTGGGGCATCTGCATGGTCTGGTAGCCCTGCGGGCGACGGAACTGCGCGGCATCCTGCGCGCCGTAGGCGACGCGCACCGCCTCCATCCGCCCCTGCTGGCCCTGCGCCGAGCCCTGCGCGCGCAGCATCACGCCATCGGCGGTGATGCAGGCCTCGCCCGACTGGGCCGGGCCCTGGTACTGCCAGACAGTGCAGTCGGTGCCGGCGATCTTCTCGGTGCCGCCGCGGGTAAAGCGGGCGGTCTCGAAGTCGCGCTGCATGCCGGCGGCCTGTTCCATCGGCACGTCCAGGATGGCGCGCATGGCCTCCATCACCATGAAGCCGCGCTGGTTCTGGTGGTCGGCCACCATGTAGCCGACGCCGCCGGGCATGTTCATCCGCATCAGGCGCGCGGCGGCGGACCACATCATCGTGAGTTCGGCCTGCTGGCCCTGGCCGGCCACACGATAGGTCACGGCGACGTCGCGGGTGGGGAAGATCTGCGGGCGGTCCTGGGCCTGGGCGGCGATCGGCAGGGCGGCGGCGAGCAGGGCGGCGGCGAGGGTGGTGCGCATGCGGGGTCTCCTTCGGGGCGGCGATCCTGGCCGCAGGAATGTGGCGCGGGGATGAAGGCCTTCACGGCGGGTGCGTCCGCCATGCGCCAGGTCACGGCCCGCGCGACCGGGCGATCGCGTCAGCGCGCCCCGGGGCCGGTGGCGAGGAAGCGTTCGAAGGCGGCCAGCGTCTCGTCGCTGACATGGTGCTCGATTCCCTCGGCATCGGCCTCGGCCACCGGCGGCGGCACGCCGATCGCGGCGAGGAAGGCCACCACGGTGACGTGCCGCGCGCGCACCCGCCGCGCGAGGTCGTGCCCGGCCTCGGTCAGGAACACGCCGCGATAGGGCTTGGAATGCGCCAGCCCGTCGCGCTTCAGCCGGCCGATGGTCTTGATGGCGGTGGCGTGGGTGACGCCGAGGCGCCGCGCGATGTCGGTCGGCCGCGCCTCGCCCTCGCGCGCGAGGAGGTCGGCGATGATCTCGACATAGTCCTGCGCCAGCGCCGAGGCCCGGGCGGTGCGGGCGGAGGCGTGGCGGGCAGCCTCGTCCGGCGGGGCGGTGTCCTGGTCGGGCATGCGGGTGGCTAGCATGTCGGGCACGCGAATGGAATTTGTAGCACCGGCATCACCTTGCCGCCACGACACGGCGCCGCAGCAGGCCGTGCTTGGGCGAGCCCAGAAGTGCGGCGATGAACAGCAGGCTCAGCGCCAGCACGATCGACCCTGCGGTCGAGGCATCCAGCATGAAGCTGACCTGGATGCCGACCACCGTCGCCGTGCAGGCGGCCGCGACCGAGACCCACACCATCCGCCCGAAGCGGTCCGCCATCAGCAGGCCGATCGCGCCAGGTGTGATCAGCAGCGCCACCACCAGGATCACCCCCACCGCCTGCACGCCGGCCACGATACTGGCCGCCAGCACCGCCAGCAGGAGAAGGCGCAGCCGTGCCACGTTCAGCCCGGCGATGCGCGCCTGGCCTGGGTCGAAGCAGAAGAGCACCAGGTCGCGCCCGCGGATCGCCAGGATCAGCAGGCCGACCGCGGCGATCACCAGGGTCTGCCAGAAATCCTCGGCCTCGATGCCGAGGATGCTGCCGAACAGCACGTGCGAGAGATGCACGTTGGAGCGCACCTGCGTCAGCAGGATGAGGCCGACCGCGAACATGCCGGAGAACACCACGCCCATCGCCGCGTCCTCCTTGATGCGGCTGGTCGCACGGATGGCGCCCGAGGCCAGCGCGCAGGCGAAGCCCGCCACGAAGGCGCCGATCACCAGCGGCGCGCCGATGAGATAGGCGACGACGACACCGGGCAGGATGGCGTGGCTGACCGCATCGCCCATGAGCGACCAGCCCTTCACCACCACGAAGCACGACAGGATGGCGGCGAGCACCGCCACCATCAGCCCCACCACCAGCGCATCGACCATGAAGCCATGCGTCCAGGGGGCGAGCAGCGCGCTCATGCCGTAGCTACCCGGGACGCGCGGCGGCTCGCGAGGATACCGTGCTTCGGCGCGAAGACCAGCACCGCGACGAACAGCGCGGCCTGCAGTGCGACGATACTGCCGCCCGTGCTGCCGTCGAGGAAATAGCTGAGATAGGCGCCGGCCACGCCGGTGACGGCGCCGATCGCGGCGGCAAGCCCGGCCATGCGCCCGAAGCGGTCGGTCAGCAGGTAGGCGGTCGCCCCCGGTGTCACTAGCATGCCGATCACCAGGATGGCGCCGACCGCCTGCAGGCCCGCCACCGCGGTCGCGGCCAGCAGCACCAGCAGCAGGATGCGCATGCGCGCCGGGCTGCCGCCGGCCACCACCAGCTGCACCGGATCGAACAGCGAGAGCATCAGGTCCCGCCCGCGCAGCGCCAGCGCGCCCAGCACCACCACGGCGATGATCGCCATCTGGATCATGTCCTCGTCCGCGATGCCGAGCACATTGCCGAAGACGATGGTGCGCAGCCGGACGTTGGACGGGAAGATCGACATCAGGAAGAGGCCGAGGCCGAAGAAGCCTGTGAAGACCACGCCGATCACCGCATCCTCGCGGATCGGCGTGCGGTCGCGCAGTCCGGCCATGGCGAGCGCGGCGAGCATGCCGGCGGCAAAGGCGCCGATCGCGAAGGGTATGCCCCCCAGCCAGGCCAGCACGACGCCGGGGACCACGGCGTGGGAGAGCGCATCGCCCATGAGCGACCAGCCCTTCAGCACGACGTAGCAGGACAGCAGCCCTGCCACGCCGCCGACCAGCGCGCTGATGCCCATGGCGCGGAGCATGTAGTCGTAGAGGAACGGGACGAGTAGTTCCTCGAGCATGGTCAGATGTCCCGCTCGAGGCGGCCCATGACCTGGCCGTCCGGCGCCATCACCAGCGGGCGTTCGTCATCCGAGAGCACCACGACGGAATCGGCCGGCAGGGGCGTGGCACCGGGCAGTGAATGCTGGCGCAAGGCCCCGCCGAAGGCGCGCAGCAGGTTGGGGCCGGTGAAGACCTCGCCGGTCGGACCGGCCGCCAGAACGGTGCGGTTCACCAGCACCACCTGGTCGCAGAAGGTCGGCACCGAGCCGAGGTTGTGCGTCGAGACCAGCACGATCCGCCCCTCGTCGCGCAGCGCCTTGAGCAGCGCGATGATCGCTTCCTCGGTGGTGACATCCACCCCGGTGAAGGGTTCGTCGAGCAGCAGCAGCTGCCCGCCCTGCGCCAGCGCGCGCGCGAGGAACACGCGCTTGCGTTGACCGCCCGACAATTCGCCGATCTGCCGATCCGCCAGGTCCGCCATGCCGACGCGCGCGAGGGCCGCCGCCACCGCGCGGCGGTCCGGCTCGCGCGGGATGCGCAGCAGGTTCATGTGGCCGTAGCGGCCCATCATCACCACGTCGCGCACCGAGACGGGGAAGGTCCAGTCGACCTCCTCCGCCTGCGGCACATAGGCGACCAGGTTGCGCTTCAGAGCGGCCTCGACGGGCCCGCCCGCCACCAGCACGCGGCCCTGCGCCGGGCGCACCAGCCCCATGATCGACTTGAACATGGTGGACTTGCCTGAGCCGTTGATGCCGACCAGCCCGCAGATGGTCCCGCCCTGCAGCGCGAAGCCCGCATCCTTCAGCGCGAGATGCCCGTTCGGATAGGCGACCGAGATGTTCTCGACCGCGAGGCTGATGGGCTGCGCCAGCATCATCGCCCCCCCGGCGCGCCGGTCAGCCCGCGCAGGATGGTCTCGGCATTGGCTTCCAGCAGCTTCAGGTAGGTGGGGGCGGCGCCGTCCGGGCCGGTGAGGCTGTCGACATGCAGCACGCCGCCGAAGCGCGCGCCGGTCTCGCGCGCGACCTGGCGCATCGGGCGGTCGTTCACCGTGGATTCGCAGAACACCGCCGGCACGCGCGCGCGGCGCACCGTGTCGATCAGCGCGCGCACCTGGCGGGGCGAGCCCTCGTCCTCGGAATTGATCGGCCAGAGAAAGGCCTCGCGCATCTCGTAGTCGCGCGTGATGTAGCTGAAGGCGCCCTCGCAGGTGGCGAGCACGCGGCGCTCGGCCGGGATGGTCGCGAGGCGTTCGCGCAGCCGCGCATCGACCGCGCGGATCTGCGCGGCATAGGCCTGCGCGTTGGCGGAGAAGGCGGCCTCGTTCGCCGGGTCGAGCGTGGTGAGCGCGCGGCGGATGTTCTCGACATAGACCAGGGCGAGGGTGGGCGACATCCAGGCATGCGGGTTGGGCTGGTTGGCATAGGGGCCCTGGCCGATGCCGATGGGCGTGATGCCCTCGGTCAGCACGGCCTGCTGCACGCCATTCACGCGGGAGAAGAAGCGTTCGAACCAGCGTTCGAGCCCGAGGCCGTTCCACAGCACCAGGTCGGCGGCCTGGGCGCGTACCACGTCGAGCGGCGTGGGTTCGTAGTCGTGGATCTCGGCGCCGGGGCGGGTCAGGCTTTCCACCAGCACGGCGGTGCCGGCGACGTTCTGCGCCATGTCGGCCAGCACGGTGAAGGTCGCGACCACGCGCCGGGGCCGCGGCGCCTGGGCGAGGGCCGGGGCGGCGAGGCCGATCAGCACGGCGCCGAGCAGGGCGCGGCGGGAAAGGGGCGGGAGGCGCATCCGTGTCTCCGGTGGCGGCTTCGACCGCATGATGTAGACCAGGCTACATTTCGCGCAAGGGTCAACATTCGCGCCGGCGCACGACGGCCATGCGGGGCGGCCCCTGGCCACCCGCGCCCATCCTCGCCATCATTGGCTTGTCGCAATCCCGGGTGTTCCTGCCATGACCGCCGAAGGCCCCGCGCAGTCCCGCGCGCCTGTCGCCGCCGAGACCCTGTCCAAGAAGCGCGCCGCACCGCCGGTGCCGCCGAGCCTGCAGGGCTTCCTGTCGCTCAACGATTTCGAGGTGGCGGCGCAGAAGCACCTGCCGAGGATGCTGCACGGCTACCTCGCCGGCGGGGTCGAGACCGACTGGTCGCTGACCGACAACCGCCGCGCCTTCGCCGAATGGGGCTTCATCCCGCGCTGCCTGACCGATGCGCGCGCGCGCAACACCAAGGCGAGCCTGTTCGGCCGCGAGTACGACGCGCCCTTCGGCATCCCGCCGATGGGCTCGGCTGCGTTGCTGGCCTATCGCGGCGACATCGCGCTGGCGCAGGCGGCGCGGGCGAAGAACATCCCCTACATCCTCTCGGCCTCCTCGCTGATCCGGATGGAGGATGTGGCGAAGGCCAATCCGGATGCCTGGTACCAGGCCTACCTGCCGGGCGAGCCGGCGCGCATCGAACCGCTGGTCGACCGCGTGATCGCCGCGGGCTTCAAGACTTTCGTGCTGACGGTGGACGTTCAGGTTTCGTCCAACCGCGAGAACAACATCCGCAACGGCTACACCATCCCGCTGAAGCCGACCTTCCGGCTGTTCTGGCAGGGGGCGACGCATCCGCGCTGGGCCTTCGGCACCTGGTTCAAGACATTGCAGAACCACGGCATGCCGCATTTCGAGAACATGGATGCCGGCCGCGGGCCGCCCATCCTGTCGCGCGATCTCGAACGCGCGTTCGGCGCGCGCGATGGCCTGTCCTGGCCGCACCTCGAACTCATCCGCAAGCGCTTCCCGGGCAAGCTGCTGATCAAGGGCGTGCTGCACCCGGACGACGTGGTGCGCGCGAAGCAGATCGGCGTGGACGGCTTCATGGTGTCGAACCATGGCGGGCGGCAGCTCGACGGCGCTGTCTCCGGCCTGCGCATGCTGCCCGAGATCGTGAAGGTCGCCGGCGACTGCCCGGTGATCTACGACGGCGGCATCCGCCGCGGCACCGACGTGATGAAGGCCTATGCGCTGGGTGCGGATTTCGTCTTCGTCGGCCGGCCCATGCTGTGCGCCGCGGCGGTGCGCGGGCAGCCGGGCGTGGAACGCGCGATCGATCTCCTGCAGGAGGAGATCCATCGCGACCTGGCTCTGGTCGGCGTCAACACGATGGATGCGCTGGGCCCCGAGCTGCTGACGAAGGTCTGAGCGGCGCTACTCCGCCGCCCGCTTCGCCACCATCGCGTTGTCGGCGCCCAGGCGCGGCGCCGGCCCCTGCATGCGCGGCCGCTCGCCATCGAAGGAGAGCGGCAGGGCTACCAGCGAGAAATCCTCGCCGGGGACGGGCCGCACCATGCCCATGGCCTGCACCTGGGGTTCGGCCAGCACCTCCGGGATGGCGTTCACCGGTGCGCAGGGCACACCCACGCGCTGCAGCCGCGCGAGCCATTCGGCGCGCGGCGCGCCGCGCATGATGGCGGCGATCATCGGCAGCAAGTCGCCCTGGTGGGCCAGCCGCGCGCGGTTGGTGGCGAAGCGCGGATCCTCGCGCCAGTCCTGATGTCCGAGCTCGGCGGCGAAGCGTGCAAACAGCCGGTCATTGCCGCAGCACACCAGGATCGGCCCGTCCGCCGCGTCGAAGGCCTGGTAGGGCACGAAGTTCGGGTGGCCGGAGGCATGCCGCTCGCCGACCTTGCCAGTGTTGACGTAGCTGCTGATCTTCTGCCCCGCCCAGAGCAGCGCCGTCTCGAGAAGGGAGGTGTTCACCACGCCGCCGCGCCCCGTCCGGTGGCGGCGTTCCAGCAGCGCGAGCGCGCCCAGCACGGTCCACATGCCGGTGCCCTGGTCCACCACCGAGGCGCCCATGCGCACTGGCGGCCCGCCCGGTTCGCCGGTGATCGAGGACAGGCCGCCGAACGCCTGCAGCAATGGCTCGTAGCCCGGGCGCAGGCGTTCCGGCCCGACATGGCCGAAGGCGGCCATGGCGCAATAGATCAGCCGCGGATGGCGCGCGGTCACCTCCGCCGGCCCGATGCCGAGCGCCTCGGCCACGCCGGGGCGCAGGTTGTGCAGCATGATGTCGGCATCGGCCAGCAGCGCATGCAGCGCCGCCACGCCCTCCGGAGACTTCAGGTCGAGCGTGACCGACTTCTTGCCGCGATTGAACTCGTGGAAGTTCAGCGCGTCGCCATGGCGGAAGGCCGCGCCCATCTGGCGGGCATCGTCGCCGCCGTCGGGCTTTTCCACCTTGATGACCTCCGCACCCAGGTCGGCGAAGATCGCGCCGGCGAAGGGGCCGGCCAGCACCTGGCCGAGTTCCACAACGCGCAGGCCGGCGAGCACACCTTCGGTCATTGCAGTTCGATCCCCGCCGCCGTCACCAGGCGTTTCCACTTGTCGATCTCCGCCGCCTGGAAGGTCGCGAGGTCGTCCGGCGAGCCCGGGCGCAGCACCATGCCGTTGGCGGTGATGCGCTCGTTCACCACGGGTCGCGCCATGATCTCGTTGATCAGCCGGTTCATGCGCAGCACGATCGGCGCGGGCGTGCCGGCTGGTGCATAGACCGCGTTCCAGGACAGCATCTCGTAGCCGGGGAAGCCCTGTTCCTCGACGGTGGGCACACCCGGCAACAGCGAGACGCGTTCCCGGCTGGTCACGCCGATGGCGCGAACGCGACCCTCGCGCGCATGGGGTGCCGATGTGGTGGCATCGACGAACATCACCTGCGCGACGCCGCCGATGACGTCCGTGATGCCAAGCGGGTTCGACCGATAGGTCACGTTCACCATGTCGATGCCGGCCTGCGCCTTGAACATCTCGCCCGCCACGCGCGACGATGCCGAGCCTGACGCGAAGTTCAGCCGCCCCGGATGGGCCCGTGCATAGGCGACAAGGTCCTGCATCGATCGTACCGGCAGGTCGTTGTTCACCACCACCAGCAGCACGCCCACGCCGATCACCGCGACCGGCGCGAAGTCGGCCACCGGATCGTAGGGCAGGCGGCGGAACAGCGCCGGGTTCGACCCATGCGTGGTGTTGGCGGTCCAGAGGAAGGTGTAGCCATCGGGCCTGGCGCGCGCGACCGCCTCGGAGGCGATGAAGCCGTTGGCGCCGCCGCGATTGTCCACCACCACCGGCTGGCCGAGCTCCGCGCCGATCGGGTCGGCGAAGAGCCGCGTCGTCACGTCGGTGCCGGAGCCGGCGGGGAAGGCGACGATGAAGCGGATCGGGCGCGACGGCCAGGCAGGTTCCGCGGTCTGCGCGCGCGCCGTGGCGGGCAGGGCGCCGAGTGCTGCGATCGCAGCGCGGCGGGTGAGGGGCATCGGGCGGTCCTCCGGTGCGGCGCCCTCTGGCGGGGCGCCCGGGGCGGTCGTAGGCTCGGCCGCAAGCAACAGCGTCCCTGCGACCATGGCCGGGTGTCAACGCCCGGCCCATGCGGGACGGGAGGAACAGCGATGTCCGATCTGCCCCGGCATGTCCATTTCCACGAGGAAGGCCCGCGCGAGGGCTTCCAGATCGAACGCGGCACCTTCCCGCTGGTCGACCGCGCGGCGCTGGTCGATGCGCTATCGGAGACGGGGCTCGAGGAAATCCAGGTCGCATCCTTCGTCTCGCCCAAGGCCGTGCCGCAGATGGCCGATTCCGAGGCGTTATTCGCCGCCATCCGACGCAAGCTCGGCGTGCGCTACGATGCGGTCTGGCTGAACGAGCGCGGCTACGAGCGCGCGCGCGCCGCGCAGGGCGTGCACATCACCGGGCGCATCGCGCTCTATGCCTCCGACGCCTTCGCGCTGCGCAACAACAACTGCACCGCCGCGCAGATGCGCGCGCGCGTCGAGGGCTGGCTCGACCGCTACGCGGCCGATGGCGTGCCGATGGAGCGCGCGCTGGTCATGGCCGCCTTCGGCTGCAACTTCGAGGGGCCGGTGGAGCCGCGCAAGGCGGTGGCGGAGCTGGCCTGGGCCTGGAATACCTGCCGCGCGCGCGGCATGGACGCACCGCGGCTGTACCTGGCGGACACCATGGGCTGGGCCAATCCGCAGGCAATCCGCCGCGCCGTGGGCCTGCTGCGCGAGGCGGTGCCGGAGGCCGAGGTGGGGCTGCACCTGCACGACACGCGCGGCCTCGGCCCCGCCAATGTGCTGGCAGCGCTCGAGATGGGTGTCAGCCATTTCGACAGCTCGGTCGCGGGGCTGGGCGGCTGCCCCTTCGCCGGCCACGGCGATGCGCGCGGGGCGGGCAATATCTGCACGGAAGACATGGTCTTCCTGTGCCACGAGATGGGGATCGGGACCGGGGTGGATCTTGAGGCGTTGGTCGAGGCCGCGCGCCTCGCGGAGTGCATCATTGGCCGTCCGCTGCCGGGCCGGCTGATGCATGCCGGCACGCTGAGCGCGTACCGGCAGCGGCGGGCGGCAGCCTGAGCCGCCGCCCACGCGCGGGCTACTTCAGGGTGTTGAGGTAGGCGATCAGGTCGGTGAGCTGCGCCTCGTTGCGCAGGCCCGGGTAGGACATGCTGCCCTGCGGCGCGACCGCCTTCGGGTTCGTGATGTAGGCGCGCAGGTTGTCCTCGGTCCAGGTATGCCCGCCCTCGCCGAGGGTGCGCATGTTGGCCGAGTAGCGGAAGCCCTCGATAGAGGCGGCACGACGGCCGACCACGCCCCACAGATTCGGGCCGACGCCGTTCCGGCCGTTGTTCTCGCTGATATGGCAGGCTCGGCACTGGTTGAACACGCGCTGGCCTGCGGCGGCGTCGCCCGACTGGGCGGATGCGAGGCCAGGCGCAAAGGCCGCGGCGGCCACGGCGATCGTCATCAGCATTCGACGCATGCGAAACTTCCTCCCGACAATGAAAGAGCGTCCGCGATGTGCAGTTGCGGGCGCGGGGCGAGTGCCTCAAGTGATCGGCACCCGCCAATTAATCACCTTTGCCATTCTGGCAAGGCGAAAGCGCGGCATTGCAGGGGAATGGTGAGGGCATGGAAGGCCTTGTGCGCAGCGGAGGCGTCGCGGATGTCATCCTGGCCTGCATGGTGATCGAGGCGGCGGCACTGCTCGCCTGGCATCGCGCGACGGGGCGCGGGCTCGCGCCGCGCGCGGTGGCGGCGCTGCTGCTGCCCGGCGCTTTCCTGGTGCTGGCGCTGCGGCTGGCCTTGACCGGTGCGGCCTGGCCGCTGATCCCGGTGGCCCTGCTGGCGGCGCTGGCGTCCCATCTGTGGGACCTGCGCGGGCGCTGGCGCGGCTGAGACGTATTGTTTTGGATGACGTCGCAGCCTGAGAGAGTGTAAACTCTGAATGACAGTTCGCGCTGTCCGTTCTGATGGCGCGGCTTGGAGGGGCGCCATGAACGGGAACAGCTACCGGATCGCCTATGATCGGCTGAAGGCCGGGCTCCGACGCGCCGAATCTGCGAGCGACATCGAGGCGCTGGAACGCGCGCGCGGCGAGATGGACGCCTTCGTCGCATCGCTTGTGACCGACCCGCGCCGGCTGCGTGCCCTGGCCGCGGCGAGCCCTTCCGCCGCCGCCGAGGTCGAGCACCTAGCCGCCGAGATCGAGATCCCGCGCATGGTTCTCGACCCCGTCCACGACGCTTCCTTCACACGGCTCTGGGTCGCCACGCTCGATGATGCGCGCCTGCGCGTGCTGCAGCGCGTGATGGCGGATGAGGTGAACCGCCGGCGCGAGGACACCGTCGCGCAGACCTACGCCCCGCGCCGGCGCCCGGTCGCGCAGTACGCGCGCTGGTTCGGCTGAAACCAAGCGCCGGCGCCAGGGCCCATCGATCGCGGCACGCGACCGGCAATCCGGGTCGGTGCCGGCATCATCCGGCGACAGAGCGCACTCAGCCGCGTTGGTCCATGAGCGCGGATACGTCGAAGCGCGGTGTCAGGCACCCGATATGCCTGATCGCACCGCGTCCGTTGCGGGCAGGATGTCGCGCGGCCGGCGCGCCCGTCAGCTGAGGATATCGGCGGGGCTGTCCCGGCGCAGGCTGTCGCCGAGCTCACGCCCGATGCGCGCGGCGTCCTCGATCGCGCCGCTGACCCGCCGGCGCAGCAGGAAGGACCCGTCCGCGCGCGCGATCAGGCCGGTGAGGTAGAGCTGCCCGTCCATCAGCACGCGCGCATGACCGCCGATCGGTGTGCGGCAGGATCCGTCGAGGGCCGCCAGCAGCGCGCGTTCGGCGGTGGCGACGGCGCGCGCCAGCGGATCCTCGATGGCGGCGAGCAGGTCGCGCAGCGCCGTGTCGTCCGCGCGCACGGTGATGCCGACGATGCCCTGGCCGGCAGCGGGGACCATGTCCTCCGCATCGAGCACGACGCCGGCCTCGGACTCGAGGCCGAGTCGCTTCAGCCCGGCATAGGCGAGCATGGTGGCGTGGAACTCGCCCTCGCGCAGGCGGCGCAGCCGGGTCTGGACATTGCCGCGGATGGTCTCGACGCGCAGGTCAGGGCGCGCATGCAGCAACTGCGACTGCCGTCGCACGGAGGAGGTGCCGACCTGCGCGCCCTGCGGCAGGCAGGCGAGCGGGTCCTCGCGCGTGGGTTCGCCGCAGGCGGGGGCCAGCACGATGGCGTCGCGCGCATCCTCGCGCTTCAGCAGGCAGGCGAGCACGATGCCGGGGGGCAGTTCGGTCTCGAGGTCCTTGAGCGAATGCACCGCGAAGTCGACGCGCCCATCGAGCAGCGCCTCATGGATCTCCTTGGCGAAAAGACCCTTGCCGCCGATCTCGGCCAGGCGGCGGTCCTGGATGCGGTCGCCCGCGGTCGAGAGCGCGGTTTCCTCGAAGGCGGTCTCGCCCTGCAGCATCGGGCAGAAGCCGCCGATGCGTGCGAGGAAGTGCCGCGCCTGCCACAGCGCGAGCGGCGAGGCGCGGGTGCCGATGCGCAGCGGCGCGATCGGGCGTTCGGCGATCTCGCTCATGCGCGGGCGAAGCCGAACAGGTGCGCCAGGTCCTTGAAGAAGATGCGCACATGCGCCATCGGGTCGCGCCGCGTGAGTTCCTTGTTCATGTAGGATTCCCACGTCAGGCGCTGGACGTCCTTGTCGGCGCAGATCTTGACGAACTTCTCGCGGCGCTTCTCGGACGAGTACCAGAAGTACTGCATGATCCCGAGCACCATGAAGACCGTGCCATGGCCCTTCATGAAGCGCTTGCGCGCGAGCTTCAGCGCGCGTGCGTCGCCGGTGGCAAGGCAGGCCTCGCAGGCCTCGGCGGCGAGCCGCCCGCCCAGCATGGCGTAGTAGATGCCCTCGCCCGAGGCAGGTGCGACCACGCCGGCGGCATCGCCGGCCAGCACGACGTCGCGCCCGTTGTCCCAGCGCTTGGCCGGCTTCATCGGGATGGGCGCCCCTTCGTGGCGCAGCGTCCGCGCGGTATCGAGGCCGGTGGACTTGCGCAGCTCGGCGATCGAGGCCCGCAGCGCGAAGCCCTTCTGCGCCGAGCCCGTGCCGATGCTGGCGGTGTTCCCATGCGGGAAGATCCAGGAATAGAAATCGGGCGAGTGCTTGCCCTGGTAGAAGACGTCGCAGCGCTTGGGGTCGTAGGCGTGCGAGGGGGCGGGCGCCTCGATGATCTCGTGATAGGCGAAGACGAAGGGAATCTTCGCCGCCGCCGGGACCTCCTGCTTCGCCACCTTGGATCGCGCGCCATCGGCGCCAATCACGAGGCGCGTGCGCAGGCGGTGGGTCGTGCCGTTCTTGTCCTCGAACACCACGACGGGGCTGCCGTCGGATTCGCGCTCGATGGATTCGAAGGTGCCGGTGAAGCGCTCCGCACCTTCATGCGCGGCGCGGGCGCGCAGGAACTCGTCGAAATGCTCGCGGTCCACCATGGCGACGTAGCCATTGCCCTCGATGGGCATGTCCACCTCGCGCGCGGAGGGGGCGATCATGCGCGCGCTGTTCACACGGGCGCAGATGATGTGGTCGGGGATGGCGAAGTCGCGGATCAGCCGCGGCGGGATGGCGCCGCCGCAGGGCTTGATGCGCCCTGCGCGATCCAGCAGCGCGACGCGCCGTCCCGCACGCGCCAGGTCCTCGGCGGCGATGGCGCCCGAAGGCCCGCCCCCCACGACCACCACGTCGAATTGATCCTGCGTCTGCATGGCGGTCTCCGGTCTCATTCGGCGGGAAGCATGGGGCCGTAGCCAGGTTCGCGGCGCGGGCGGCCGATCCGCGCGGCGAGCAGCGCAGCGGCGATGAAGACGAGCGCATCGACGACGAAGACGGCGGCATAGGCCGCGTGCGGCGCGCCGAGCGCGATTCGCGCCACATCGACCATCGCCGCCCCGGCCAGCCCGCCAATGCCGAAGGCCACGGCCTGCGCCGCGCCCCACATGCCCATGCGGGTGCCCTCGCGCTTCTCGCGGCCCTGGCCCACCATCTGCATCATCGATGCGATGGCCGCTGCGGCGAAGATTCCGTTGCCCAGGCCCAGTGCGAAGAAAGCGCCGGCCAGCGGGAAGTCGTCGCCGATCGCCGGGCTCGCGGCCAGCACCAGCAGCACGGACGCCGCGAAGAGGCAGCCGCCCACGGTCCAGGCGCGCAGCGTATGCGCGAAGCGCCCGGCGAAGGCCGAGCCGATCACCGCCACGAGCACCATGCCCGCCAGCGTGCCGCCGTTCTGCAGGGAGGAGAGCTGCGTGCTCTCGCCGAGCGTCTTGCCGAAGACGGACCCCGCGAAGGGCTCCAGGATCAGGTCCTGCGCGCTGTAGGCGAGCATCGAGAGGAAGATGAAGATCGTGAAGCGCCGCGCTTCCGGTTCGGCCCAGACCTCCGCCATGGCGCGGCGGAAGGGCGGCTTCGCGGCCGGCGACCCGACGGCGGGCCGGGCCGGGGAGGGGCCCTCTATGCCCAGCACGCCCAGAGTCGCGAGCAGCATCGCGATCAGCGACACCCCCGCCGAGACCGCGACCAGCCGTTCAGGCGAATAGGGATCGAGCAGCTTCCCGCCGATCGCCGTGGTCAGGATGAAGCCCGCGATCATCATGATCCAGACGATCGAGGCTGCCGCGGCGCGGCGCGTCTCGTCGACGCGCGCGGCCAGCAGCACCAGCAAAGATGTCCCAGCGGCGCCGACGCCCAGCCCGATCAGCAGAAAGGCCAGCACCGCCAGCGCCAGGCCGGCAATGAAGGCCTCGCCCATCAGCGCGGTCGCAGCCGCGGCCAGCACGCCGCCCAGGCCCAGCACCGCCATGCCGCCCAGGATCCAGGGTGTGCGGCGCCCGCCCATGTCCGACCCGTAGCCCCAGCGCGGGCGCAGCATCTGCAGCGCGTAGTGGATGCCCACCAGCACGCCCGGCAGCGTGGCGGGCAGCGCGAGCTCCACCACCATCACGCGGTTCAGCGCCGATGTGGTGAGCACCACGATCGCCCCCAGCGCCGTCTGCACGAGCCCCAGCCGCAGGATGCCGAGCCAGCCCAATGGGACACGCATCGGGGCCTGCATCACAGCACCGCCCCCGCCCGCAGCGCGAAGCCGCAGGTCAGCATGCCGAGCACGAACATCAGCACCCCCGTGCCGTTGTACCAGGGTGCGAGCGCCTTCGGGTCGCGCAGCATGCGCGCCATGGCCCAGCCCTGGCCGGCCAGCAGCAGCGCGACGATGGCGGCATGCACCGGCGCATCCATCACGACCAGCAGCGCCACCACGACGACCTGCGGCACGCCCATGCACCAGCAGGCGACGCGCGCGGCACGCTCCGGCCCCAGCTGGACCGGCAGGGAGCGGATGCCGATCCGCCGGTCGCCCTCGATCGCCTTGAAGTCGTTCAGCGTCATGATGCCGTGCGCCGACAGGCCATACAGCGTGGCGATCATCAGCACCTCGACGCTCGGCGCGGCGGCCGAGAGCACTGCGGCGGCGGTGATCCAGGGCAGGCTCTCATAGGCCAACCCGCAGGCCAGGTTGCCCCACCAGCCATTCGCCTTGAGCCGCAGCGGCGGCGCCGAATAGGCCCAGGCGAGGGCGACGCCCAGCAGCGTCGCGAGGAACCCCCAGAAGCCCAGCATCGCGCCCCAGGCCAGCGACACGCCGGTCCAGGCCACCGCGACGTACAGGCCCCAGCGCCCCGGCATGCGCCCCGAAGGGATCGGGCGCTGCGGTTCATTGATGGCGTCCACGTGCCGGTCGAACCAGTCGTTCACCGCCTGGCTCATGCCGCAGACCAGCGGCCCGGCGAGGATGATGCCGGCGAGTGCGAGGTGCCAGGTCGCGCCGAAGGACGCGCCCGAGGAGACCGCGCCGCACATGAAGGCCCACATCGGCGGAAACCAGGTGATCGGCTTCAGCAGTTCCAGCACCACGCCGGGGGCCGGGTGGCTGCGCGCCAGCCGGGCCGGCGCGTCGGGGGTTTCGGTGCGGCCCGACACGGCGATCCTAGAGCTGCTCGCCCGGCTCGGCGCCGAGGTCGCCGAGGCCGTAGCGGCGCAGCTTCACATACAGGGACTGCCGCGACAGCCCGAGCATCTCGGCGGCCGAGGCGCGGTTGTCGCCCGACAGCTCGAGCGCAGCCTCGATGCACAGGCGCTCGATCGCGTCGGTCGCCTCGCGCACCAGGTCCTTGAGCGGCACGCGGCCGATCAGCTCGGTAAGCTGCTCGACCGAGCGCGTGGGCCGTGCCCCGGCGGGCACCGGCGCGCGCACCCGCGGGCCGACGTCGCGCATGGTGAAGCCGAAGACCGGCTTGCCGCCGTTCATCACCGTGACGGCGGAGATCTCGACCTCGGTCCGCGCGCCGTGCTCGCCGCGCAGCACGGAGGAATACAGCCGCACCGTGCCGCGGTTGCGCAGGTGGCCGAACAGCACCTCGGCCTCGACATCCTGGTTGCCGAGCCAGCGTTCGAGCGGTTCGCCGCGCGCCTGTTCCTCGCCCGGGACCTCGATCATCTCGAGGAAGGCGGCGTTGGCGGTGATGATCCGCCCGTCCGAGCCCGCCACCACGAAGGCGTCGGGCGCGCCTTCGATCAGCTTCAGCATCTTGGTCTTGATCGGCGGCATCGCGACCACGGCCTGGTCGGGCAGGGCGATGCGCACCAGGAACAGCAGCGTGCCTTCCTGGCGGAAGGTGGAGGCCGAGACGGTGACGTCGCCGCCACCCTCCGCGAGGCGCGCCTGCACGTCGTCTGCGCGACCGGCGGCGCGCACGGAGGCGAGCAGCGCCTGCACCGCCGAGCGCGACTCGGGCGCGAAGGCCTCGGCGATGGTACGCCCGACCGCCCGGCGCTCGCCCTTGCCGAACAGGCGCAGCGCCGCGGGATTGGCCTCGGTCACGCGCAGCGTCGTGCCGTCCAGCACCAGCACCGGGTCGGGCGACATCTGGAACAGCAGGCGGTAGCGTGTCTCGGCCTGGCGCAGGCGCGAATAGTCGCGCTCCATCGACTGCTGCACCTCGACCAGGCGCTGCTGCAGGCGGGAGACAGGGCGCAGGTCGCGCCCGAACACCACGATGCGCCCGGCCTTGCCGACCGGCGCCGCCGAATAGAGGATCGGCACCGAGGCGCCGTCGCCCGCGACCTGGTTCACGTGGCGCCAGCGCCCACCCTCGGTCGCGGCGCCGCGGCGGGTGATCTCCTCGACCTTCGGGCGGCTGTCCCGAGCGACGGTATCGATCCAGGGCTGGCCGAGCCAGTTGCCATGGGAGGCGAATTCCCGCGAGAGTTCCTCGCTGCTGAAGGCGACGTCGCGGATGATGCCGTGCTCGTCCAGGATGAGGGCGATATCGGCCGCCGCGCTGATCAGCGCGGCGGCCGCATCCGCATCGAGGTCGCCAAGCGACACGCGGGGAGTGCTGAAGGCTTTCACCAGCTGGTCCGCCTTTGCTTGCTGTGCCTGCTCCCCACATGATTCAGGAAGGGCGTTCGGTCAGGGCATCGTCCGCGCCTGACGCGCGCACTCTCGTTGGCCTGCCCGGTTGTGGCGCCGCGGCGCGCTTGCCGCGTCACGTGTCGCGCCCCAGGAGGGCGAGCATGGTCTCGGCCTGCAGCGTCGCCTGTCGGCCATCGGCCGCGGTGGCATCAGCCCCGACGAGCGACACCAGGTCCGGACGGTCGACGAAGAGCGCCCCACCCACCAGAATGCCGACGCCGGCATTGCGCGAGATGCGACGCACGTCGCGGATCAGCATCGCGAGCCCGCTCAGGTGGTCCTCGCAGGCGAGCGAGAAGCCGGCGACTCCGAACCAGACGCGCTGCGCAGCCTCAAGGATCTCGTGGCGCTCGACCCCGGCGCCGGACCAGACATCCCAGCCCGCACCGCGGAAGAACTGCTCCACGACGAGCATGCCGAAGCTGTGCTGTTCCCCCGGCGCGGGGGCGAGCAGCACGCGGCGGTCCGGCTCGGCGCGGATGGCGCGCAGCATGAAGGCCGGGCTGTACTCGCGCACCACCTGGTGAAGGCAGGACAGGGCGATCGTGACGGTGGTGAAGTCGCATTCATCCTCCTCCCACATCACGCCGAGGCGGCGCGCCACCGGGGAGAGCAGGTCGAGGTAGATGCGGTCGAGCGACATGCTGCGCGCGCGCAGGCCTTCGAGGTAGGCCAGCGCGCCGGGCAGGTCGGCCTTCATGGCGAGGCTGATGAGGGTGGCGACGTCTTCCGCGCCGGGTCCACTGCCGGGGCCGGAGTCGATGTAGGCGGCCGTGACGTTCTTGCGGTGCGCCAGCAGCAGGCGCGGGATGATCTCGGTCTCCAGCGTCTTCGCCAGCACGGCGACGCGGTTGCGGCGACGACGGGCGGCCGTGGCCTGCGGAGCCTGACGCTTGTCCAGGGAGACGCGCAGGAATTCACCGCCGCGAACCGGAGCTGAATCGCCCTCGTTCCCGGTCCGCTCGGCCTCGGTATCGCGATCCTGGCCCGGCATGGGCTTGCCCACCATCGACATCTCCTGTCGCGGACTACATGCCTCGGCGCCAGAAGTGTCAAGCGATCAATACGTCAATCTCGCTTGACACTCCGATGCGCCCCCTCCTAGCCTCCGAACAGCCAGCAGCACGGGGAAGGAGGGCCGAATGACACTTTGTCGGGAACGACACGCAGGGCCTCCACACTCCTCCCCCGGCGGCACCGTCCGGTTCGGACGGCAGGCAGCCGGACCGACAGGCGATGACGCACTCGAGGGGATGTCAAGCGATGCACGGTTCTAGGCGCGGCGGAGGGCTTCTCGATGCCCTCGATTGTTCCCCCTGGGGGGCCTCCACTGGCCGCAGTCGGCGCGCCGTACTGGCGTCGCGCCCGCTCTATTCGCCCGAGGAACGCGTCCGCCGCGATCACTCGGCCTGGACGATCGTCCAGGGGGTTCTGGCCCCGGTGCAGTTCGCGGTCTTCCTGGTCAGCCTCGGCCTCGTGGTGCGCTTCCTGCTGACCGGCCAGGGGCTCGAGGCGGCAACCTGGTCGGTCGTGGTCAAGACCGTGACGCTCTATGCCATCATGATCACCGGTTGCATCTGGGAGAAGGAGGTCTTCGGGCGCTACCTCTTCGCCCCCGCCTTCTTCTGGGAAGACGTGTTCAGCATGCTCGTGCTGGCGCTGCACACCGCCTATCTCTGGGTGGTCTTCGCCGGCATCGGCGACGGGCGGGCGCAGATGATGCTCGCCCTGGCCGCCTACGCAGCCTACGTCTTCAACGCAGCGCAGTTCCTGTTGAAGCTTCGCGCCGCACGGCGAGACGAGGCGCGCTGGAACGACTCGCACGGCGCCGCGCCGGGAGCCGCCTGATGGACGGCCTTGCCGCCAGCCCCGCGAGCAGCGGCCCCGAAGCCGCCGCGGGCTGCGGCGAGTTGCCGGTGCTTCGCGAACGCGGCCAGCGCGAAGTCTTCTGCGGGCTGACCGGCATCATCTGGCTGCACCGCAAGATCCAGGACGCCTTCTTCCTGGTGGTCGGCAGCCGCACATGCGCGCACCTGCTGCAATCCGCCGCCGGCGTGATGATCTTCGCCGAGCCGCGCTTCGCCACCGCCATCATCGACGAGCGCGACCTGGCCGGCATGTCCGACGCCAATGACGAGCTCGACCGCGTGGTGACCCGGCTGATCGAGCGCCGCCCCGACATCCGCATGCTGTTCCTGGTGGGCTCCTGTCCGTCGGAGGTGATCAAGCTCGATCTCTCCCGCGCGGCGCAGCGGCTGTCGAAGCAGTTCAGCCCGGCGGTGCGGGTGCTGAACTACTCCGGCAGCGGCATCGAGACGACCTTCACCCAGGGCGAGGATGCCTGCCTCGCGGCCCTGGTGCCCGAGATGCCCGCCGAGCCCGGCTCCGCGCGGTCCCTGCTGGTGGTGGGCGCGCTGGCCGAGGTGGTCGAGGATCAGTTCCTGCGCCTGTTCGCGGCGCTTGGCGTGGGGCCGGTGCGCTTCCTGCCCTCGCGCCGCGCGGCCGAGTTGCCGGCGGTGGGGAAGGGCACGCGCTTCCTGCTGGCCCAGCCCTTCCTGGCCGAGACGGCGCGGCTGCTCGAAGCCCGCGGGGCGCAGCGACTCGCCGCACCCTTCCCGCTGGGCGCCGAGGGCACCACGGAATGGCTGCGCGCCGCTGCGCGCGAATGGGGCGTCGATGCCGCGAAGTTCGATGCCGTGGTGGCACCGGGCCAGGCGCGCGCCCGGGCGGCGCTGGCACAGCGGTCCGAACGCCTCGCGGGCAAGTCGATCTTCTTCTTTCCCGACTCGCAGCTCGAGATTCCGCTGGCGCGCTTCCTGTCGCGCGAATGCGGAATGGTGCTGACCGAAGTCGGCACGCCCTACCTGCACCGCCAGCACCTGGCCGAGGAGCTGGCGATGCTGCCGGCCGGCGTCACGCTCTCCGAGGGGCAGCATGTGGACCGGCAACTCGACCGCTGCCGCGCGACGCGGCCGGACATCACGGTCTGCGGCCTCGGTCTCGCGAATCCGCTGGAGGCCGAGGGGCTCACCACGAAATGGGCGATCGAGCTGGTGTTCACGCCGATCCAGGGCTTCGAACAGGCAGGTGACCTGGCGGAATTGTTCGCGCGGCCGCTGGTGCGGCGCGCCAGGCTGATGGTGTAGCGCCATGGAGCTCGCCGTCTGGACCTATGAAGGGCCGCCGCATGTGGGGGCGATGCGTATCGCCACTGCGATGGAGGGTGTCCACTACGTCCTGCACGCCCCGCAGGGCGACACCTATGCCGATCTGCTTTTCACCATGATCGAAAGGCGCAGCAAGCGCCCGCCGGTGACCTACACGTCCTTCCAGGCGCGCGACCTTGGTGGCGACACGGCCGAACTGTTCATGGAGGCGGCGCGCGATGCCTATGCGCGCTTCAAGCCGCAGGCGATGCTGGTGGGCGCGTCCTGCACGGCGGAGCTGATCCAGGACGATCCGGGTGGCCTCGCCAAGACGCTGGGGCTGCCGGTGCCGGTGGTCGCGCTGGAGCTCCCTTCCTACCAGAAGAAGGAAAACTGGGGCGCGGCGGAGACCTTCTACCGCCTGGTGCGCGCCTGCGCCGGTCCGCGCGTGCCGCGCGCGGCGGGGGCGGCCCCACGCGCGAATATCCTGGGTCCGACGGCGCTCGGCTTCCGGCATCGCGACGATGTGACGGAGGTGACGCGTCTGCTGGCGCGACTCGGCATCGACGTGAATGTGGTTGCGCCAATGGGGGCGACGCCGGCGGACCTGACGCGGCTCGGCGAGGCCGATGTGAACGTCGTGCTCTATCCTGAGACCGCGGGCACGGCGGCGGCCTTCCTGCAGCGCCAGCACGGAATTCCCGCCACCAAGACGGTGCCGATCGGCGTGGGCGCGACGCGCGAATTCATCACCGAGGTGGCAGCGCTGGTCGGCATCGACGCGACCGCGGTGCTGGCCGAGGCGGCATCGCGCCTGCCTTGGTACTCGCGTTCGGTGGACAGCACCTATCTCACCGGCAAGCGCGTTTTCATCTTCGGCGACGCCACGCACGCCATCGCCGCAGCGCGAACCGCGGCCGAGGAACTGAGCTTCGTTGTGGTGGGCCTGGGCACCTACAGCCGCGAATATGCGCGCGAGGTGCGTGAGGCCGCGAAGGCGCATGGCATCGAGGCGCTGATCACCGACGACTATCTGAAGGTCGAGGAAGCCATCGCCGCGCTGCGGCCCGAGCTGGTGCTGGGCACGCAGATGGAACGCCACATTGCCAAGCGCCTGGGTGTGCCCTGCGCGGTGATCTCGGCGCCGGTGCATGTGCAGGATTTTCCGGCGCGCTACTCGCCCCAGATGGGGTTCGAGGGTGCGAACGTCATCTTCGACACCTGGGTCCATCCGCTGATGATGGGGCTCGAGGAACATCTGCTCGGCATGTTCCGCGAGGATTTCGAGTTCGCCGACGGCGCCGCGCCGTCCCACCTGGGCCATGCGCCGGCACGCGAGGCACCGCCCGAACCTGTCGCCGCGGGCCCTGCCACCTGGGCGGCCGAGGCCGAGAGCGAGTTGAAGAAGATCCCGTTCTTCGTGCGCGGGAAGGCGCGCCGCAACACCGAGTCCTTCGCGCGCGAGCGCGGCCTTTCAACCATCACCATCGAGACATTGTATGACGCCAAAGCGCATTTCTCCCGCTGAGGCCGCGGCTGTCCGCGTCGTGCTTGTCACGATGGACAGCCACTTGGCACGGTCAGCCGACCGTGCGGCAGCGGTGCTGAAACGCGAAATCCCGGGCCTGCGCTTCGTGGTGCATGCCGCGGAGGACTGGGCGACGGATGAGGTCGCGCTGGCGGCCTGCAAGGCCGACATCGCGCTGGGCGACATCATCGTCGTCACCATGATGTTCCTCGACGAGCATATCCGCGCGGTACTGCCGGCGCTGCAGGCACGCCGCGCCGAGTGCGATGCGATGCTGTGCTGCCTTTCGGCCGGCGAGGTGGTGAAGCTGACCCGGCTCGGCCGCTTCGACATGTCCGCCGAGGCGCGCGGCATCCTTGGCCTGCTCAAGCGACTGCGCGGGTCCAAGGGGAAGGGCAGCGGGTCCTCCGGCGCGGGTCAGATGCGCATGCTGCGCGAACTGCCGAAGCTGCTGCGCTTCATCCCCGGCACGGCGCAGGACGTCCGGGCATACTTCCTCGGGCTGCAATACTGGCTGGCGGGCACCGAGGAGAATCTCGGCAACATGGTGCGCCTGCTGGTCAACCGCTATGCGACGGGACCGCGCGCGAAGCTGGCGGGGTCGCTGAAGGTGGCCGCGCCGGTGCAGTACCCGGATGTCGGGCTGTATCATCCGCGCGCCAAGGGCCGCATCGTCGAGCGCCTGGACGCCCTGCCACGCGAGGGCCGGGCGGGCAGGGTCGGGCTGCTGGTGATGCGCTCCTACCTGCTGGCGGACAATGCCGCGCATTACGACGGGGTGATCGCTGCGCTGGAGGCCAAGGGGCTGACGGTGGTGCCAGCTTTCGCGAGCGGCCTCGACCAGCGCCCGGCGATCGAGCAGTTCTTCCTGCGCGACGGTCGCGCCACGGTGGATGCCGTGGTGTCTCTGACCGGCTTCTCGCTGGTGGGCGGGCCCGCCTACAACGACGCGCACGCGGCGGAGGAGATGCTCTCGCGCCTCGATGTTCCCTACGTCGCGGCGCACCCGCTGGAATTCCAGACGCTGGCGCAGTGGCAGGGCGATGCCCGCGGCCTGACGCCGGTCGAGGCCACCATGATGGTGGCAATCCCTGAGTTGGATGGCGCGATCGCGCCGATCACCTTCGGTGGGCGCTGCGGCGCGCGCGGGTCGGGCACGCCCTGCCCAGGTTGTGATGGTGTTTCCTGCGCCTCCGACATGATGCCGCACCGCGAGCGTGTGGCGATGCTGGCCGCGCGCGTGGCGAAGCTGGTCGCGCTGCGGCGCACCGAACGTGCCGCCAAGCGCGTCGCGATCGTGCTCTTCAACTTCCCGCCCAATGCGGGTGCGACGGGCACGGCGGCCTATCTCTCGGTGTTCGAATCGCTGTTCCGCACGCTGAAGGCGATGAAGGCCGGCGGCTACACGGTGGATGTCCCCGAGAGCGTCGAGGCGCTGCGCAAGGTGGTGCTGGAAGGCAATGCCGCCCGCTACGGCGCGCCCTGCAACGTCGAGGCTCGCGTCCTCGCCGACGACCATGTGCGGCGCGAGCCGCACCTGGCCGAGATCGAGAAGACCTGGGGCCCTGCGCCGGGACGCGTTCAGACCGATGGCGCCTCGCTGCTGATCTACGGACTGCGGTTGGGCAATGTGTTCATCGGCATCCAGCCCAATTTCGGCTGGGAAGGCGATCCGATGCGCCTGCTGTTCGAACGCGACTTCGCGCCGACGCACGCCTTCTCGGCCTTCTACCGCTGGATGCGCGAGGATTTCGGTGCCCATGCGGTGCTGCACTACGGCATGCACGGCGCGCTGGAGTTCATGCCGGGCAAGCAGACGGGCGTTTCCGGCGAATGCTGGCCGGACCGGCTGATCGCCGACCTGCCGAACCTGAACCTCTATGCATCGAACAATCCATCCGAGGGCGCCCTGGCGAAGCGGCGCGCTGCGGCGACGCTGATTTCCTACCTTACGCCGCCGGTTGCGCATGCCGGGCTGTATCGCGGGCTGCTCGATCTGAAGGCGTCTCTGGACCGCTGGCGCAACCTGGCGCCGGACACGGATCATGGCACGCGCGCCGCGCTGGCCGGGCTGATCCAGGCCCAGGCTTCGCAGGTTGATCTCGCGACGGCCGAACCGGTCTGGGGCGACACGGCGCCGGCGGAGATCCTGAAGCTGGGCGCGTCGCTGCTGGAGCTGGAATACGAACTGATCCCGCAGGGACTGCACATCATCGGCGAGCCTCCGGGGCCGGAAGCGCGCGCGCAGATGCTCGATGCTGCGGGCGTCACCGACCCTGCTAGGCGCGCCGAACTGGACGCGCTCTTGGCGCAGGACCACGAGACCCCGGCCATCCTGCATGCGCTGGATGGCGGCTTCACGCGTCCCGCACCTGGCGGCGACCTGCTGCGCAACACCGATGTGCTGCCGACCGGGCGCAACCTGCACGGCTTCGACCCCTTCCGCATTCCCTCAGCCTTTGCGGTGCAGGATGGCGCGAAGCAGGCCGAACGCCTGCTCGCGCGGCATGTCGAGGACAGCGGCGCGCTGCCCGAGACGGTGGCGATCGTCCTCTGGGGCACCGATAACCTGAAGACCGAGGGCGGGCCGATCGCCCAGGCGCTGTGGTTGATGGGTGCGGAGCCGCGCCATGACAGCTATGGGCGGCTGGCCGGTGCGCAGCTGGTGCCGCTCGAACGGCTCGGTCGGCCGCGGGTGGATGCGGTGGTCACGCTCTCGGGCATCTTCCGCGACCTGCTGCCGATGCAGACCAAGCTGTTGGCCGAAGCCGCGCTGATGGCGGCCGAGGCCGACGAACCCGCCGATATGAACTTTGTGCGCAAACACGCGCTGGCCTTCCTGGCGCAGCATGGCGGCACCATGGAACAGGCGGCACTGCGGGTCTTCGGCAATGCCGATGGCGCCTATGGTGCCAACGTCAACCTGATGCTGGAGCAGGGCTCCTGGCAGGAGGAGGACGAGCTCGGCGACGCCTATGTGCGCCGCAAGGGCTTCGCCTATGGCGTCGGCGGCCGGCCGGTGCGCCAGGACGCGGTGCTGTCGCACATGCTCGGCACGGTCGAGGCGACCTACCAGAACCTCGACAGCGTGGAACTCGGCATCACCAGTGTCGACCACTACTTCGACACGCTTGGCGGCATCAGCCGCGCGGTGCGTACGGCACGCGGCCGCGACGCGGCCGTGTACGTCGGCGACCAGACGCGCGGCGAGGGCAAGGTCCGCACCGTGGCCGAGCAGGTTGCGCTCGAGACCCGGACCCGCGCGCTGAACCCGAAGTGGTTCGAGCCGCTGCTGCAGCACGGCCATGAGGGCGTGCGCACGATCGAGGCGCAGGTGACCAACACGCTCGGCTGGTCGGCTACCACGGGGCAGGTCGCGCCCTGGGTCTACCAGCACCTGGCACAGACCTACATGCTCGACGAGACGATGCGCCATCGCCTCGCCGCGCTGAACCCGACCGGTGCCGCGCGCATCGCGAACCGGCTGCTGGAGGCGCATGAGCGCCGCTACTGGCAGCCGAGCGACGACGTCCTCGATGCGCTGCGACGCGCGGGCGAGGAACTTGAAGACCGCATCGAAGGCATTTCCGAAGGGGTTCCTGCATGACCGTCGTGATGAACCCGCCGCCCTCGATGACCTTGTCCCGGCGCGGCGATGGCGACGGCAGCGTGCAGGTGCACATGGACACCATGGCCGCCGTGGGCACGGCCAAGGTGTTCGCCGTCTACGGCAAGGGCGGTATCGGGAAGTCCACCACCTCGTCCAACCTCGCCGTCGCCTTCTCCAAGATTGGCCGCCGCGTGCTGCAGATCGGCTGCGACCCGAAGCACGACAGCACCTTCACCCTCACCAAGCGCCTGATCCCCACGGTGATCGACGTGCTGGAGACGGTGGAGTTCCATTCCGAGGAACTGCGCACCGAGGACTTCGTCTTCGAGGGATACAACGGCGTGCTGTGTGTCGAGGCCGGCGGGCCGCCGGCGGGCACGGGCTGCGGCGGCTACGTGGTCGGTCAGACGGTGAAGCTGCTCAAGGAGCATCATCTGCTGGACGAGACCGATGTGGTGATCTTCGACGTACTGGGCGACGTGGTCTGCGGCGGCTTCGCATCCCCGCTGTTGCACGCCGATCGCGGCATCGTGGTTGCGGCCAATGATTTCGACAGCATCTTCGCGATGAACCGCATCGTCGCGGCCATCAAGGCGAAGTCGAAGAACTATCCGGTGCGGCTTGGCGGCGTGATCGCCAACCGGTCCGCTGCGACCGACCAGATCGAGAAGTTCAACAAGGCCACGGGGATGAAGACGCTCGCGCATTTCCCCGATCTCGACGCCATCCGGCGCTCGCGGCTGAAGAAGGCGACCCTGTTCGAGATGGAGGCGACGCCAGAGATGGTGGCCGTGCAGGCGGAATACATCCGGCTCGCGGAACTGCTCTGGGCGGGAGTGGATCCGCTGGAGGCGGAGCCGCTCAAGGACCGTGACATCTTTGACCTGCTGGGGTTCGACTGAGATGAGCGGCGGCACCTGGCAGGCGCGGCGGACGCAGATCGAGACCTATTTCGATCGCACGGCGTCGGAGACCTGGAAGCGGCTGACTTCGGATGCGCCGGTCTCGGGTATCCGCGCCACGGTGCGCGCCGGGCGCGACGCGATGCGCGCCACGCTGCTGTCCTGGCTGCCGGCGGATATGCGTGGCCTGCGGCTGCTCGATGCCGGCTGCGGCACCGGCGCACTGTCTGTTGAGGCTGCCAAGCGTGGCGCGTCCGTCGTCGCGATCGATGTCTCGCGTTCGCTCGTGCAGGTGGCGCGCGAACGCTCTGCCGGCACGCCGGGCGAGATCCGATTCGAGGTCGGCGACATGCTCGACCCGTATCTCGGTACCTTCGACCACGTCGTCGCGATGGACAGCCTGATCCATTATCGCGCGCCGGATGCGGTGCGCGCGCTGGCGGGGCTGGCGGCGCGCACGCGCGGGTCGATCTTGTTCACCTTCGCCCCGCGCACGGTGCTGCTGTCCGCGATGCACACGGTCGGGCGGATCTTCCCGCGCGGCGACCGCGCTCCGGCGATTGAACCGGTTGGCGAGGCCGCGCTGCGGCGCCAGATCGAACGCGACCCCGGCCTGGCCGGATTCGTGCCGCGGCACAGCCGTCGGATCGCCTCGGGCTTCTACACCTCCCAGGCCATGGAGTTGCTCGCGCGATGAGTGGACTCAACGCCCGTCTTGCCAGCGTCTGGACCAAGGTCGGGCACGACCTGCTGCCCTTCGCCGACGAGCATACGGGCGACCTGCCCTGGTCGCGCCTGTTCCGGCTGTCGCTGTTCCAGCTCTCCTGCGGGATGTCGACGGTGCTGCTGATCGGGACGCTGAACCGGGTGATGATCGTCGAGCTCGGCGTCTCGGCCGGCCTGGTCGCTCTGATGGTCGCGCTGCCGCTGGTGTTCGCGCCGCTGCGCGCACTGATCGGTTTCCGTTCGGATACCTACCGCTCCGTGCTCGGCTGGCGCCGCGTGCCGTACTTCTGGCTGGGCAGCGTGGTCCAGTTCGGCGGCCTGGCGATGATGCCCTTCGCGCTGCTGATCCTTTCGGGCGACACCTGGGCGCCGCCATGGGTCGCGCAAGTCTGCACCGCGATCGCCTTCCTGATGGTGGGCGCGGGGCTGCACACCACGCAGACCGTGGGTCTGGCGCTCGCCACCGACCTGGTGCCGGAACGCGCGCAGCCTAACGTGGTCGCGCTGCTGTCCATGATGCTGCTGGCGGGCATGGTGGTCGCCGCCATCGGGTTCGGCCTGTTGCTGTCGGAGTTCAGCCAGCTGCGGCTGATCCAGCTGATCCAGGGCGTGGCCGCGGCCACGCTGGTGCTGAACTTCATCGCCGTGTGGAAGCAGGAGGCGCTCGACCCGAGCCGCACCACCGGCCTCGACAAGGGCGAGCCGGGCTTCCTCGAGAGCTTCAACGTCTTGCGCCGCGATGGGCCGTGGAACCGCCGCCTGGCCGCAGTGGGCCTCGGCACCGCCGGCTTCGCCATGCAGGACGTGCTGCTGGAACCCTATGGCGGCCAGGTGCTGGGACTGAGCGTCGGCGCCACAACCGGGTTGACCGCGCTGATGGCTGGCGGTGGCGTGATCGGCTTCATCCTCGCGGCGCGCTGGCTCTCGGCCGGGCAGGATCCGTACCGGATCTGCGGCTATGGCGCGCTGACCGGCGTGGCCGGCTTCGCGTTCGTGATCTTCGCCGGCGCCAGCGGGTCCACCGTCGTATTCGCTGCCGGCACCGCCCTGATCGGCCTGGGTGCGGGCTTCTTCGCACATGCCACGCTGACCGCCTGCATGCGGGCGGCGCCGCCTGAGCGCACCGGGCTCGCGCTCGGCCTTTGGGGCGCGGTTCAGGCCACCTGCGGCGGTGCGGCGATCGCCTTCGGCGGTGTGCTGCGCGATGGCGTCACCGCGCTTGCCGAACGCGGCTTCCTCGGTGCGGGGCTGGAAGGCCCTGTCACCGGCTACGTCACCGTCTATGCGCTGGAGATTGCGCTGCTGTTCGCCACCATTGCCGCTGTCGGGCCCCTCGTGGCCCGGCTGCGGCCTTCCGTGACTACCCGGACCGGCGTCGCCGATCCGGCATCCATTCGATCCTGAAGGAAGCGGAGGTCACCATGCCCACGCCACCACCCACCCCGGTGTTTCTCGACCTTGCGGCTCTGTCGCTCTACCTGTTCTTCGCATTCTTCGCGTTCCTGGTGTTCTGGCTGCACCGGGAGGGCAAGCGCGAGGGCTATCCGCTTGTGTCCGACCGCTCCGACCGGCCGAACTTCGGTACCATCCACGGCTTCCCCGAGACGCCGCCGCCCAAGGTGTTCCGCCTGCACTACCCGCCGGGTGCGACGGTGACGCAGGGCGACCAGCCCGAGCGCGACATCTCCGCCCTGGTGATCGAGGACCCGTACAACGGCACGCCCATCACGCCCAAGGGCGATGCGATGCGTGATGGCCTGGGCGCGGCGTCCTACGCCATGCGGCACGACGCGCCGGACCTCGCCTATGACGACAACCTGCCCAAGATCGTCCCGCTCCGCGCCGCGCCGGGCTGGCACATCGCGGAGGAGGATCCGAACCCGATCGGCCGGCCGGTCACGACGCTCGACGGCGAGACCGTCGGCACCGTGGCCGACCTCTGGACCGACCGGTCGGAATACGTGCTGCGCTACATCGAGGTGGACGCGGTCGGCGGCCGGCGCATCCTGGTGCCGATGTTCCTCGCGACAATCAACGACGACGGCGACGTCCGCGTGGTGTCGGTGACCGCCGCGCAGTTCGCCGCCGCGCCCGGCATCAAGAGCCCCGAGCAGATCACGCTGCTCGAGGAGGACATGATCGCCGGCTATTTCGGCGGCGGCCACCTGCACGCCACGCCCGAGCGCAGCGAGCCGCTGGTATGAGCGGCGCCTCTGCCCGTCCGGGGGTGACCGAGCACGGCTTCGAGCCCGTGCCCGGCCTGCCCGAACGCTTGCCGGAGGGCGAGACGCTGCTCTGGCAGGGCCGCCCCGGTTGGCGTGGTCTGGCACGCGGGGCGCTGCATGTGCGCGGCATCGCCGCGTACTTCGCCATGGTCGCGGCCTGGCAGGGGGCCTCGGTCGCGACTGCCGGGGGCAGCATGGTCGAGGCGGTAGCCGCCGCCGGGCTGATGCTGCTGATCGGTGCGATGCCGATCGCCTTCCTGGTCGCCTATGCTTGGATGGCGGCGCGTGGCGCGGTCTATTCCATCACCAACCGGCGCATCGTGATGCGGGTGGGGGTCGCGCTGCCGGTGACCATCAACCTGCCCTTCGCGCTTGTGGAGAGTGCCGCCTTGTCGCGGCGCGCCGATGGCAGCGGCGACCTGGTGCTGCACCTGGCGGGGAAGCAGCGCGCTTCCTGGATCGCGCTGTGGCCGCATTGCCGACCCTGGCGCTTCACGCGACCGGAGCCGATGCTGCGCGCTCTGCCGGATGCGGAGGCGGTGGCGCAGGTGCTGGGTCGGGCTCTGGCCGCCGCGGCCGCCATGCCGGTGACGCCTATCGCTGGCGCCGATGCGCCGCGCAACACCTCGCGCCCTGGCGCCGAGGCAATGGCCTGAGACAAGGGAGAGACCGCGATGCATCGCACCATGCGCCAGGAAGTCTTCGGAAAGGGTCCCGTGCTGGCCATGGGCCTCGGAATCCTCGCGCTGGTCGGACTGACGATCGCGCCGCTTCCCTCGGCCCGCGCACCCGAGAGCTCGGCGTTGGTGCGCAGCGAGCGTAGCTTCGTCGCCGCCGACCGCGGCGATGGCGCGGTGGTGCTGAGCGATGCCGCGACGGGGCGCGAGGTGCTGCTGGTCGCCCCGGGCGAGGATGGCTTCCTGCGCGGCACGCTGCGCGGGCTGGCGCGCGACCGCCGGTTGCGCGATCTTGGGCCGCAGGCACCCTTCCGCCTGGTGTCCTGGAGCGACGGACGGCTGACACTGGACGACACGGCCACAGGCCGGCGTCTTGACCTTCTGGCCTTTGGCCAGACGCAGGCGGACGCCTTCGCGCGTCTCCTGCCAATCGGGGAGAAATAAAACATGACGACGAAGGGCAATGGCTGGCCGCGCTGGCTGGGCGGACCCTCCACGCTGGAGGTTCCCTGCACGGTCGAGATCGAGCGCAGCTTCGACAGTTTCCACGCCTATGCGGTGCCCGAGGGCGTGGACCTCCGCCCGGGCGACCGTGTGGTGGTGCATGGCACGCCCGACCACGTGGCCTTCGGTGAGAAGATGTCCTTCGAGACGCGCGCCACCGTCTACCGCGCCGGACCGTTCACGCGCTTCTGGACGCAATGGGTCGCGATCTTCGAGCTGACCGAGCTGTATCACTGCGGGTTCGAGCCGAAGGAGGCCACGTGATGGAGGCCCTCGTGCTCGGCGGCCCGGATGAACTGCCGCTCGGAACCAAGCAGGGGTCGTCGGCCGTCGCGACGCGCATGGCGCTGACCGAGACGGTGCTCAGCCCGCGCTTCTACACCACCGATTTCGCCGCCATGGACAAGGTGGATGTGGAGCCGCTGCGTGCCCAGTGGGACCGGCTGATGGATGAGTTCCGCGCCGACCCCAACAAGGGTCACTTCGTCCGCAACGAGGATTTCGACAAGTTCGATCTCGACAGCCTGCCCGAAGGGCTGCGGAAGGAACTCGTCGAATTCCTGGTGAGCAGCGTCACCGCCGAATTCTCCGGCTGCGTGCTCTATGCCGAGATCAAGAAGCGCGTGAGCAACCCGGACATGAAGGAGCTCTTCGCGGTGATGGCCCGCGACGAAAGCCGCCATGCCGGCTTCATCAACGACAGCCTGAAGGACATCGGCGTCGGCGTGGATCTTGGCTTCCTGACCAAGTCGAAGAAGTACCACTACTTCCAGCCGAAGTTCATCTTCTACGCCACCTACCTGAGCGAGAAGATCGGCTACGCCCGCTACATCACCATCTTCCGGCAGTTCGAGAAGCACCCCGAGCTGCGCTTCCACCCGATCTTCCAGTGGTTCGAGAAGTGGTGCAACGACGAGTTCCGCCACGGCGAGGCCTTTGCCCTGCTGATGCGCGCCAACCCGTCGCTGGTCAGCGGCTACAACGTCTGGTGGTGCCGCTTCTTCCAGCTCGCGGTCTTCGCGACGATGTACGTGCGCGACCATGCGCGGCCGGAGTTCCACAAGGCGCTCGGCATGACGCCGACCGACTACGACATGCGCGTCTTCCGCATCACCGAGGAGATCTGCCGCCAGGTCTTCCCGGCGACGCTCGACGTCGACCATCCGGGCTTCCTGCGCGACATGGAACGCCTGCGCGTCCTGGGCGAGGGGATCGCCGCGGCCAAGGCGCAGGGCGGCGTGGTGGGCGGGGCGAAGCGCGTGGGGCTGACGCTTGCGGCTGGCACGACCTTCCTGCGCGCGCTGCTGCGGCGGCCGCGCCGGCATGCGCTGCCGGCCGATGCCCGGCTGGCGCCGGCCTGGTAGGACAGGGAGGCACGCCGCACCATGGCCGAATTTGCCCTTCCAGCTCTGGTTGCTATCTTCGTTTGGTGGTTCAGCACTGGGCTGATCCTGCTGCTGGACGGGCTGCGGCCGGAAACCTTCCGCCGCTCCATGGCCTTCGCGACCTTCTTCCTGCTGAGCGCGCTGTCCGGAACCTGGGCGATCGCGCAGGACAGCTCGGTCACCGGTGCCTATGTTGGCTTCCTGTGCGGCCTTGCGGTCTGGGGCTGGATCGAGCTGTCCTTCCTGACCGGGCTGATCACCGGGCCGCGGCGCACGCCCTGCCCGCCGGGGCTGTCGGGGCCGCGGCGCGTGGTCGCAGCGATCGGCGCCATCCTGTGGCACGAATGCGCCATCATCGCCGCGGCGGTGGTCCTGGTGGCGCTGTCATGGGGGGCGGCCAACCAGGTCGCCGTATGGACCTTCATGATCCTGTGGGTCATGCGGCAATCCACCAAGATCAACATCTTCCTGGGCGCGCGGAACACTGGCGAAGTCTTCCTGCCGGACCATCTGCGCTACATCGGTTCCTATTTCCGCCACCGCTCGATGAACCTGCTGTTTCCTTTCTCCGTCATGGCCTCGACGCTGTTCTGCGCCTGGCTGTTCCACCATGCGTTCAAGTCCGGCGCCACGCCCTTCGACGTGACGGCGGCGAGCCTGCTCGGCACGCTGGCCGCGCTTGCCGTGCTGGAACACTGGTTCCTGATGATGCCCCTGCCGATCGAGCGTCTCTGGCGCTGGGCAATGGACCGCCGCGAGGCTTCGGGACGTGCGGCACCGCGCGTTGCGGCCTGGGAATCGGGCCTCTCCGCGCCCTGCGACGCCGACCGGCTGGGCCGCCTTCTGAACGAGGTGGCGGATGGCGCCTATGGCCCGGTCGAGAGCCTGCGCGGCACGCTGCGCTCCGCCTCGGGCTCGGGCTGGGTGGAGTTCGACCTGTCCGGGGGG
The DNA here is from genome assembly GCF_016106005.1 of Roseomonas rosulenta. Taxonomy (GTDB): domain Bacteria; phylum Pseudomonadota; class Alphaproteobacteria; order Acetobacterales; family Acetobacteraceae; genus Neoroseomonas; species Neoroseomonas rosulenta. The sequence continues at coordinate 36,070 of NZ_JACADR010000013.1, forward strand.
CGCGCGCAGCTTGCTGCCTTCACCCCCGCCGCCAATGCTGCGCCGCGTGTGGTTGCGGTCGGCGCCACGCAGGACCTGATGCGCCTGCGCGCCGCGCTGCTCGCCTGCCTGAGGCCAGCCGCGGCATGATCGAGGTCAATGTATCCTCGGACCGCACCGCGAATTCTATCGGCATCGCGCCGCGCCGTCGCGCATGCTCGCCAGCCAAGGCGCAACAGAGCACCCGGGGGGTGACGCCATGAACTACGAAGCCTATTTCCGCGCGCAGCTCGACGGCCTCCGGCGCGAGGGGCGTTACCGCGTCTTCGCCGACATCGAGCGCCAGGCCGGAGCCTTCCCCCGCGCGATCCGCCATGACGCCGGCAAGACGCGTGAAGTGACGGTGTGGTGCTCGAACGACTATCTCGGGATGGGGCAGCACCCGAAGGTTCTGGCGGCGATGCACGAGGCGCTGGACCGCTACGGCGCGGGCGCGGGCGGCACGCGCAACATCTCGGGCACCAACCACGCGCATGTGCTGCTGGAACAGGAACTGGCGGCACTGCACGGGACTGAGGCGGCGCTGCTGTTCAACTCGGGCTACATGTCGAACTGGGCGTCGCTGTCCACGCTGGCCTCGCGCATGCCGGGCTGTGTGATCGTCTCGGACGAGATGAACCACGCCTCCATGATCGAGGGCATGCGCCATTCCCGCGCCGAGCGCCGGCTGTTCCGCCACAACGACGTGGTCGACCTGCGCCGCGTGCTGTCCGAACTGGACCCCAGGGCGCCGAAGCTGGTCGCCTTCGAGAGCGTCTATTCCATGGATGGCGACATCGCGCCGATCCACGACATCTGCGACGTCGCCGAGGAATTCGGCGCCATGACCTATTGCGACGAGGTGCATGGAGTCGGCCTCTATGGCCCAACCGGCGGCGGTGTCACCGAGCGCGACAGCGCATCGCATCGCCTGACCGTCATCGAGGGCACGCTGGCAAAGGCCTTCGGCGTGATCGGCGGCTACATCGCGGGCACGCATGCGATGTGCGACTTCGTGCGGTCCTTCGCCTCGGGCTTCATCTTCTCGACCGCGCTGCCCCCGGCGGTCGCCGCCGGTGCGCGCGCCGCGATCCAGCACCTGCGCGCCAGCACGGTCGAGCGCGAGCGCCTGCACGAACGCGCCGCCACGCTGCGCAAGCGCCTCGACGCCATCGGCGTGCCGCACCTGCAGAACAATAGTCATATCGTGCCGGTGATGGTCTACGATCCCGTCATCTGCAAGAACATCTCGGACCTGCTGCTCGACGAGCACGGCGTCTATGTTCAGCCGATCAACTACCCCACCGTGCCGCGCGGCACGGAGCGGCTGCGCATCACGCCCTCGCCGGTGCATACTGATGCCGACATGGACCATCTGGTCGCGTCGCTGGAGGATGTGTGGTCAAGGTTCAGCCTGAGGCGCGCGGCTTGATGGACTCGCTGCCCGGCGACCATGACCGGGGCGGGGAGGCGGCCGCCGTCTCCACCCGCACGAAGGCGCCGCGCTCACGCGCGGCGACCCGCGCACCCTATCCCTTCGCCGCCATCGTCGCGCAGGAGGAGATGCTGCGCGCACTGCTGGTCGCCGCCGTGGATGGCAGCATCGGCGGCGTGCTGGTGCTGGGCGATCGCGGCACCGGCAAGTCCACGGCGGTGCGCGCGCTTGCCGCGCTGCTGCCGCCGATGAAGGCGGTCGAGGGCTGCCGCTTCGGCTGCGACCCCGGCGATGCGGCGGCGCTGTGCGAAGCCTGCCGCGCCAAGCCCCGTCTGCGCGCTGTCGAGGTTCCGGTGCCGGTGGTGGACCTGCCGCTGGGCGCGACCGAGGACCGCGTCGCCGGCGCGCTCGACATCGAGCGCGCGCTTGCCGAGGGCGTGAAGGCCTTCGAGCCCGGCCTGCTCGCCCGCGCCCATCGCGGCTTTCTCTACATTGACGAGGTGAACCTGCTCGAGGACCACCTGGTCGACCTGCTGCTCGATGTCGCGGCCTCCGGCGAGAACCTGGTGGAGCGCGAGGGCATTTCGATCCGCCACCCGGCGCGCTTCGTGCTGGTGGGATCGGGCAATCCGGAGGAGGGCGAGCTTCGCCCGCAACTCCTGGATCGCTTCGGCCTGTGCGTCGAGGTCCGCACGCCGACCGACCTGCCGACGCGCATCGAGGTGATCCGCCGCCGCGATTCCTACGAACGTGACCACGCCGCCTTCTGCGCGGCCTGGGAGAAGGAACAGGTAAAGCTGCGCCGCCGCATCCTTGCGGCGCGGGCCGCACTGCCCTCCATCGAGGTGCCGGATGCCGCGCTCGAACGGGCCGCGCAGCTCTGCATGGCGCTCGGTACGGATGGCCTGCGCGGCGAGCTCACGCTGATCCGTGCCGCGCGCGCGCATGCGGCGCTCGAGGAAGTCGAGCGCGTCGGCGATGACGAGCTGCGCGCCGTGGCCAGCCCCGCGCTGCGCCACCGGCTGCGGCGCAATCCGCTGGACGAGACCTCCTCCTCCACGCGCGTCGAGCGGGCGGTCGCGGAGTTGTTCGGGCAGTGACGACGGCCGGCGACGGGCGCGCTCCGCCGCGCGCGGCGCCGGACCCGGCAGTGGTGGCGGACCAATGCGCCGCGGCGTTGCTTCTGGCAGTGGATCCGGTCGGGCTTGGCGGGGCCGTGTTGCGCGCCGGACCGGGGCCTGAGCGCGACGGCTGGCTGGCGACACTGCGCGCCGCAATGCCCGAGGGCTCCGCCTGGCGGCGCATGCCGGCCTCGGTGCCGGATTCGCGGCTGCTTGGCGGGCTTGACCTGACCGCCACGCTCGCCGCCGGACGGCCGGTGGCGGAACGCGGCGTGCTCGCGGAAGCCGATGGCGGCGTGCTGCTGCTGGTGATGGCGGAGCGCGCCGCACCCGGCATGGCCGCGCGCATCGCGGCCGTGCTGGATGGGCAGGAGGTCGCGCTGGAACGCGACGGCATCGCTCGGCGCCTGCCTGCGCGCTTCGGCCTGGTCGCGCTGGACGAGGGCATCGAGGATGAGGGGGTGGCGGAGCCGCTGCGCGATCGCCTCGCCTTCCATATCGCGCCGTTGCCCCAGGCCGGGGCAGCCGGCGCCGACATCGCCGCCGCGCGCGCGCGGCTGGATGGCGTGCTGGTGCCCGATGAGGTGACGGAGGCGCTGTGCGGCGCGGCCGTCGCGCTCGGCATCGCCTCGCTGCGCGCGCCGATGCTGGCGCAGCGCGCCGCGATCGCCGCGGCTGCGCTGGCGGGGCGCGACACCGTGGCGCCGGAGGA
>NZ_JACADR010000130.1 GCF_016106005.1 Roseomonas rosulenta
CGGCGCGCCGGCTATGCCGCCGCCGCGCGCGCCGTGCGCCACTAGCTCCGCGCGGTCCAAAGGGCCGCGGCGCCCTGGCAGGCGCGCGCCCAGGCAGTGTCCCGGCCCGCCCGGCGCCATGTGGACGCGCCCGTCGCGCGGGTCTATGCGGCCCCGCCATGAGCGACATCCTCCCCATCCGCCGCGCCCTGATCTCGGTCTCCGACAAGGCGGGGCTGGTCGAATTCGGCCGCTTCCTCGCCGCGCGCGGGGTCGAGATCCTGTCTACCGGCGGCACCGCCCGCGCGCTGCGGGAGGCCGGCGTGCCGGTGAAGGACGTGAGCGAACACACCGGCTTCCCCGAGATCCTGGACGGGCGGGTCAAGACGCTGGTGCCGCAGGTGCATGGCGGCATCCTCGGCCGGCGCGACCTGGCGGAGCACCTGGCGCAGATGGACCGGCACGGCATCGCGCCGATCGACCTGGTGGCGGTCAACCTCTACCCCTTCGAGGCGACGGTGGCGCAGGGCGCCTCCTCCGAGGACTGCATCGAGAACATCGACATCGGCGGCCCGGCGATGATCCGCTCCGCCGCCAAGAACCACGCCGGCGTCGCGGTGCTGACCGAACCCGCGCATTTCGCCGAGGTGCAGGCCGAGATCGAGGCGCGGGGCGGCACCACGCTTGCCACCCGCCGGCGCCTCGCCGCCGCGGCCTATGCGCGCACGGCGGCCTATGACGCTGCGATCTCGGGCTGGTTCGCGCGCCAGGAAGGGCAGGCCTTCCCGCCGCGCCTGACGCTGCCCGGCGTGCTGCGCCAGGGGCTGCGCTATGGCGAGAACCCGCACCAGCAGGCGGCCTTCTACGTGGATGGCAGCAACCGCCCGGGCATCGCGACGGCGCGCCAGGTCCAAGGCAAGGAACTTTCCTACAACAACCTGAACGACACCGACGCCGCCTTCGAATGCGTGGCGGAATTCGACCGCCCGGCGATCGTGATCGTGAAGCACGCGAACCCCTGCGGCGCGGCGGTGGCGGGCGATCTCGCGGGCGCCTGGGACAAGGCGCTGCTGTGCGACCCGGTCTCGGCCTTCGGCGGGATCGTGGCGGCGAACCGCACCCTGGATGCGGCTGCGGCGGAGAAGATCACGGCCATCTTCACCGAGGTGGTGATCGCCCCCGACGCCGACGACGCGGCGAAGGCGGTCTTCGCGCGCAAGAAGAACCTGCGCCTGCTGCTGACCGGCGGCATGCCGGATGCGGCCGCACCCGGCCTCGCCTTCAAGTCGGTGGCGGGTGGCTTCCTGGCGCAGTCCCGCGACGCGGGCCAGGTGGACGAGTCGATGCTGAAGGTGGTGACGCAGCGCGCCCCCTCGCGTGCCGAGATGGCCGACCTGATCTTTGCCTTCCGCGTCTGCAAGCACGTGAAGTCGAACGCCATCGTCTATGCCAAGGGGATGGCGACGGTGGGCATCGGCGCGGGGCAGATGAACCGCGTCGAGAGCAGCCGCATCGCCGCCTGGAAGTCCGAAGCCGCGGCGAAGGCGGCGGGGATCGAGCGCCCGCTGGCCCAGGGTTCGGTGGTGGCCTCCGATGCCTTCTTCCCCTTCGCCGATGGTCTCGAGACGGCTGCGGCGGCCGGGGCCACGGCGGTGATCCAGCCCGGCGGGTCGATCCGCGACGCCGAGGTGATCGCGGCGGCGGACAAGGCGGGCCTCGCGATGGTGTTCACCGGCATGCGGCACTTCCGGCATTAGTTTTTTCGTGCCCTCAGACGCCAGGCGCCGGCATCCGCCGGCTTGGCTTGCGCGCCCCGCACTGGTGCTCTGGCGGCCGCGGGCGGGTTGGGCGCGGTCGCGCCGTGCGCTCCCGGATCGTGCCTTGCACGATCCGCTGTCCTGTTCCCAGGTGCGGGTCGAGCGCCGTCGTGCTCCCGGATCGCGACCAGCCGCGATGCGATTCAAGGGGTGGCGTGCTTGCACGCCACGCGCCCAGGATGACCCTGCATGGATGAGCTGATCGCCGGCTACCGCCGCTTCCGCGCCGAGACCTGGCCACAGCAGCGCGCGCGCTTCGAGGCCCTGGCCGCCGCAGGGCAGCGCCCGCACACCATGGTCATCGCCTGCTCGGACAGCCGCGTCGATCCGCAGATGATCTTCTCGGCCGGGCCGGGCGAGTTGTTCGTCGTGCGCAATGTCGCGAACCTGGTGCCGCCCTACCTGCCCGATGCGCTGTTCCACGGCACCAGCGCCGGCGTGGAATTCGCCGTGCGCGTGCTGCAGGTGGCGCGCATCGTGGTGATGGGCCATGCACTGTGCGGCGGCATCCGCGCGCTGATGGACGGTGCGCCGCCCGAGGCACGCGACTTCGTCGCCGGCTGGATGGGGATCGCGCGCCGCGCCCGGGAGGTGGCGCTGCGCTGCGACGCACCCGACCAGCGCCAGGAAATCGCCGAGTACGAGGCGGTGCGCATCTCGCTCGGCAACCTCATGACTTTCCCCTGGGTGGCGGAGGCCGTCGCCACCGGCCGCCTGGCCCTACACGGTGCGCATTTCGGCGTGGCAACGGGCCGCCTGGTGCTGGTGCCGGCCGCGGGGCCCGCCAGCCCGGCCTGACCAGCCTCGCCCGACGCGACGGGCGGTGCGAAACTCGCAGCACACAGCCCGATTCGCCCGGAGGCGCATGGACGACCGGCTCATCCTCGGCCTTCTGCCGCCCGACGCCGCGCTGCCGGCAGCGATCCTGCTCGCCGCCGTGCTGCTGGTGCTCGCCATCCTGCTGCGCCGGCCCGCGCCCGATCCGGTGCTCGGGCAGATCCTCGGGCGGGTCGATGCGGTGGCGGCGGCGCAGGACCGCCAGGCGGAGCGCGTCGCGGCGCTGGAAGGCGATATCGCCGATCGTGTGAACGCCGTGGTGCTCGACCAGACGCGGGTGCTGAACGATGCGGTGCAGGCACAGGTCTCGCGCATCGCCGCGCAGGAAGCGGCGCTCGCCGAACGCATGACCAGCGCCGAGAAGTCGCTGACCGAGGCGATCAAGGCGCAGAACGTAAGCCTGACGCTGGCGCTGTCCGGCCAGACCGAGCGTGTCACGCAATCCCTTGGCGCGACCACCACCGAGATCCGCGAACGCCTCGCGGTGATCGACGCCGCGCGCGGCAACATCGAAGCACTTGGCGCGCAGGTGATGACGCTGTCGTCGATCCTCGGCAACAAGCAGGCCCGCGGCGCCTTCGGCGAGGCGCAGATGGAGCAGATCATCGCCGACCGTCTGCCGGCCGAGGCCTATGCGCTGCAGGCCACGCTGTCGAACGGCAAGCGCGCCGACTGCCTGATCCACCTGCCCAACCCGCCCGGCCCGATCGCGATCGATTCCAAGTTCCCGCTGGAATCCTGGCTGGCGCTGCGCGAGGCACCGGACGATGCGACCCGCGCCGCCGCGCTGAAGCGGCTTGCCGCGGACGTGCAGAAGCACGTGAAGGACGTGGCGGAACGCTACGTCATTCCCGGCGAGACGGCCGAGGGCGCGCTGATCTTCGTGCCCTCCGAGGCGATCTACGCGGAGCTGCACACCACGCTTGTCGCAGTGGTGAGCGATGCGACGCGGCGCGGCGTCTACATTGTCTCGCCGACCACGCTCTGGGCCGTGCTGGGCACCATGCGCGCGCTGCTCCGCGACGTGCGGCTGCGGCAGGAGGCAGGCAAGATCCGCCGCGAGCTGGACCGGCTGCTGGCCGATGTCGGGCGGCTCGACGAACGCACCGAGAGCCTGCGCCGGCATTTCGGCCAGGCGCAGAAGGACATCGACATGATCGAGGTCTCCTCCGCCGCCATCAAGCGTGGCGGGCAGCGCCTGGCGGACCTCGAGATGGACGACCCCGAGCCGCCGAAGGTGCTGCCCTGATGAGCGCGCTGCAGCTGCAATCCGCCGCCGGCCTGCTGCTGCTGGCGGGGCTGGCCTGGGCGCTGGGCGGGTTCCGGCGCGGCGTGTCGTGGCGCGTCGTGGTGGCGGGGCTGGTGCTGCAATTGCTGCTTGCCGCCGTGCTGCTCAACGTGCCGCTGGCGCGCGCCGCCTTCGCGCTGATCGGCGATGGCGTGAATGCGCTCGCCACCGCGACGAAGGTCGGCACCTCGCTGGTCTTCGGATATCTCGGCGGCGGGCCGCTGCCCTTTCCGGAGCCCTACCCGGGTGCCTCCTTCATCCTGTTCTTCCAGGCGCTGCCGCTGGTGCTGGTGGTCGGCGCGCTGTCCTCGGTGCTGTACCACTGGGGCGTGCTGCCGGCGATCGTGCGCGTCATGGCGCGGGCGCTCGGCTGGCTGTTCGGGCTGGGCGGCGCTGCGGGCTTCGGCGTGGCAGCCAACGTCTTCGTCGGCATGGTCGAGGCGCCGCTGATGATCCGCGCCTGGCTGGCGAAGCTGACGCGCTCGGAACTCTTCGTGGTGATGACGGCGGGGCTCGCGACCATCAGCGGCAATACGCTGGTGGTCTATGCGCTGATCATCGCCCCCGTGGTGCCGGATGCGGCGGGGCAGTTGCTGACGGCGTCGCTGGTCTCCGCGCCCGCGGCGATCCTGGCAGCGCTGCTGATGATGCCGCCCGCGCCGGGCGAGGTGGCGACCGCCGGCGACGAGGGCATTCCGGAAAAGCTCTACGATTCCTCGATGGATGCGCTGGTGCGCGGCACGCAGGATGGGCTGAACCTGCTGCTCGGCATCATGGCCTCGCTGATCGTCTTCGTGGCGATCGTCGCCCTGGTCAACCTGGCGGTGGAACCGCTGACCGGCTTCACGCTGCAGCGCGCGATGGGCTGGGTGCTTTGGCCGGTGGCCTGGGCGATGGGCGTGCCGGTGGCGGAGGCGGCGACGGTCGGCGCCTCGCTCGGCGTCAAGATGATCGTGAACGAGTTCGTGTCGTATCTCGAACTGGCGCAGTCCGGCGGGGCGGGGCTGTCGGAACGCTCGCGGCTGATCCTGACCTATGCGCTATGTGGCTTCACCAATCTGGGGGCGGTCGGGATCATGGTGGGGGGCATGGCGGCGATGTGCCCGGAGCGGCGGACGGATATCGTGAAGCTGGGACTGCCCTCGCTGGTCTCGGGCACGATCGCCTGCTGCATGACGGGGGCGGTGGTGGGCGTGCTGACAGCGCCCTGACGCCGGTGCAGGATGAGCGGGAAGGAGCCCGTCCGATGACCCACATCGTCCACCGCAACCTGCGCGAGGCCCCGCCCGTCGCCGTCTCCGGCCGCGGCATCTGGCTGCGCGACGCCTCGGGGCACGAGGTGATCGACGGCTCCGGCGGCGCCGCCGTGGCGTGCCTGGGCCATGGCCACCCGCATGTGATCCGGGCGATGAAGGATCAGATCGACCGGCTCTGCTACGCGCACACCGCGCTGTTCAGCGCCGGCAGCGCCGAGCAGCTCGCCGATATGCTGGTCGGCCATGCGCCGGGCGGCCTGACCCACGCCTATTTCGTGTCCTCGGGCAGCGAGGGCATGGAGGCCGCGCTCAAGATCGCGCGCCAATGGGCGCTGGAATCGGGCCAGCCGCAGCGCACGAAGTTCATCGCGCGGCGGCAATCCTATCACGGCAATACGCTCGGCGCGCTGGCGGCCGGCGGCAATGCGATGCGCCGCGCGCCCTATGCGCCGATCCTGTCGGACGCCTTCAGCCATGTCTCGCCCTGCTACGCCTATCGCGACCGGCGCGATGGCGAGACGGACGCCGACTACGTCGCGCGCCTCGCTGCCGAGCTGGAAGCCGAATTCCAGCGCCTCGGCCCACAGAATGTCATCGCCTTCTGCGCCGAGACCGTCGTCGGCGCCACCCTTGGCTGCGCCACCGCTCTGCCCGGCTACTTCCCGGCCATGAAGGCGGTGTGCGAACGCCACGGCGCGCTGCTGATCCTGGACGAGGTGATGTCCGGCATGGGCCGCACCGGCACGCTGCACGCCTGGGAGCAGGAGGGCGTGAGCCCCGACATCCAGGTCATCGCCAAGGGCCTCGGCGGCGGCTACCAGCCGATTGGCGGAATCCTGGTGCATGGCCGCGTGATCGAGGCGCTGACCAAGGGCTCCGGCACCTTCAAGCACGGCCACACCTACCAGGCGCATCCCGTCGCCTGCGCCGCCGCGCTCGCGGTGCAGGAGGTGATCCGCGACGAGAAGCTGCTCGACAACGTGAAGGCCATGGGCGCGCTGCTGGAGCAGGGGCTGCACGATCGTCTGGGCAATCACGCGAAGGTCGGTGACATCCGCGGCCGCGGCCTGTTCTGGGCGGTGGAGCTGGTGACCGACCGTGCGTCCAAGGCCACCCTCGACCCGGCGCTGGCGGTGAACGAACGCGTGAAGAAGGAAGCCTTCGTCCGCGGCCTGGCCTGCTACCCGATGGGCGGCACCATCGACGGCAGGCATGGCGACCACGTCATCCTGGCCCCCCCCTACGTCACCAACGCCGCCGAGATCGCCATGATCGTCGAACGCTTCGGCGACGCGGTGGATGCCGCCGTAGCGGGTTTGTGATTCGGCGCACGTAACCGCACTGGAACCATGCCGCGCGGCGGGCTACGCCACGCGCGACCATCACGGGGACACCCACCTTGCCCATCTACAACCGCATCGCCGATTTCCAACCCGAGCTCGCCGCCACGCGCCGCGACATCCACGCGCACCCGGAAATGGGCTTCCAGGAGCACCGGACCTCCGCCCTCGTGGCGCAGCAGCTCGAATCCTGGGGGATCGAGGTGCATCGCGGCATCGCCGGCACTGGCCTGGTCGGCGTGCTGCGCAACGGGAATTCGAAGCGCAGCATCGGCCTGCGCGCCGACATGGACTGCCTGCCGATGCAGGAAGCCAACGACATGCCCTACCGCTCCACCACGCCGGGCCAGATGCATGCCTGCGGCCATGACGGCCACACCACCATGCTGCTGGGCGCGGCGCGCTACCTGGCCGAGACGAGGAACTTCGACGGCATCGTCCACTTCATCTTCCAGCCCGCGGAGGAAGGCGGCGGCGGCGGCCGCGTGATGGTCGAGGAAGGCCTGTTCGACCGCTTCCCCACCGACCAGGTCTATGCCCTGCACAACGACCCCGAACTGCCGCTGGGCGAGGCGCGCATCACGCCGGGCCCGGTGCTGGCCGCGGCCGACCGCATCACCATCACGGTGCATGGCAAGGGCGGCCATGCCTCGCGCCCGCAGATCTGCATCGACCCGGTGCTTGTGGGCGCGCAGATCGTGGTGGCCGCGCAGTCGATCGTCTCGCGCTCGATGGACCCGATCGACACGGCGGTGGTCAGCCTGTGTCAGTTCCATGCGGGGTCGGCCGGCAACGTGATCCCGGAGATCGCGGAGCTGAACGGCACCGTGCGCACCTTCAAGCCGGCCGTGCAGGACATGGTGGAAGCGCGCCTCGGTGCCATCGTGAAGTCCATCGCCGAGGCGCATGGCGCGCGTGCCGAGCTCGCCTATACGCGCGGCTACCCGCCCACCATCAACCACGAGGCGGAGACGCTGCGCGCGCAGCAGGCCGCCGCCGAGGTGCTGGGCGAGAACCGCATCCACCGCAACGCCCCGCCGCGCATGGGTGCGGAGGATTTCTCCTATATGCTGCAGAAATGCCCAGGCGCCTTCATCGGCATCGGCCAGGGCAATGGCGGGCGCCATTCGGTCGGCCTGCACAATCCGCGCTTCGACTTCAACGACGACCTGATCCCGCTCGGCGCGTCGGTCTTCGCCAGGCTTGTGGAACAGGAATTGCCTCGCTGAGTCTTTCTTGCGCCCTCAAACGGCGGGCGCCGGCCATCCGGCCGGCTTGCCTTCGCGCCGTGCACAGGTGCGCGGGGCGCGGCTGACCCTCTGGGCGCGGTCGCGCCTGGCGCTCCCGGATCGCGCATCCGCGCGATCCGCCCTTGGCCGGCATTTCGGCCGGGTCACTCCGGCGTGTGTCGATCCAGCAGCGCATCGGGCAGCGCCATGACCCGCGCGCCATAGGTCCAGACCAGCGCACATTCCACGCGTCGCCCCGGGAAGGCGGCGCGCAGCAGCGCGCGATAGGCCGCCATCTGCCGCAGATACAGCGGCGCCACGGCGGCCACGTCCGTCGGTGGCGGGCGGTTGGTCTTGTAGTCCAGCACCAGCACGCGGTCCGGCGCGACCAGCAGCCGGTCCACCTGGCCCGCGATCAGCCGCCCGCCGACCCGCCCGGCCAGCGGCGCCTCCGCCAGGCTGCCCGGGCCGAGCGCGGCCGCCACCAGCGGCGCGTCGAGCAACGCCATCACCTCCGCCAGCACCGCCGCCTGCTCCGCCGCATCGACCCCATGGCCCGGCCGCGCGAGGAAGCGCCGCGCCACATCCTCGCGCGCCGCAGGCGGGTGGTCGGGCAGGTGCTGCAACAGCGCATGCACCAGGCGGCCGCGGCGGAACCGCACCCCGCGCGGATCGTCGCTCGGGCGGGGTGGTGCGGCTGGCGTCTCCTCCTCGCCAGGCAGCGCGGAAGGCGCGATCGCACCTTCCGGCGCCTCCTGCCGCGCCGGCACCCGCGCCCAACCTGGCAGCGCGGTCATCGCCGCGGGCGCGCGGGGTGGGTCCTCGACGCGCGGTGGCGCTGCCTGCGCCACGGCGAGCCGGCGCGCCACGGCATCGGGCGCGAACATGTCCGGCGGGCCCTCGAAGGCGTGCTCCTCGGCGCCCTCCAGCCGCGTAAAGCCCTGCTCGACCAGCCGGTACCAGCAGCCGGCGGGCACGTCCTTCCGGCCCTGCCAGCCGCAGACGATCAGCCGGTCCTCGGCGCGCGTCAGCGCGACGTAAAGCAGCCGGTGCTGCTCGCGCGCCTCGGCCTCCCTGTCGGCCTCGCGGCGATCCGACAGCGCGGCGGCGGCGAAGCCCTCCTGCTTCGGCGCCCAGGCCGGCAGGTCGTCCTCGAGCCAGCGCAATGCCGCGCGATCCGGCGGCGCGCCGGTCGTGTCGGGCAGGAAGACAATCGGCGCCTGCAGCCCCTTCGCGCCATGCACGGTCATGATGCGCACCGCGTCGCCCGCGCCTTCCGCCTCGCGCTTCACCTCCGCGCCGCCCTGGCGCAGGCGGTGCACGAAGCCCTGCAGCGATGGTGGGTGCGCGCGCTCATGCTCCAGCGCGGCGTTGAGGAACTCATCCATCGGATCCGCCGCGTCGGGGCCGAGCCGTGCCAGCATCCGCGCCCGCCCCGCACGCGGATCGAGCGGCCCGGGCCCGCCCAGCACATCGGCGAAGATCGCGTGCGGCGTCGCGAAATCCGCGCGCGCCATCAGCGCCGCGATCCAGTCGGCAACGCGCCCGAAACGCGTCTGCGCCCCGCGATGCGCCGCCAGCGCGCCCCATAGCGATCCCGCGCGCGGCTGCGCCAGCGCTAGCAACTCGTCCTCCTGCAGCCCGACCAGCGGCGACTTCAGCAGCGCGGCGAGCGTTAGCTCGTCCTCGGGCAGCAGCAGCACATCGGCCAGGGCGAGCAGGTCCTGCACCGCGATCTGCTCGGCCAGCACCATGCGATCGACGCCGCCCACCGGCACGCCGAGATCCTTCAGCGCGCGCACCAGCGCGGCCAGGAAGCCGCCGCGAGCGCGCGACCGCAGCAGCACGAGGATGTCGCCGGCGCGCACCGGGCGGCCCTCGGGCTGATCGGCGCCACGCTCCACGCGCGCGGGCAGCGTCTCGTGGTCCAGCATCCAGCGGATGCGCGCGGCGATCAGCGAGGCGAGGCGTGGCGCCGCACCCGCGCCATCCACCGGGGTCTCCGGCGCCGCCCAGGCCGGCGCCGCCTCGGCCGCGTCCACCTGCAGCAGCGGCCACAATTCCACGCTGCCGGCCTGGCCGGCGCGGTCGGCGTAGTGGCGCAGCGCCGCGTCGCCGGCGACCACGCCCTCGCGCGCCTCGCCGCCGGCAAACACCGCATCGACCAGCGCCAGCACCGGCGCCGTCGAGCGGAACGACACGTCGAGCGGCACCGGGCGGAACTCCAGCCCCGCGCGCCGCACCACCTCCCCGTAATGGGCGCGCTCGCGCGCGAAGCCCTCGGCATCCGCGCCCTGGAAGCCGTAGATGGACTGCTTCACGTCGCCGACCGCGAAGATGGTGCGGCCCGTCTCGCGCGCGCCTTCGCCGGCGAAGAACTCGCCGGTCAGCGCGCGCACGATGCCCCATTGGTCGGGGTTGGAATCCTGCGCCTCGTCCAGCAGCACGTGATCGAGGCCGCCATCGAGCTTGAACAGCACCCAGGCGCTGCCGGGGTCTTCCAGCAGGCGCTCGGCGCCGCGGATCAGGTCGTCGTAGTCGAGCATGCCGGCGCGCGCCTTGGCGGCCTCGTAGCGCCGCAGCACCGGCGTGCCGATCGCCAGCAGCGCCATGGTGGCGGCCAGCACGCGGGCGGCGGCGCGCGCCTGCTCGGCGGCCTGCACGCGCTCCGCCTCGGCGGTCAGCGCGTCCTGGATAAAGGGCGCATCGGCGCCGGCTTTCTGCGTCGCGAACCTCTTGCGTGGTTCATTCTCCCTGGTCAGCAGCAGGCCGCGCCACTCCTCCCAATGCGCGGCGCGCGCGGTCTCGTCGCGAGCGAGCCAGGCGGCGATTTCCGCGCCGCGCGCCTGGTCGTTGGCATTGCCGCTGGCGCGCAGCAGCGCGCCGGCGCGCGGCACGCCTGCGCCAACGCCGATGCAGGCCGCATGCAGCACCGCATCCTCGGTGGCCTCGCCGGGCGCCAGGCCTAGAGCGCGCGCCAGAGCGCCCTCCAAACCCGCCAGCCCCTGCCGCGCATCCACCGCGCGCAGCAGCCGCCCGCGCGTCGCCGCCAGCGTGCCCACGACCTCGGCGAAGCGTGTCGGCGGTACCAGCCGTGCCAGGTGATCGAGTGCGGCGCGATCCGGCGCGCCGGCCAGGACCGACTCGCGCTCGCGCGCCAGCATCGCCCGTGCCTCCTGGTCCTCGACCACCGCAAACTGCGGCGCGAGCCCGGCTTCCAGCGGAAAGGCCCGCAGCAGCGATTGCGCGAAGGCGTGGATGGTCGAAATGCGCATCCCGCCCGGCTGCTCCAGCACGCGCACGAACAGCGCGCGCGCCGCGCGGCGTTCCGCATCATCCGGCGCGCGTCCGGTCAGCGTGGCGAGCGCGGCCGTCAGCGCGGCATCCTCCGCCGTGGCCCAGCCGCCCAGCGCGCGCGCGAGCCGCGTCGCCATCTCCGCCGCCGCCGCCTTGGTGAAGGTCAGGCACAGGATGCGCCCGGGCTCCACGCCGGCCAGCAGCAGGCGCAGCACGCGGTCGGTCAGCAGCTTGGTCTTGCCCGACCCCGCCGAGGCCTCCACCCAGGCCGAGGCCGCCGGGTCCGAAGCGCGCGACTGTGCGTGCTCGGCACGTTCACGCGGGGATTGCGTCATGCCTCGCCCTCGCCCGCCGACCATTCCTCGATCCGCGCCAGGTGGTCGTAGTCGCCGCCCGCCGCGCTGCGCGACGGGTGCGGGCGCGAGGCGAAGGGCGCATCGCCGAGCAGCCAGCGCGCCGCGAGATGCTCGAGCCTCTCCTGCGCGATAGCGGCAAAGTCCTGCGCCGTGGCGTCGATCGTCTTGACCTCGCCCGGCTGCTCGCCGCCAGTCAGGCGCCAGTAGATCAGGTCGCGCGCGATGCCGGGCGTGCCGCGGAAGGCGCCCTCGCGAAGGAGCCAGGCTTCGATGGGCAGCTGCGGTGCATCGCCGGCCAGAAGCGCGGCCTCCCTCGGCACCGTCCCGGTCTTGTAGTCCACCACGCGCCAGCCGCCGGCGGAGAGATGGTCGAGCCTGTCGGCGCGTGCCTCGATCTCGATCTCGCCGCCGGGCATGCGCAGCATCGCCTTGCCCTTGGTCTCGACATGGCAGGCGAGCAGTCCGCCATCGCGCCGCAGCGCGGCCTCCTCGCCGATCACGAACTCCCCGATATTCGCAAGCCGCGGTCCCCAGAAGGCGAGGATGCCCGGTCGGTCCGCATGCGCCGAGAGCGCCGCCTCGCTCGCCCGCGCCCATGCCGCGCGCGCGGCGTCCGCGCCGGGCCAGATGAGCGGCAGCGTGCGCAGGAACCCCGCCATCGCCTCATGCACCAGCGTGCCGTATTCGATGGCGCCGACATCCTCCTCGAGCGCCTTCAGGGGCTGCAGCCGCAGCACGCGCCTGGCGTAGAAGGCATAGGGATCGGCGATCAGCAGCGCCGCATCCGACACCGTCAGCCGCCGCGGCCGCAGCGCGGCAGGCGGCGCCGGTGCGGGGCGCGCGCAGGGTGCGACCACCGCCGGCGCATCGAGCGCCGCCGCCCATCCCGCCGCGGGCGAG
>NZ_JACADR010000131.1 GCF_016106005.1 Roseomonas rosulenta
GCGCGCGCGTGGGCGCGCCCTGCGCGGCTTCGGGCGGCGGGGCGTCCTCACCCTGCGGCGCCGTGTCCGCCGCGCCCGTGGGCGCCGCGTCGGGCACGCTGCCCTCGATGCCCGAGCAGTCGGGCTCGCCGGCCCCCGCGTCACCCTCATTCGGGTCGATGCCGATGGCGCGCAGCCCCTCGTCGGTGATGCGCGCCACGATCCAGGTGCCGTCGTCGTCCTGCCGCCAGCCCAGCCCGACATGGTCCCGCGAGGCGTTGATCTCGGTCAGCAGGCTGTTCTTGATCAGGCTGCGGAACACCGCGTTGCGGGCCGCGGCCGGCAGGGTCTTCGGCGCGCGGGCGAGGCCCATCTCGTGCTGCGCGGCGGCGCTCAGGATCACGCGCTGGCTGTCGGAAAGCTTGGTCATCGTGGTAATCTCCGGTTCCGGGTGCCGGTCATCGGCCCCTACTGCCGGGAGCCCCGCCGGCGCTGCCGGTCGGGGCGGTGCGGGAGTGGCCCGCGTCAGGCTGCGTATTCGCCGCGGCGGAAATGCTGGTCCGCGATGTCCTTCAGCTTCGCCGTCGCATCCGAAAGCCAGGCCGCTTCGCCCCAGAGCACCGTCTCCGGATCCGCGCCGAAATGGTCCGCGCTGGCCTGCGCGAGTTCCGCGAGGAGGGCATCGAATTCGGCTTTCTTCGCGAGGAAGGCGGCCAGGCTGCGTTCCTGGTTGCGGGCAGCGCGGTCGGTCATGCTGGTCTCCGTCGTGGTGCAGGGCATCCCCTGCGTGTGACGGACCATTCCCGCTGTGCCGCGCACGAGCCAAGCAAGATGCAGCGTCGTGAGATTGCTATGATTCGGCGGTCTGGATCACATCATGACCGATGGCACCGCGGGCCGCGGCGATGTCTGCGAAGATGCGATCATCGCCCTCCAGCACCGCCGCTTCGCCGGCCGCCTCCTGCCAGCGCCGCACGATGACATCGGCATAGGCGGGATCGATCTCCAGCAGCACGGCTCGCCGCCCCGTGCGCTCCGCCGCGATCATGGTGGTGCCCGAGCCGCCGAAGCAGTCGAGCACCGTGTCGCGCGGCTTGCTGCTGTTGCGAATGGCACGCTCGACCAGCGCCACCGGCTTCATGGTCGGGTGCAGGTCGTTGCGCGCTGGCTTGTCGAAGTGCCAGACATTCCCCTGGTCGCGCGCGCCGCACCAATAGTGCTGGCTGCCCTGGCGCCAGCCGTAGAGCATGGCCTCGAATTGCTGGTGGTAGTCGGCGCGACCGAGCGCGAAGGTGTTCTTCGCCCAGATGATGGTGCTCGACCATTTGCCGCCCGCCTCCTGCCAGACGCGGTGCAGCGTCGGCCATTCCGATGAGGACATGCAGACGTAGCAGGCACCCTTGGTGACCGAGAGCAGGTTGGCCAGCGCCGGCCGCAGGAACTCGGGAAAGCCACCGCCGAGGGCGTCATTGGCGATGGTCATTTTGGCCGATGTGCCGCCCTCATAGGCGACGTTGTAGGGCGGATCGACGAAGCCCATGTCCGCGAGGTGGCCAGCGCCGAGCGCGCGCTGCACATCGGCCAGCTTCGTCGCATCACCGCAGAGCAGCCGGTGTTCCCCACAGCGCCAGAGATCGCCCGTACGGGTGACGGGCACCGCGGGCGGCGGCGGCGCCTCGTCGGCGTCATCGCCGAGGCCGGCGTCGGCGGCGGCCAGCAGCCGGTCCAGCTCCATCCCGGAGAAGCCGAGCACGTCGAGGTCGACCACCGCCTCGTCGCGGATGCGGGCGATCTCTGCGGCGAGCAGCGCCTCATCCCACCCCGAGTTCAGCGCAATCTGGTTGTCGGCGAGCCGCAGCGCGCGGGCCTGCGCGGGCGAGAGATGGCCAAGCCGCAGCACCGGCACCGTGGCCAGCCCGAGCTGCTTCGCCGCCATGACGCGGCCATGCCCGGCGATGAGCACGCCGTCGGCATCGACGAGCACCGGGTTCACGAAGCCGAACTCGGCGATGGAGGCGGCGATCTGCGCCACCTGGGACGACGAATGCGTGCGGGCATTCTCGGCGTAGGGCACGAGGGATGCGACCGTCAGGGTGGAGACGACGAGGTCAGGCTGCATTCGCGATGACCTCCTGCCTCGCTGCGGCCACGGTGTCGTAATCGCGCCCGTCATCGGCCAGCGTCACCGGCATGTCCGGATGCAGCATCCGCCACCGCGCCACAGCGAGGTCGACATAGGCCGGTGCCAGCTCGATCGCCCGAACGCGGCGAGCGGTGCGCTGGCCGGCGATGATGGTGGTGCCGGCGCCAGCGAAGGGCTCGAACACCACGTCGCCCTCATCTGCATAGGCGCGCATCAGGAAGTCAGGCAGGGCGACGGGGAACACCGCGGGATGCTCCGTCTCGATGCCCCGGGCCTTGTGCCGCGTGATGCGCAGCACGTTGTCCGGGATCCGGGTCTCCTGCACGCCTTGGCCGGCATGCTGCCACTCGCCGACGCTGCCGTCCTTGGCGCGCAGCCCGCCCTTCTCGGAATTGACGTGCCCTGCCCAGCGACAGGGGATGATCTTGTTAGGGCGCCGGGCCTCACGATTGAAGTGGAACAGAAGCTCGAAGGCGGGAGAGAGCCGCCCATTCCAGTCGCCCGGAAGGCCCGGCCCCTGGTCCCAGGTGTAGAGCCCGAAGCGCCGCCAGCCGCGGGCGCGCATCCAGTCGAGCCAGCCGGCCCAATAGGGCTGCCATTCATTGTCGCGATGGATCAGCCCGAGGTTCACCAGCACCTGGCCATCGGGCCGCATGGCCGCATCGAGATGCTGGAACACGCCCTGCATCAAGGCGTCCCAATCCGTGCCGCCGCCGGTGGTATAGTCCCGCTGGTTGCCGTAGGGCGGCGACGTGAACAGCAGCGCCGCACGTTCCTCGCCCATCACGCGCGCGACCGAGGCGGCGTCGGTGCTGTCGCCGCAGAGCAGGCGGTGCTCGCCCAGCAGCCAGAGATCGCCAGGGCGGGTCACGGCCTGGCGCGGCGGAGCCGGATCGGCATCGGCGGGATCCTCCGCCGGCTCCTCCTCGGAGCCCGCCGCGCCTGCCGCACCGTCCCCCTCGGCCGGATCCGCGGACAGAGCCTCGGGCGCGTCGCCGTCGGACACGGCATCTCCAGCCGCCGCGAGGATGTCCGCGAGC
Source organism: Roseomonas rosulenta (assembly GCF_016106005.1). Classification (GTDB taxonomy): domain Bacteria; phylum Pseudomonadota; class Alphaproteobacteria; order Acetobacterales; family Acetobacteraceae; genus Neoroseomonas; species Neoroseomonas rosulenta. The sequence goes on from NZ_JACADR010000131.1 coordinate 3,163, forward strand.
TCATCCGCCGAGAAGCCGAGCGCGCCGAGGTCGATGTTCGGCACCGCCTGCACCGCGGCGAGCGCGTCACGCAGCAGCGCCTGGTCCCAGGTCGCGTTCTCCGCGATGCGGTTGTCGGCGAGCCGCAGCGCCTCCTTCTGCGCCGCGGAGAGGTGCCGCAGCACGATCACCGGCACCTTGGCCATGCCGAGTGCGGACGCCGCCTCGAGGCGACCATGGCCGGCGATCAGCACGCCGTCCTCGTCCACCAGCAGCGGGTTGGTGAAGCCGAAAGCCAGCATGCTGGCCTTTATCTGCTCGAGCTGCGTGGCGCTGTGCACGCGCGCGTTGCCGGCATGCGGGCGCAGCTCCGCCACCGGACGCAGCAGGATCTTCGCCGCCATCCAGGGGAGCGTCATTATGCCATCCGGTTTGCAGGTGGTTTGCAGGGCTGCGGCCCGGCGTCGGTTTGCAGCTAACGATCTGAAGCAGCTGGCGAAGGCTGCAAACCGCAAACCATACTTCCGGCCTGGCGCTAGCGATGTTGCGCGCTTCCGCCCCCCGCATACGCCGGGCCCAGGAAGGACCCTGCGGCTCGCGAGCCACTGTCTCGATTGAGCGACGCTGTGGCTGGCGAGCCGCGGTGCAGAAGGCTGCACCCGCAATTCGTCATCGTGGGGAGAGTCTACGAGATGCGGATTCCGCTCCGCCAGCAGGTGAATTGTAACAGCGCGGAGCGGCCGTGCGTCGCTGTCTCAGCCCTTCGCAGCCTTGCGCTTCGCCTTCTTGAGACCGCCCAGCGCCGCCACCTTCAGTGACGGGCTCGCCTTGAACTTCACCGTCGCACCCGCCTTCACGGGCACCTTCTCGCCCGTGCGCGGATTCAGCGCCGTGCGCTTCGGCGTCTCGCGCACAACGAAGGCGCCGAAATCGGGAATCGTGAAACGGCCGCTCGCGACGATCTCACCCTTGATCGCCTCGATGATGTCGCCAGCCAGCTTGGTCGCCGCGACGCCGGACAAGTCAGTGGAGTTTGCGATGACGTCGGTCAGGAATTTCTTCGACACAGACTGGATCTCCGTTGCAGAGCGCGTGCCATAGCGAAGCCAAGGCAGACTGTCAGCAACCATCGTGGCATGGCTGTGCAGGCCACGCTGACTACAGCGCGTTGCGTGCGCGCTCCACGGCGTCCCGTGTCGCGACCAACGCCGCCAACGTGACGCCCGCCTGCTTCACCGCAGCTGCCTCGTCGGGATCGACATAGGAGACCTGCTCCTCGGCATCGACGACGCCGGACGCCAGCTGCTCGTGCAGTTCGTCCAGCCGGGTCCTCACGTCACCAGGATCGGCATCCGCCTCGCCTAGCCATTCACCGACGATGAGCTCGACCTCGCGCGCCATGCGCGTCGGCTGAACCCCACGCGCCGCCATCGTCTGCAGACGCATCAGCGCTGCATCAAGCGGGCGCGTCGTCGCCCGACGACGTGCTGCCATGACCGTCCTCCGTTGTGAGCACGGCCTCTCTATCATGTTCTTGTATTGTTCTCATAGGGGCGATATGGGTCCGCATGCCCGATGGCGAGCCGCCCCGCCTTCCTCCGCCGTGGCTGAGCGTCTCGACGCTGGCCGCCGCGCGGGCTGCGCGGCGACCTCCCGATCCCTTCATCAGGGTCGACACCAGCAAGGCGGTGCACGACGCCATCCTTGCCCATTATCCGGCCCTGCCATTCACGCTGATCGGCGAGGCCGCCGCCTTCGTGCTCGGCATGGAGTGACCAGTCAGGCGGCCCGCTGCCGCGGCACGAGGCCGTAGACCACCGCCAGCACCCCAAGCGCCGCCACCAACATGCCCTGGGCCTGCGCATGCCCAACGCTCCGCCCACCCCAGCCCTGGCGCAGTGCCCATTCACGCACGGAGCATTCGAGCCCGACGACGTGCCAGGCGCAGGAGCCGGCCGCACTCTCGAAGCCGCCGAGCGCCATCATGGCATGCGCCACCTGTTCGCGTGCTGCGACCTGGCGATCGGTGAGGGAATCGCCAGAACCGCCAGGAATGCGGATCAGCGGCATGGCACGCAGCTGATCCAGCGCCGCGACGCGGAACTGCCGGCGGAACACCGCGCCGGCATCGTGCATCTCCTGCGTGACGGTGCCGTTGGCGAGCATCTGCCCAAGGGTGTCGACCGTGCGACGGTGCACGACCGGCAGGCCGGTCTCGGGATCCGCTTCACGCACGGGCTCACCGACCGACCCATGCTGCAACCGCCACTTCGAGGGCTTCGTCAGATCCTCACGCTGCTGCGTCGCGCGCTTCGTCTTCCGCTTACCGGCCATGCCCCTGTCCCCCTGCATTGCGCGGCCCCCAGCGCCGCGTGGCTTCGTTTTGGACCGCCTGGCGCAGCCAGGGATCCGTGATGTCGTTCACGGGAATGGCGGCGACGCCATGCTCGTGCCAGGCACGGCTGCGCATCGCCTCGAGCTCCGCGACCGTGGTCGGGCTGCGCAGCCTGGCGAGGGGATTGCCTGCGAGGGCTGGTGCGCCGAACAGGCTCATGCCCGCCCTCCCTGGGCATCCGTCGCCCAGAGCAGCAGGGCGATGGCGTCCGCCTCGTTGTCGTCGGCCGGCGCGAAGCCGCGGGCCTGCATCGCCGCGATCATCGCCGCCTTGTCGGCATTCCCGCGGCCGGTCGCGAACCGCTTGATCGTGGCGACAGGCACGCCCTCGTAGGCGACGTTGCGCTCCTCGCACCAGGCAGACAGATGCCCGAGGAAGCCGCCATAGATGTGCGCAGCATCGGTCCCGGCATGGGCACGGACCTCCTCGAAGGCGACGCGGGTGAGGCCGCCGGTGAGCATAGCGAGCTCACCGAGCCATCCGCGGAAGCGGAGGTAGCGCATGCCGCCGCCTTCGAAGCGAGACGGACGGAAGGTCATGGTGCCGGAGGTGATGCCGCCGTCCTGGCCGCGCAGGGCCCAGCCGGTGGTGGTGCCGAGATCAAGAGCGAGCACGGCGCGACAATCGAGCGAGATCGGCAGCGGGGCAGCGATGGGCGGACCGCTTGCAAGCGCGGCGGGCATGGGGAGAGTCGCAAGAGCCATGATGGTCTCCGAGAAGGGAAGATCGTGGTGAGGGCGGCGACGGCGCGGTTCTTGGCGGAGCTCGCCGTCGTCGTCCGGCTTGGTGCGTAGGGAGAGGCAGGGAGGACCTCGGCACCAGGACCAACAGGACGGCGCACGCCGACCCAACCTGGCCCAACCTCGCCCGCGCTTCGCTGGCGATAACCCCTGTTGCTTCAATGGTTTACGCCGGCCCGTCCCAACGGCCCAACCTGGAGGGGGGTCGCAGACCCCATATATAGAGAATGCGTTCCTCTCCGCTTCTGCGCTTCCGCATCTAGGTTTCAGACCCGTTGGGACAGTTGGGACGTTGGGACAGACGGTCGCATGCGATTGATCGTGCTGTGCATTTTCGCGTCCCAACGTGGCGGGGAGGGTTGGGACGCATTGCAGGGGTTGGGGCGGCGAGGCGCAGCGGTGCATCACAGCAGTCGCTCCTGCTGGATGAGGCGGTAGCGCCACTCGCGGTGCGGGCCGTACTTATCCGCGCCCGTGGTCCTGAACCGCTCCCACTTCCGGGCCTTCAGGAAGGCGGAGACCCGCATCTGCTCGCTCCGGCCCCACTTCGCCGGTTCGAGGCCGAAAGCCTGCTCCAGGATCTCCCCGATCGAGACGTCGGTGAGCGGCGCGCGACGCGGGACGTAGCGGTCCTGCCAGTCCTCGTATTGGCCGGAGCCGACGTTGACCCGCTGCTTCTCGCAGACCAGCCAGCGTTCGATGCGGGCATCCCACGCATCCGCCTGGTAGCGCGCCTCCTGCTCGACCCCGGCGAGGGCGACTAGTTCCCGGTCATCGAGCCACCAGGGCGCCCCCGCCTTGAAGCGTGCGACGGCCTCCGCCCAGAGTTGGTCCCGATCACGCCGCAGCCCGTCCAGGTCGATGGCACCGCAGCGGACGGGCCAGAAGCGGCGATTGCCGGTCTCGTCGCGCAGATAGGTGTCGGGATTCACCGTCCCGGCGAGCACGCATTGCCGCGGCACGGTCACGACGTACCGCTCATAGGGCGGGCGGTATCGATCGGTGGTGCGGCTGAGGAAGGCCTTGATGCGAGAGACATCGGCCTGGCCCATCGCGTCGAGTTCGGCCATCTCGATGATCCACACGCCCCGCATCTGCTGTGCGGCGTCCTTCGATCCCAGCTCGGCAAGCTCGTCGGTGAACCAGGGCTCCGACGCCAGCACCTTCAGCGCCGTCGACTTCCGGATGCCCTGCGGCCCCTCCAGGATGAGCATGTGGTCGGCCTTGCAGCCGGGGCGCATGATCCGCGCGACGGCAGAAATCATCCACAGCGGCGCCATTGCGCGATTCAACGGGGTGTCGGCGGCACCGAGATAGGTCACCGCCCAGGCATCGAGCCGCGGCGTGCCGTCCCAGGCGAGAGCCGTGAGATAGTCCCGCACTGGGTGAACGCGGATGTTGCGCGCGACGGCGACGACGCTGCGGCCGACGACAACGGGCGGCACGTTGATTTCATGCCGCTGGAGCCATTCGGCGCAACGGACGTCATCCGCGTCGCCCCATGCCCGCGGCAGGGTGCTTCCGGCCGGCTCCCAGGGCAGGGCGCGGGTGACCAGGATCTCCTGTGCGAACTCGTCGAACACCAGCGCACCGGCAAAGGCTGCGTCGAGCGACAGTGCGGTGATCACGTTGGCTTCGTTCCGCTCTGGCGTGCCAGCAGGGTCCAGACGCAACAGGGAAGCCCAGCGTGGCCGAACGGGCGCCTGGTTCACATCACCGGTGGTATTGAGCCGCCGCCGCAGTTCGCCGAGCTGCTTCGCGAGGATGGACACGGCGATGCCCGTCGCCGACTTCACCGCGGCGAGGACCTGGCGTTCGGGCAGCGGCTCCAGCCGCGCCGTTACCAGCCGGCCGAGCAGCGCCGACAGCGGCGCCATATCCGGCGGATTGGTCAGCGCCGATGCCGCGGCGAGCAGTTCCTCCAGCGTGGCAGCGCCTGCGGGCTGGGTGCCGGTCCCAGGCGATGCTGCCGCAGCCGGCTCGGCGTAGCCCTCGGCCGTCACGCCATGCCGCAGGTCATCGTTGAAGTCATCGCCATGCAGCGGTGCGACGATGCGGGACGGAATGTTCGCGAGGTTCAGCTGGTCGGCGAGCGTCGCTGCGGCCTGCATGCCGGGCAGGCCAGCATCGGCGAAGATGGTGACGTGGGTGGTGCCCTCCGGCCACCGCCACCGACGCAGCCCATCAGCGGAGAGCGCCGCCATGGTCGGCACCCCGAAGATCGCCTGCGCGGCGAGCGCCGTCTCGATCCCCTCGGCGACGCCGATGCAGCCATCTGCCGGGAATGCCGCGAGGCGGACGGAGCCACCGGCGACCGGGCCGAGCATCTTCTTCCCTGGCGGCGCCTTCGCTGAGCCGTCGTCCAGCAGGTAGGTGCGATGGATGCCGCCGATTGGCTCGCCGGTGCTATCGCGCACGACAGCCACCATCCCCGCCCAGCCGCGCTTGGTGTCGAAGTCCGGCAGATCGGGGTGGAACAGCAGGTCGGGGCTGTCCGGCACTGCCAGCCCGCGGCTGCGGAGGTAGGTCTCGGCGGCGGTGCCGGCGAGCGGCTGGCAGCCTTCCAGCAGGCGCGCAACCTCGCGGCTGTGGTCTGGCCTCGGCTCCGGCGCACGCGACGGAGGCGCTGGATGGTCCATCCGTGCCAAGCGCGCCGCCTCGTCGAACAGCCGCGGCTCAGACGCCCCCGTCGCGTGATAGATGATGTCGATCGGTCCCGCGCTCTCGCCGGTGGCGTGGTCGAAGCCACAGCCGGCAAAGCGGCCCTCGAGGTGGATAACGCAGGAGCCCTCGCCGCGGGGTGGCCGGCCGGACAGGTCCGCGCAGCGCAGCGTCTTTCCGTCCGGCGCGCGACGCGCGTTCGGAAACAAGGCGGGCACCCAGTCCCGCGCGGTGTCCGCCAGCCGGCGCCGTACCTCTGCCAGATCATGCCGGAGCGGGGTCGCGCCGGCATCGTTCAGATCGATCAGCGCGGTCCTCATGCCAGGATCACCAGCCCCTGCTCGGCGCGGGTGATCACCGTGTAGAGCCAGCGCCGCCGGTCGAGATCGGTGCGGCCGAGACCGTCGTCCCAGACCACCACGTTCTCCCACTGCGAACCCTGGCTCTTGTGGCCGGTGATGGCCCAGCCGAAGGTCGCCTCGGTGAGCATGCGCTTGGACTTCCAGTCGCGGTCGTGGCGCTGCTTGTCGAAGGCGAGATGATCCTCGAAGTGACCCTTGTAGATGCGCAGCCGACCACGGCTGCCATCCTGCTGCGGCGGGCCGATCCGGTTGCCGTCCTCGTCCGTCACTACCGCGGAGAAGTAGAGGCTGCCCTCGTCGACGATGTCGGCGAGGGTGATGAACATGCCATTGATCAGCCCGGGGTCGTTCTGGTTCTTCAGGCAGATGATCTTCTCGGCGGGGCCGGTGGGGATTGCCGTGCCGCCGAAGCCTGCTGCGCGGCGCATGGCATTGTTCAGCTGCAGGCGCGTCGCGTTCATGCCGCAGATCACCTGGCCGCCGCGCAGCGCCTGCTCAGGCGTGACATCGCCCTTGCGCATCTTCCAGACGTGCCTGTCGTACTGCCCGAACGCGATTGGCTCGCCTTGCCGCGCCATGGTGGCGAGGCGGATGATGGCGCTTTCCTCCGCCTGGCGATGGATCTCGGTGAGCATGATGTCGGGCGCATCCTTGGTGAAGGCGCCTTCGCCCTGGATCGGCGGGAGCTGGCCGGGGTCGCCGAGAACCAAGATGGGCTTGCCGAAACTCATCAGGTCGCGCGCCATGTCCTCGCCGACCATCGACACCTCATCGAGCACGATGAGCCTTGCATGGGCGGCATCGCTCTTGGGATTGAGGGCGAAGCGCGGGCGCTTCATCTCGGCCACGGCCTGACGCATGGCCTCGATGCTGGCCTGGGCAGTGGTGCGGTCGAACCCCGTCAGGTGACGGGCGCCGGCGATTGCCTCCTCGATCTTGCCCTCCGCGGCCTCGACCTCCTCCTCGGTGGCCTCGATGACGGAATAGATGAGACTGTGGATGGTCCGCGCCGGCGTGCCTTTCCGGCGGAGGACCAGCGCCGCCTTTCCGGTGAAGGTGGCGGTCACCACGCCGGGCGTGCAGGATTCGCCATCCTCATCGCTGCGCTGGTGCTCGAGGCCGAGTTCCTCCAGCGCGAAGCGCAGCACGGTCGACTTCCCGGTGCCGGCATAGCCGAACAGGCGAAAGACCTGCTGCTGCCCGGTGTCGTTCTCGAACCAATGGCGGATGGCAGCGATCGCGCGATGCTGCGTGTCGGAAGGGGTGATGTCCGTCATGCAGGCACCTCCCAGCAGCGCGCGGCATAGTGGCAGAAGCGGCAGAGGTAGAAATCGCGGGCCTGCGCGATGCGCGCGGGCAACTCGCCGGCCTCGGCAGCGCGCAGGATGTCGACGGCGCGATCCGACAGCTGCTGTGCTTCGGCCGGCTCGAAGGGCACCACCTCATGGTGCAGGGCGAGCGTGTCGCGGTTCAGCGCAGTGAGCAGGGCTACCTCGAGGTCGAGGTAGGCCATGTAGAGCTGCACCTGGGCGAAGTAGATCGGCTTCGACAGGCGCAGGCCGCGCTTGACCAGGTCCGTCCAGGACTTTTGGCCGAGCGCCTTATGCTCCCAGAGGCTGGGCCAGCGGATTCCAATCTCGGGACCCGTGACTATGACGCCATCGGCATGGCCGCGCAGCTTCCCGCCGGCTGCGACAAAGCTGAACTGCTCGCCATCGGCGCCGCGGTCACGCAAATCGAAGCCCGCCTGGCGCAGCCAGCGAATGGACAGCGCCTCGAACTGATGGCCGGCATCGAAGATGCGGAGGATACTGCCGTCGAAGTCGCGGCCGACGTCCTTCGGCATGTGGGCCACCTCGTAGACGAGCTTGCGTGCGCAGGCCTCGCCGACCCGACTGCCGCCGAGATAGTCGCGTGGCCGCTGCTGCCGGTTACGCGCGACCAGCGCGGCATCGACATGCGCATTGATGCGTGCGGTGGTATCGGCACCGACAGACGCGGCGCGGCCATAAACGAGGCCGGATTGGTGGTTGAGATCGAGGATCATCGCCATCCTCAAAATGGAATCGGGTCGTCGAGGGGGTCGCGCTCGGCCGCTTGGCGCTGCATCGAGGCCTGGAAGCCATCGACGCAGGCCTCGATGATGCGGTCGATCTCGGTGGCGCTGCGGTCGTGGAACGGCGCCATGAGGTTCAGCTCCACCAAGACCTCGGCGAGCGGCCGGCGCGCATCCTTCACCGCGCGCGTCTCCATCGGGGTCTTGTCGATCACGCCGCCGCTCCGCCGTGCCAGTGCGCTGCCGGCGTCGCAGCAGCGCATCGAGCAGAAGGACAGCTTCGGATGGGTACCGAGCCGAAGCTCATGCACATAGCCAAAGCCCTTGGCCTCGCGACTGCAGAGAGCGCAGGTGAGGCGGCGGACCTGGTCCACCGGCGTGCAGCCAGGGAGGGGTGGCAGCATGGCTGCCGCGGGGCGCGGTGTCGGCCGCGCCCCTGCCCAGCGTCGTCGGGCCATGCCGCCATCAGCCGTTCAGCCAGGCCGGGCCGCCCGAGGCGGGCGCGGGAGGCAGGGGGGGCGGGGGCGCCGCCTGGGCGGGGGGCGGGTCGGGAGGGCACACGCCTGGACTCCAGTCACGGCCAGGACCCGAAGGCGGC
>NZ_JACADR010000132.1 GCF_016106005.1 Roseomonas rosulenta
AGCCGCAGGGCCGCGGCACGCTGCGCCTGGCCGGCGCGCCCGCGGCGCTGGAGTCGATGGCGCGGGCCGGGTTGATCGACGGTTCCGCCGTGGGCGCCGCGCAGGCCGTCGTGGCGCTGCTGGCGCGCACCCCGGCCGAAGGCGGACCGCCGCGCGTCGAGCTGCCCGTGTCCCTGGCGAATGGCACGGTGTCGCTGGCGCGCCTGCCGCTGCTGCGTGTGGCGCCGATCGCCTGGCCGACGTCGCGCGCGTGGTGATCGGACCGCGTGGGACATGCGCCCTGCGGTGACGCGCCTCATATCATGGACGTGTCCGCAAAGTGAAAAAACAGTCGGATTCATGCATGAGCATGTTTCCTCCTGTCCATGCGCGCACAGCCGCACGGGCCTGGTCGCGCGCGAAGATCCGTTCCGGACGGGGATCGCCGCTTTCGGATCCCGCCGCCCTGCCCCGCACCCAGGTGCGGGCGACACCGAAACGAATTAACGCGAAGCAAGCGATGCACGCCGCTTTTCGCTCCGAGCGCGAGAGGGGCGTGAAAACGGCGTCAATCATCGCTCCGCGTCCGTGACAGCCCTGTCGGTTGCCGCCAGCGCAGCGTTAAAGATGGGACGTCGCTGTCCTGACTGTGACAGGGCGGGCCGCCACCACCGAAAGACGCGGATGGATGATGTGACGTTCGAATCCCAGGCCGATGCGGAAGGCACCGACCGTAGTGCCATCATCATGATGCTGACCTATGTCGAGGCGGAATGCCGTCGGCTGGGCGACGCGGAAGCCGCGCACCATGCCGCGCTCGCAGCCGCGCTGATCACCGGGCAGCAGGCTGCACCGACCGTGGAACCCGGGCCGCGCCGCTGCCTGCCGGTGGCGGCGCCGCTGAACTGACCTTGCCGGGTGCGGCGGCAGCGGACCTCGACCGCGAAGGCGTGGCAAAAGGCCCAGTGCGCCTGGGACAGCACTCAGGCCACGCGGCGCAACTGGAACAGCGCCTGCTCACCGAACAGGTTGGCCAGCCGCACCGAGCGGCGCCAGGGCGCCTTCAGGCCACGCTCATCGACCGCAAGCCATTTCTCGACGCGATAGCCCTCCATCTCGCACAGCGACATGAAGTCGAGGATGGTGCAGGGATGGATGTTGGGCGTCTCGTACCAGGGGCGGTTCCAGGTGTTGGTGTCCGGCATGCGACCGCGCGTCAGCAGCCGCCAGCGCATCTGCCAATGGCCGAAATTGGGGAAGGACACGATGGCATGCGCACCGATGCGCAGCATCTGGCGCAGCACCTCGCGCGGCTTCTCGACGGCCTGGAGCGTGCGCGACAGCACCACGTAGTCGAAGCCGCCATCGGGATAGAAGGCCAGGTCGTGGTCGGCATCGCCATGGATCACCGCGAGCCCGGAGGAGACCGCCTTGGTCACCTCCGCCATGTCGATCTCGATGCCGCGCGCATCGGCCTGCTTCTCGCGCGTGAGGTGCTCGATCAGCGCGCCGTCGCCGCAGCCGATGTCGAGCAGCTTCGCCCCGTGCGGGATCATCTCCGCGATGAGGCGGAGGTCGAGGCGCATGTTCTTCGCGACGTAGCGGATGTCGGGCAGGGCGTCGGGCATGTGCGGCACTTCGGCGTGGCCAGGAGCGCGGCGTAGTCGCCTGCCGGCGCGAAGGCAAGCGCGGCGGCCGGGTCAGTTCGCGAGGAAAGGCGCGTCGCGCGTATCCGCCAGGCCGTCCCAGGCCGCGCGCACCGCCGCTGCGCCATGGCTGCGTTCCAGCCGGCGCAGGGTGAAATGCCCGCGCGCCACGCCGCGGAAGTGTTCCAGGAAGGCGATGTTGACCGCGGCGCCGGCCGCCGCCCCCAGGATGGGCGCGGCCTGCGCCGAGATCTTGAGACCCATCGGCCCGACGAAGCGCGAGGCCACCGCCGCCATGAAGCCCGGCACGATGGTGCGCCCCACCGCGCCCTTCAGCGCCTCGGCCAGCGCGATGCGCACGGCGAAATAGCCGCTCTCGGCCGCGTCGTCGGCCGGCGTGGTGCCGCCCAGCGCGAACACCTTCAGGCATTCCGCGGCTGCTTCGGGCGCCGAGAGATCCTCGCCCTCCTCGCCGGCCACGGCGGCCACCTGGCGCAGCAGGATGGTGGTCGAGACCGGCAGCTCCACCAGCGTGCCGGCCAGGCCGAAGGCGCCGCCGATGGCCCCCGACGCTGCCGCCATGCCGCGATGGAACCAGGCCGAGGGCACCGGCAGCGGCGAGACCGCCGGGCCGGAGCGCATCGCCGTGGCGATCGCGAGCTGCAGCGCCGCGCGCACCGCCCCGTCCAGACCGCCCTGGACCGCCACCGGCAGGCGCGCGCGCAGAGCCTCGACCGGCATGCCGGCCAGCGCGGCGAGGCGCGCGGCCAGCGAGGGGTTCTCCAGCGCCTCGAAGGCGGCGGCCAGTTCGCGCTGCGCCTCGGGCGGCAGGTCCGTGGCGGGGGTCAGGGTCAGGCTCATCGCTGACGGACCACATGGCCCCGCGCGGCGCCGCGGTCCAGCCCCGCCGCCTCCCGTTCCGCCGCGGCCGCATAGGGGGCAAGACGCTCGGCGATGACCTGTGCCACCGCCTCGATCGCGGCGCGGCGCGGGAAGGCGCTGCGCCAGGCGATGCGGATGGTGCGCGAGGCGCGGGCGGCCAGCGGGCGCAGCGCGATCCCGGCATCCTGCGCCGCGCCCGCGGCAAGGCCCGGGACCAGCGTGGTCCCGTAGCCGGCGGCCACCATGTTGATCAGCGTCGCGAGGCTCGAGGCGCGCAGCGCGCCGCCGAGCGGCCCGGCCAGGCCGCAGGCCGCCAGCGCCTGGTCGCGCAGGCAATGGCCATCGGCCAGCACCAACACGTCGGCGGCGAGGTCGGATTCCGCGATGCGGTCGCGCGCAGCCAGCGGGTGGTCGGGCGGCAGGGCGGCGATGAAAGGCTCGGTGAACAGCGCACGGCTGGACAGGTCGGCGGTGTCGGGCTCGGTGGCCAGCAGTGCGGCATCGAGCTCATGCGCGCGCAGCTTCTCGATCAGCGTGGCGGTCACGTCTTCCCAGGGTTCGACGGCGAGGTCGGGCAGCGCGGCGCGCAGCGGCGCGAAGACCAGCGGCAGCAAATAGGGGCCGAGCGTCGGGATGACGCCGATGCGCAGCGTGCCGTGCAGCGGGTCGGCCATGGCGCGCGCGAGGGCGGCCATCGACTCGATCTCGGCCAGTGCGATGCGGGCATGGGGCAGCAAGGCCTCGCAGACGGGGGTGGGCACCACCTGCTTGCTGCTGCGCTCGAACAGCGCGGCGCCGAGCGAGTCCTCGAGCTTCTTCAGCTGCACCGAGAGTGTCGGCTGCGACACGCGGCAGGCCTCGGCGGCGCGGCCGAAATGACGGTGCTCGGCGAGGGCGAGCATGTAGCGCAGGTCGCGGAGGTTCATCGGGGCATCCATGCTGCGGCGCGGGACGATGCCTGCGCTGGCGCAAGATGCGCACGCGCTGACCCCGCCCGGCCGCCACCATTGGCGCTGACTATCACAATCTTCAAAACTTGGGGCTTCCGTAATCGACGCCGGCATGGGAAACGAGCCGCCATCGTGCCGGCGCAGCTTTCCTGGCCGGCACGCCTTCCGCGGAATTCGGCCGCCCTGCCCATCCCGGCGGGGCCGGCCCACGCAGCCAGGAACGGAGAGACAAAATGATGGACGGAACCTCGGGTGCGGCTGGCAAGTGCCCGGTGATGCACGGCACGCCGGTCGCGGCGCGCTTCAGCACCCGCACCAACAAGGACTGGTGGCCGAATGCGCTGAACCTGCGCATCCTCGCGCAGCATTCCGCCAAGTCGAACCCGATGGGCGAGGGCTTCAACTACGCCGAGGAATTCAAGAAGCTCGACCTCGCGACGCTGAAGAACGACATCATGGCGCTGATGAAGGTCAGCCAGGATTGGTGGCCGGCCGACTACGGGCATTACGGGCCCTTCTTCATCCGCATGGCGTGGCACGCGGCCGGCACCTACCGCACGGCGGATGGGCGCGGCGGCGCGGGCAACGGCGCGCATCGCTTCGCGCCCGAGAATTCCTGGCCGGACAACGCCAACCTCGACAAGGCGCGGCGCCTGCTGTGGCCGATCAAGCAGAAGTACGGCAACCGCATCTCCTGGGCCGACCTGTTCGTGCTGACCGGCAACTGCGCGATCGAATCCATGGGGCTCAAGCCCTTCGGCTTCGGCGGCGGGCGCGTGGACATCTGGGAGCCCGAGGACGACATCTACTGGGGCGCGGAGGACACCTGGCTGGGCGACACGCGCTACAGCGGTGACCGCGAGCTCGCGAACCCGCTCGCCGCGGTGCAGATGGGCCTGATCTACGTGAACCCGGAAGGCCCGAACGGCACGCCGGACCCGGTCGCCTCCGGCCGCGACATCCGTGAGACCTTCGCGCGCATGGCCATGAACGACGAGGAGACGGTCGCGCTGGTCGCCGGCGGCCACACCTTCGGCAAGGCCCATGGCGCCGGCGACGCGACGCTGGTCGGCCGCGAGCCCGAGGGCGCGCCGATGGAGCAGATGGGCCTCGGCTGGCTCAGCACCTACAAGTCGGGCAAGGGCATCGATGCCATCACCTCGGGCATCGAGGGCGCCTGGAAGCCGAACCCCACCACGTGGGACATGGGCTACTTCGACATGCTGCTCGGCTACGAGTGGGAGCTGCACAAGTCCCCGGCCGGCGCCCACCAGTGGCATCCGAAGGACCGCTCCGCCTGGACGCTGGTCGAGGACGCGCATGATCCGTCGAAGCGCCACCCGCCGATGATGACCACGGCGGACATGGCGATGAAGATGGACCCCGCATACCGCGCCATCAGCGAGCGGTTCCACAAGAACCCCGACCAGTTCGCCGACGCCTTCGCCCGCGCCTGGTTCAAGCTGACGCATCGCGACATGGGGCCGAAGGTCCGCTACCTGGGTCCGGACGTGCCGGCCGAGGATCTGATCTGGCAGGACCCCGTCCCGCCGGTGACGCATGCGCTGATCGACGAGGGTGATGTCGCCGCGCTGAAGGCGCAGATCCTCGCGACCGGCCTGTCGGTGTCGCAGCTGGTGCAGACGGCCTGGGCCTCGGCCTCGACCTTCCGCAACTCCGACAAGCGCGGCGGTGCGAATGGCGCGCGCATCCGCCTCGCCCCCCAGAAGGACTGGGAGGTGAACCAGCCGGCGCAGCTCGCGACGGTGCTGGGCAAGCTCGACGGCGTGCAGAAGGCCTTCAATGCCTCGGCCACCGCGGGCAAGCAGGTGTCGCTCGCTGACATCATCGTGCTGGGCGGCTGCGCGGCGATCGAGGCGGCGGCGAAGGCGGCGGGCCACTACGTGACCGTGCCCTTCGCCCCGGGCCGCACGGACGCGACCGATGCGCAGACCGACGCGGCGAGCTTCGCCGTGCTCGAGCCCGAGGCGGATGGCTTCCGCAACTACCGCAAGGCCCGCTTCACGGTCCCGGCCGAGGAGCAGCTGGTCGACAAGGCGCAGCTGCTGGGCCTGACGGCGCCGGAGATGACCGCGCTGGTGGGCGGCATGCGCGTGCTGGGGGGCAACACCAACGGCTCCCCGCACGGCGTGCTGACCACCCGCCCGGGCCAGCTCACGAACGACTTCTTCGTGAACCTGCTCGACATGGGCACCGCCTGGTCGCCGACCGACGAAACGGCCGAGGAATTCCAGGGCCGCGACCGGGCCACCGGCACGGTGAAGTGGACCGGCACGCGGGTGGACCTGGTGTTCGGGTCGAACTCCCAGCTGCGCGCGCTGGCCGAGGTCTATGCCCAGGCCGACAATGCCGGAAAGTTCGTGAACGACTTCGTGGCGGCCTGGGTGAAGGTGATGAACGCGGACCGCTTCGACCTGGCGTGATCGCCGGGTCCGATCCGGGCTTATGGGCGGCCGCTCCCCTCGGGGGGCGGCCGTTCTGCTGTGCGGGTGGTAGCCCTGCCCCGCCGCACGCCCTATATGGCGGCGCGACGCCGGCCCCCTGACCCCGGCCCAGCGTCGGAAGGGCGTGCACGATGAACTGGATCAGCGACTGGGCCCTGCCGAAGATCTCGGGCCTGTTCAAGCGGGACGTGCCGGAGAACCTCTGGCACAAGTGCCCAGCCTGCGAGCAGATGATCTTCCGCCGCGACCTCGATGCCGCGCTGAACGTCTGCCCGCATTGCGGCCACCACATGCGGATCTCCGCCACGCGCCGGCTGGAATGCACGCTGGACGAGGGCTTCTCTCGCATCGAACTGCCCAAGGCGCCGGCCGACCCGCTGCGCTTCCGCGACCAGCGCCGCTACACCGACCGCCTGAAGGAAGCGCAGGCCAAGTCCGCGATGGACGACGCGGTGGCGGTGGCGCACGGCACCATCGAGGGCCAGCGCGCCGTCGTCGCCGCCTTCGAATTCGCCTTCATGGGCGGGTCGATGGGGGCGGGGGTGGGCGAGGCGATCGTCACCGCGGCGAAGCTCGCGGTGCTGCAGGATGCGCCGCTGATCGTTTTCACCGCCTCGGGCGGGGCGCGCATGCAGGAAGGCGCGGTCAGCCTGATGCAGATGCCGCGCACCGTGATCGCGACGCGGCTCGTGAAGGAAGCCGGCCTGCCCTTCATCGTGGTGATGTGCGACCCGACGACGGGTGGCGTGACCGCATCCTTCGCCATGCTGGGAGACATCCACATCGCCGAGCCCAATGCGCTGATCGGCTTCGCCGGCGCCCGCGTGATCGAGCAGACGGTGCGCGAGAAGTTGCCCGAGGGCTTCCAGCGCGCCGAATACCTGCTGGAGCACGGCATCCTCGACATGGTGGTGAAGCGCGGGGAGATGCGTGCGACGCTGGCGCGCGTCATCGGCCTGCTGCGCGTGCCGCTGGTGCTGCGCCAGCCCGAGGTGAGCGTCGAGGAGGTGACGGTGCTGTCCGCCCCCGAGGAGCCTTCGCCCCCCGCCCAGGCGTAAGGTCCAGGAGAGCATGTCCCGCGCCGAGGCGATCGTCGAGCGCCTGCACGCGCTGCATCCGAAGCTGATCGACCTCAGCCTCGGGCGGATGCATCGCGCGCTGGCGGCACTGGGCCACCCGGAACGGCGCCTGCCGCCGGTGGTGCATGTGGCCGGAACCAACGGGAAGGGTTCGACGTGCGCGTTCCTGCGCGCCATCACCGAAGCTGCAGGGATGCGGGCGCATGTCTTCACCTCCCCGCATCTGGTGCATTTCCATGAACGTGTGCGGCTGGCCGGGACGCTGGTGTCGGATGCCGACCTGACGGCCGCGCTGGAGGAGGCCGAGGCGGCGAACGCCGGCGAGCCCATCACGGTCTTCGAGATCACCACCGCCGCGGCGCTGCTGCTGTTCTCCCGCGTGCCGGCGGATGTGATGGTGCTCGAGGTCGGGCTCGGCGGGCGGCTCGATGCGACCAACGTGGTGGACCGGCCGGTAGCGACGGCGATCACCTCGCTGTCGATGGACCACATGGATTTCCTCGGCGACACGCTGGGGGCAATCGCCGGGGAGAAGGCGGGCATCATCAAGCCCGGCGTGCCCTGCGCGACGGGGCTGCACCTGCCCGAGGCGCGCGAGGTGATCGAGCGCGTGGCGGCAGAGAACGCCGCGCCGCTGCTGATGCGCGGGCGCGACTGGCGCTGCGATGCGGTGCAGGGCGGGCTGCTCTACGCCGATGCGCACGGGTCGATCGACCTGCCGCCGCCGGGGTTGCCGGGGCCGCACCAGGCGGAGAATGCGGGGATCGCGATCGCCGCGCTGCGGGCGTGGAACCCGTCCTGGCTGACCGATGCGGCGGTGTCGCGCGGCGTGGCGTCTGCCGAATGGCCGGCTCGGCTGCAGCGGCTGAACGGTGCGCTGGCGGGGATGCTGCCGGCGGGGTTCGAGCTGTGGCTGGATGGCGGGCACAATGCCGGGGCCGGCGTGGCCTTGGCGGCGCATTGCGCCACTTGGCGCGACCGGCCGCTGCACTTGGTGGTCGGCATGAAGAAGGGCAAGGCAAGTGCCGAGTTCCTCCGCCCGCTGATCCCCTTCGCCACCACGCTGACCGCGGTGGCGGAGCCGGGGCAGCATCTGGCGATGAGCGTGGAGGACATCGTCGCGGCCAGCGGCGGCGTGGCCCGGCCGGGGCCGGATGTGGCGGGGGCGCTTACGCGGATCGGCCGCGAGGGGCCTCCGGGGCGGGTGCTGGTCTGCGGCAGCCTCTATCTCGCCGGCGAGGTGCTGAAGGCGGAGTATAACGGGCGGTAGGCGTCTGGGCCGGGGGTCATCGCGCTGCCAGGGGCGCCGCGGAGCTGACGGTCACGTCGCCTCGCCAGGCTGGCGCGCCAACACCGAAAGCTTGCCGAATGACGTCCCCGGCTTGTTCGCATAGTTGTTCGGCAGATGCGGCACCCAGGCCTCGGGCAGGTAACGCCCTGTCGTTGGATTGATCGCGACGACGTAGCGCGAGCGGTAGCCGGGCGGCGGAGCCTCCCAGCACAGCCCGGCGGCAGCGCGTTCGCGTACGTCCCAGCCGGTGACCTGTTTGCTCGCCTCGAGATCGAAGGAGCGGGTCGCGACGTATTCCTCCGCGAGGATGCGGTCGAGGACGAACATCGCGCAGTAGGGCGCAGGCGGGGGGATGAACACCATGGCCTCCGTTGCTGGTACCGGCTTGCCCTTGCCGGGCCGCAAGGTCTGGCCATGGTCGGTCAGGCGCATCTCCTTCGCCTCGGCCGCGTACTCCACCCGCACGAAGGACGGGATGAGCCCGTGCTCCGCGAGAAGCGGCCGCCACCGCACGAAGTACGCGAAGTTCGCGAAGCCGAAGCGGATGTCATCCTCGAGGTAAATGAAATGCGTGAAGCCGGCCTCCGGCGTCAGGAAGAGATTGGTGATCAGCCGCTTGTGCTGCCAGGTCAGGTTGAAGGGATGGCCGATGTCGGCGCAGCGCTGCAGCACCAGCGACTTGCCGGCACACAAGCCGGGCTCGAGGATCGCCCGCACGCGCCCCAGCTCGGCCTCTTCGACCGCATTGACCATGACGGCGATGCGCATCGCGCGGACCGGGAAGTCGTTGAGGGCACGCACGACGTCGAGCAGGTAGGGAATGCGCTGCGCGACGTGATGGAAGGTGATCGCCACCAGCAGGGTCGCGTTCTCGGGCCTCGTCGGCGGTATCGTCATCCGTGCCATTCCACGTAGCTGCCCCACGGCAGGGCCTGCCCGGCCCTGGCCCTCACGCCTGCTTCCGCTCAATCAGCTCCCTGCGGATCTTCCGCCCGCGCCTGATCCGATCCTCGATGAACTCCGCCTGCCCATAGCGCACAGCACGCCCCAGCGCGTGCGCGTCCTCGCTGAAGCGCGCCAGCATCTCGAGCAGCGCCTCGCGGTTGTTGAGGAACACGTCGCGCCACATGTCCACGTCGCTCGCCGCGATGCGCGTGAAGTCGCGGAAGCCCGAGGCGGCGAACTTCAGCACCGCCTCCTTCGTCTCCTCCGCCAGGTCGTCCGCCGTGCCGCAGATGGTGAAGGCGATCAGGTGCGGCAAATGCGACACCGCCGCCACCACGCGGTCATGCGTGGCGGGGTCCAGCGTCTCGATCATGGAGCCGCAGCGGCGCCAGAACTCCCGCACCTTCTCGACCGCCGCGGCGTCGCTGCCGGGCAGCGGCGTCACGATGCAGTAGCGGCCTTCGAACAGCTCCGCGAAGCCGGCGTCCGGCCCGGAATGCTCGGTACCGGCCATCGGGTGCGCCGGCACCAGGTGCACGCCGGCGGGCAGCAGCGGTGAGAGGTCCCGCACCACGCTGCCCTTCGTCGAACCGACATCCGACAGGACGCAACCCGGCGACAGATGCGGCGCGATCCGCGCCATTACCCCGGCATAGGCGCCGACCGGCACGCACAGGATCACCGCGTCGCAGCCCTGCACGGCCTTCGCGACGTCATCCTCCACCACATCGACGATGCCGAGCTCGCGCACGCGCGCCAGCGTCTCCGGCCGTCGCGCGGTCGCCACCACCGTGCGCGCCAGGTCGCCGCGCTTGCGCGCCACGCGCGCGATGGACGACCCGATCAGCCCGATGCCGACCAGGCACAGGCGCTCGAAGACCGGCTCAACCATGCATGAAGGCGGTCAGCGCCTCGGTCACCATGGTGCATTCCTCGGCGGTGCCGATGGTGATGCGCAGGCACTGGGGCAGGCCGTAGGAGCCCATCGCGCGCACGATCAGCCCGCGCGCCTTCAGCGCGTCGTCGGCCGCCTTCGCCTTCGCCGCCGTGGCGAAATCGGCGAGGACGAAATTGCCCTCGCTCGGCCAGACCTTGATGCCGGCGGCTTCAAGCGCCGCAGTCACCTTGGCGCGCCAGGCGATGTTGTGCTCGACCGCGCATTCTACCCAGCCCTTCTCGCCCACCGCGGCGATGCCCGCCGCCATGGCCGCGGCATTCACGTTGAACGGCCCGCGCACGCGCGACAGCACATCGATCACCGGTGCGGGCGCGTAGCACCAGCCGAGCCGCATCCCGCCAAGGCCGAAGACCTTGGAGAAGGTGCGCGTCATCACGGTCGTGCCGAAGGCGCGCCCATCGACGATCGTGCCGCTCGCATCCACCAGCTTCGCACCCGCATCGTAGTCCGGCCGCGTGACGTATTCGGCATAGGCGCTGTCCAGCACCAGCAGGATGTCCTCGCGCAGCCCCGCGCGCAGGCGCTCCACCTCGCTCTGCGGCAGGATGGAGCCGGTCGGGTTGTTGGGGTTCGCCAGGAACACCAGGCGCGTGCGCGGCCCGACCGCGGCCAGCATGCCGTCGATATCCGCGGTCAGGTCGCGCTCCGGCACCTTGATGATGCGGCAGCCCGCCCAGCGGCCGGTGATGTCGTACATCAGGAAGCCGTGCGCGCTCATCACAAGCTCGGTCCCCTCCCCGCCATAGGCGAGGATGAGCAGCGAGATGAGTTCGTCCGACCCATTGCCGACCACGATGCGCGCGGGGTCGAGGCCGAAGCGCGCGCCGATCGCCTCGCGCAGCGCCTTCGCCCCGCCATCGGGATAGCGGTGCGCATCGGTCGCCATCGCCTGGATCGCGGCGATGGCCGAGGGCGGCGGGCCGAAGGCGCCCTCGTTGGACGACAGCTTCACGATCCGGTTCACGCCGGGGATCTTGGATTCACCGCCGACATAGGGCTCGACGCTCAGGATCGACGGGCGAGGCATCACGGTCATGCGGCGTCTCCGGCAACCGGCGCGGCATAGGCGCCGAGGATGGTGCGCCGCGCCCAGGGCAGCGACGCAAGGCGCGCATCGTCGGCGCGCAGGAAGCCTTCGATCTCGGCCAGCGCCAGCGTCGCCTGGCCGACGCGGGCGACGATCAGCGAAGGCGCGACCAGCCCCGCCTCGGCCAACGCGGCTGTGATGCGCGCGCGCGGCGCGCCGGCCTCGGCCTCCAGCAGCAGCAGCGTGCGGTCGTCGCCCGAGGGGTCGGGATCGACCGGGGCGACCACCAGCGCGCCGGGCCCGCCCGGCGGTTCGGCCATGAAGGGCAGCCGCGCCACCACCTGCAGCTTCGGCACGTCGAGCCGCGCCCACCAGGCGCTGCCGGCGCCGGCTTCCTGTTCGGCCGGTGCGGGCAGCACGGCGACCGAGGCCTCGCCATCCGTCACCGCGGCCAGTGCGCGGGCCGGGGTGGGGTGCACGCGGATGGCGGCGATCGGCCCGAAATGCTCGCGTGCGAGGCGCGCATGGCCCGATTGCGGCGAGGGCGCATGCACCGCGACCGAGAAATTCCCCTGGATCGCCGTGCTCGCCATGAAGATCTCGCGCCAGATGCGCACCAGGCGCTCACGCGCCAGCGGGCCGCTGTGCCGCGCCAGCAGGCGGCGCAGCACCGCGGCCTCGCGCCCCGGGCGCAGCGGCGTGGTGCGG
>NZ_JACADR010000133.1 GCF_016106005.1 Roseomonas rosulenta
CCCGCGCCTGCCGTGGCCGCGCCGGCTGCGGCGCCCGTGCCTAGGCCCGCCCCTGCGCCGGTGGCCGTCACCGCCGCGCACACCGCGGTGCCGAACAGCACGATGCGCAAGGTGATCGCGCGCCGCCTGTCGGAATCGAAGGCGAGCATCCCGCATTTCTACGTGACCATGGACATCGAGATCGACGCGCTGCTGAAGCTGCGCGCCGACCTCAATGCGCGTTCGCCGAAGGACGGGCCGGGCGCCTACAAGCTGAGCGTCAACGACCTGGTGATCAAGGCGACGGCGGCGGTGCTGCGGCGCTTCCCGGCCTGCAACGCGACCTGGACCGAGGAGGCGATCCTCCAGTACCACGACGTCGACATCTCGGTGGCCGTCAGCATCCCCGAAGGATTGATCACGCCGATCGTGCGCAGCGCCGACCGCAAGGGCCTGGCGGCGATCAGCAACGAGATGAAGGACCTCGCCGCGCGCGCGAAATCCGGCAAGCTGAAGCCGGAGGAATTCCAGGGCGGCGGCTTCTCGATCTCGAACATGGGGATGTATGGCGTGAGCGACTTCTCCGCCATCATCAACCCGCCGCAGGCCGGCATCCTGGCGGTCTCGGCCGGGCTGCAGAAGCCGGTGGTGAAGGACGGGGCGCTGGCCATCGCGACGGTCATGACCTGCACGCTGTCCGTCGACCATCGCGTCATCGACGGTGCGCTGGCGGCCGAGTTCATGCAGGCGCTCAAGCGCACCATCGAGGACCCGCTGAGCCTGCTGCTGTGACGGCGCTCGCGATCCGGGAGGCGGTGCCCGCCGACGTGCCGGTCATCGCGCGTTTCGTGCGCGCGCTGGCCGAGTACGAGAAGCTGGCGCACGAAGCCCGCGGCACCGAGGCCGATTTCCACGCCGCGATCTTCGGCACGCCCAGGCGCGCGGGCTGCCTTGTGGCGGAGTTGAATGGCGAGCCCGCCGGCATCGCGCTCTATCACTGGACCTTCTCGACCTTCCTCGCGAAGCACGGGCGCTGGCTCGAGGATCTGTGGGTCGAGCCGCGCTTCCGCCGCCAGGGCATCGCGAAGGCGCTTTTCGCGCGGCTGGCGGCCGATACGCTGGCCGAGGGCGGCGGGCGCCTCGCCTGGGCCGTGCTGGACTGGAACGCGCCCGCGATCGCCACCTATGACGCCATGGGGGCGGAGAACCTCAAGGAATGGATCACGCGGCGCCTGGCTGGCGACGCGCTCGCAACGCTTGCACGGGAGGCCGCGTGATGGCCGAGACATTCGACCTGGTGGTGGTAGGCGGCGGCCCCGGCGGCTATGTCGCGGCGATCCGCGCATCGCAGCTCAAGATGAAGGTTGCGCTGGTCGAGCGCGAGAACCTCGGCGGCATCTGCCTCAACTGGGGCTGCATCCCGACCAAGGCGCTGCTGCGTGCGAGCGAGATCAATCACCTGCTGCACAGCCTCGATGCCTATGGCTTCGCGGCCGACAATGTCCGCTTCGACTTCGCCAAGGTGGTAAAGCGTTCGCGCGGTGTCGCGGCGCAGCTCTCCGGCGGCGTGAAGCACCTGCTCAGGAAGAACAAGGTCACCGTGTTCGACGGCCACGCGAGGCTGGCCGGCCCCGGCAAGCTGAGCGTGAGCAAGGACGGCAAGCCAGTCGCGGAGCTCGCTTCGAAGCACATCATCCTCGCCACCGGCGCCCGCGCCCGCGTGCTGCCGGGGATGGAGCCCGACGGCAAGCTGATCTGGTCCTATCGCGAAGCGATGGTCGCCCCCGCGCTGCCCAAGCGGCTGATCGTCATCGGCTCGGGTGCCATCGGGTCGGAATTCGCGTCCTTCTACCTGAACATGGGCAGCGAGGTGACGCTGATCGAGGCCATGGACCGCATCCTGCCGGTCGAGGACGCGGAGGTCTCCGCCTTCGTCCACAAGGCCTTCGAGAAGCAGAAGATGAAGGTCATCGTGGGTGCGAAGGTGCAGGGCGTCCGCAAGGAGGGCGACGGCGTCGCTGCCATCGTCGAAGCCGGCGGCAAGGTCACCGAGATCAAGGCGGACCGCCTGATCAGCGCGGTCGGCATCGTCGGCAACGTGGAAGACCTTGGCCTGGAAGGCACCAAGGTGCAGGTGGACCGTACCCATGTGGTCACCGACGCCATGGGCCGCACCGGCGAACCGGGGGTCTACGCCATCGGCGACCTCACCGGCCCGCCCTGGCTCGCGCACAAGGCGAGCCACGAGGGCATCATCACCGTCGAAGCCATCGCCGGCCTGCATCCGCATGCGATGGACGTGCTGAACATCCCGGGCTGCACCTATTGCCGCCCGCAGGTTGCCAGCGTCGGTCTCACGGAAGCCGCCGCCAAGTCGAAGGGCTACGACCTCAAGGTCGGCCGCTTCCCCTTCATCGGCAACGGCAAGGCCATCGCCATGGGCGAGCCGGAAGGCTTCGTGAAGACGGTGTTCGACGCCAAGACCGGCGCGTTGCTCGGCGCCCACATGGTCGGCCCCGAGGTCACCGAGATGATCCAGGGCTACGGCATCGCCCGCACGCTCGAGACGACCGAGGCGGAGCTCATGCACACCGTCTTCCCGCACCCCACGGTGTCGGAAGCGATGCATGAATCCGTCCTGGATGCCTATGGCCGCGTCATCCACATCTGACTGGCGGCGCCTCAACCAGGCGAACTGGGACGAGCGTACGGCCGTCCATCTCGGTCCGCGCGGCTACGATCTCTCCTCGCACCGCTCGGGTCGCGGGGAGCTCGATGCCATCGTGGAAGCGGAGATCGGCGATGTCAGCGGTCTCGCGATCCTGCATCTGCAGTGCCACCTGGGCGATGACAGCGTGGCCCTCGCGCAACGCGGTGCGCGGCGCGTGGTGGGCGTGGATTTCAGCCCGCCGGCCTTGGATGCCGCGCGCAACCTGTCCGCGGAATGTGGGCTGAACAACACGCGCTTCGTGCTCTCGGACGTGCTGTGCACGCCGGCGGCGCTGCCGGAGGATGCCGGCGCCTTCGACCTGGTCTTCACCAGTTGGGGTACGATCTGCTGGCTGCCGGACCTCGACGCCTGGGCTGAAGTCATCGGCTACGCGCTGCGCCCGGGTGGGGCGCTCTATTTTGCCGACATGCACCCCGTGGCCCGGGTCTTTGATGACGAGGGGATTCGCGCAGCGGGCTTCCCCGGCTGGCGCTTCCCGTACTTCGAGCATGGCCCATGGCATTTCGACGATGCGGCCGACTACATGGACGCCGAGGCACGGCTTGCGAACAGCCGCACCGTCGAGTTCCAGCATACCCTCTCATCCATCCTGGCGGCCCTGCGCCGGGCGGGGCTCAGGCTCGACTGGCTGCGCGAGCATCCGGGGCTCGTCTGGAAGCCCTTCGCCGGTTGCGTCCGCGATGCGCAGGGGCTGTGGACCTGGCCGGATCGACCCTGGCTGCCCCTCTCACTCAGCCTGCGTGCGCTGAAGCCATGAGACCCTCGTCGGCAGCGGCAAGCGGTTCTATATGCTGGTCATGACCACGCGCGTCGAAATCGACCACCGCAGGGGCGCTGCCCGGCATCCGGAAAAAGCGCATCGCCCGGACAACCCCATCCAGCGCAAGCCCGCCTGGATCCGCGTGAAGGCGCCGACCCACCCGATCTATCACGAGACCCGCGCCCTGATGCGCGAGAAGAAGCTGGTCACGGTCTGCGAGGAAGCGGCCTGCCCCAACATCGGCGAATGCTGGTCGCAGCGCCACGCCACCATGATGATCATGGGCGAGACCTGCACCCGCGCCTGTTCCTTCTGCAATGTCGCCACCGGCATCCCGAAGCCGCTCGACACCGACGAACCGCGCCGCGTGGGCGAGGCGGTGGCGACCCTCGGACTGCGCCACGTGGTGATCACCTCGGTGGACCGCGACGACCTGCCCGATGGCGGTGCCGAACACTTCGCGCAGACCATTCGCGCCATCCGTGCCGCCGCGCCCGCCACCACCATCGAGATCCTGACGCCCGACTTCCTGCGCAAGGATGGCGCGCTGGAGGTCGTGGTCGCCGCGCGCCCGGACGTGTTCAACCACAACCTCGAGACCGTGCCGGGCCTCTACCCCACCATCCGCCCCGGCGCGCGCTACTACAATTCGTTGCGGCTGCTGGACCGCGTGAAGCAGCTCGATCCTTCCATCTTCACCAAGTCCGGCATCATGGTCGGCCTTGGCGAGGAACGGATCGAGGTGCTGCAGGTGATGGACGACCTGCGCTCTGCCGATGTGGATTTCCTCACCATCGGCCAGTACCTGCAGCCCACGGTGAAGCACGCCGCCGTCGACCGCTTCGTGACGCCCGAGGAATTCGAGGACTACGCCAAGGCGGCGCGCGGCAAGGGCTTCCTGCTGGTCTCGGCGACGCCGCTCACGCGCAGCAGCTACCACGCTGACCGGGATTTTGAGGCCTTGCGCGCTGCGCGCGACGCCGCCCTGCGCGCTGCGCGCGACGCCGCCCTGCGCGACGCGCGCCTGAAGGCCCCGGTCTGACATGCCCACCCACGCCGAGAAGCGCGTCCTGCGCTACACCCCCGAACAGATGTTCGACATGGTGGCCGACGTCCGCCGCTACCCGGAATTCCTGCCCTGGTGCGTCGGTGCGCGCATCCTCTCGCGCACCGAGGGCGAGCTGGTCGCCGACCTCACCATCGGCTTCAAGATGTTCCGTGAGACCTTCCGCTCCCGCGTCACGCTCGAACGCCCCGACCACATCCACGTGGCCTACGAGACGGGCCCCTTCCGCTACCTGAACAACCACTGGCGGTTTCGCCCCGTGCAGGGCGGCACCGAGGTCGATTTCTTCGTCGATTTCGAATTCCGCTCGCGCATCCTGCAGATGGCGATCGGCGTCGTGTTCAACGAGGCGGTGCGCCTGATGGTGCGCGCCTTCGAACGCCGCGCCATGATGCTGTACGGGCGCGCGACTGGTCCGGTGCCGGGCGCGCCTGCTCCCTCAACGACCGGCTAGCGCAGATCCCGATCAGGTGGAATCATCCGAACGGGGTCAGCATCTAGAGATGCACCAGCGTCGGCGCGAAGAAGCCGAGCGCGGCGAAGCCGACGCCGATCACGCCGAGTAGTCCGCCGGCGACCGCGAGCAGGCCGACGCCCGTGATCACGCTCGCGGAAGCCAGCACGATCCCGACCTGGAAGGCCGCGGAGCCGATCTCGTACTGGTGGTACGCCGCGAGTGACTTGTCGCGCCTGGCCTCCGCCGCACGTGCGCGCGCCATCAGTTCGCGGCGGCCCTCGCCCGTGTCGGGCTCGCTCTCCCAGCGCGCCGCGGTGCCGCGCCAGGCCTCCTGCTGGCGCACGACCTGCGCGCGGGCGGCCTCGGGCAGTGCCGGCAGCGCGAGTTCCGCGTGCTCGGCAGCGGTGCGCACCGTGGTCTGGCGGATCGTGCGCGCCTGGAAGAAGGCCCAGAGGTTCGCCGCCTCGATGTTGCGGCTGATCGCCTCGGTCTGCTGGCTCTTCGCGCCTGTCTCGGCCAGCGCCAGGAACAGGGCCAGCACCGCGATCAGTAGCGCGACACCCTTGTTGGACCCGTGATCGACATGCGCGCCGCCAGCCATCGCTTCCCCTCCGCTCGACGAAGGCCCCGGTGTGCCCAGCCGTGGCGATTCGCGGAAGGGGTCAGCGTGGAGCGCCCTCGCCGATCCGGTGCAGCAGCCGCCCGCCGTCGCACAGCGCCATCGCCACCAGGATCTCCCTCGGGCGCGGCGCGTCGCCCAGCGACACCGTGATGGCGTCGAAATGCCCGCGCGACCAGGCATCGTCCTTGTGGCCCAGCGGCAGGTCCAGCGCCGACCCCACGGCCCCTACCTTCGCCGCCGAGGGGATCAGCGCCGCGCCGCCGCCGATCGCCGCGCGCAGCGGCGCGCCCATCTTCGGATGCAGCAGCGCGTGGGCGTGCTCGATCTCGCCCGCCGCGCCCACGATCGCACCCTTGCCATAGGACACCGCAGGGCCCGGCAGCATCCGCACCAGATCGGGTGCGACGCGCGCGGCGAGCTCCGCGCCGGCCTCGATCAGGTCCGTCAGGTCCGCCACGAAGCGCCCGGCGAAGGGGTTCGCGATCACCACCATCGCCACCGCGCGCACCACCGGCCGCGCGCCTGCCTCGCCCAGTTCCGAAAACGCTTCCTCGCGCAGCAGCGCGATCTTCCGGATTGCGGCCATGCGGGCCCCCCTCTGGCCCAATCCTCGCGCGGGGGGCATCCTGCGGGCAACACCAGCCAGGACGAGACGCCCATGGTCCATGCCCCGAACCGCCCGCCCGCCGGTGCGCCCCCAGTGCGCATCAACCTCTATTCCGACACCCAGACGCGCCCCACACCCGCCATGAAGGAGGCGATGATGCGCGCCGAGGTGGGCGACGAGCAGCACGGCGACGACCCGACGGTGCACGAATTGTGCGACCGCATGGCCGCGCTGATGGGCAAGCAGGCGGCGATGTACCTGCCCTCGGGCACCATGTGCAACGTGATCGCCATCCTCACCCATTGCGGAAAGGGCGACGAGGTCATCGCGCACGAGACGTCGCACATCCTGCATTCCGAGGGCGGCACGCATGCCGCGCTCACCGGCGTGCAGATCATGCCGATGAAGGGCCCGCGCGGGATGTTCACCGCCGATGACGTGCGCGCCGCGATCCGCCCGAAGACGCGCTACGCGCCGCCCCAGCGCCTGCTGGAAGTGGAGCAGACGGCGAATATCGGCGGTGGTGCGATCTGGCCGCTGGCGCAGTTGAACGCGGTCGCCGAGGTCGCGCACGAGCAGGGCTGGTCCACCCACATGGACGGCGCGCGGCTGATGAATGCCTGCGTGGGTGCGGGCATCGCCGCGAAGGACATGGTCGCGCACTATGATTCCGTCTGGCTGGATTTCACCAAGGGCCTCGGCGCGCCGCTCGGCGCCGTGCTCTGCGGGGATGAGGAGTTCATCGGCCGCGCCTGGCGCTGGAAGCAGCGCCTGGGCGGGTCCATGCGCCAGGCCGGCATCTGCGCCGCTGCGTGCATCTACGCCCTGGACCACAACATCGACCGCCTGGCCGAGGATCACGCCAATGCCAAGGCGCTCGCCCGCGGCCTGCGCCAGATCCCCGGGGTGGTGGTGGAGGAACCCGACACCAACCTGGTGTTCTTCGACATCCGCGGCGCCGGCATGACGGTCGAGCAGCTGCAGGCGAAGCTTGCGATGCGCGGCGTCGCGGTCAGTGGCCTCGGTGGGCGGGTGCGCGCCTGCACGCATCTCGACGTGACTGCGCCGATGATCGAGGAAGCGGTGAGCGAAATCCGCACGGCCCTGGCCGCGGCATGACGGGCGCGACGCGGCCTGCATCACGGGCCGCGTCGCACTGGCGGTGCATCGAAAGGCGGGACTGCGACGCCGCAGCGTGGCCGGCGCCCCGGTCGTGCCCTACAGCATCCGGCTCCAGGACGCCTTCGGCCCGATATCCACATGGGTGAAGGACCCGTACCAGCCCACGCCCATGAAGCCGAGATGCTGCGAATACATCATCGCCAGGCTGCAGATATCGGCCTGCGGCAGGCCGGGGACCACGATATCCGCCGCCATGCCGCGCATATGCAGGCTGTTCGGCGCCGCGAAGGGCAGGGAGGCATTGGTGGCCGGCGTGCGGTATCCCGAGATGAGCCGGATCGGCCGCGTATAGGCGAAGCGTTCCTGGATCAGCGAGAGCATGTCCACCAGCAGCGTCGGGATCGGCCCGGCGATGTTCTCGCGCAGGTCGCGGAACAGGTGCTGCAGCCGCGCCAGCGCACGGATGTCGTAGTCCTGCCCGACGCGATAGGCGATGGCCACTTCCTCGCGCGCCTCGTTCTGGATCCAGATCCAGCGCTGCCGTTCCTGCAGCGCGGGTGCGGGCGCGATTTCGCGCATGTCGATGATCTGCGGCGCGACGGGATCGCCCGGCGCCGGGTTCGCGCGTGCCGCAGCAGCTCCGGCCGCGACCGCGGGAAGCGCCGCGAGCACGGCGCGCCGTCGCAGGCCCACGGGGCGGGACAGGTCAATCATGCCTTAACCTTGCGCCGCGCCCCGCCGCGCGAGCAACCGCTCCGGCGAGTCGCGCGAAAGCTGTGCCGTGGGTGTTGCCTGCGCGCCGCATCCCCGCCGGCTGCGCTCAATCCGCACTGGCGCCGGTCAGCCGGACCAGTTCCTCCATCAGCGCTAGGTCGCGGCGCTGCAGGTCGGCCATGGCCTCCGCGCCGCCGCCGACCGGCAGGTAGCCCAGCTCGAGCATGCGGCGGTTCACCTCGGGCGCGCGGATGGCCTCGGCGATGGCATCCGACATGGTCTGCACGATGGCCCGCGGCAGCCGCGCGGGGCCGAAGATGCCGATCCAGGAATTGAAGGCGTAGCCCGGCACGGTGTCCGAGACGGGCGGCACATCGGGCAGCGCCGGCATGCGTTCGGTGCGCGTCACGCCCAGCGGGCGCACCTGGCCCGACTGGATGAAGGACATGGTTTCCGCGAGCGGCGAAAACACCAGGTCGAGCCGCCCGGCCACCAGGTCGGCCATGGCCGGCGCGCCGCCGCGGTAGGGCACGTGGGTGAACTGCACGCCCGCGCGCTGCTCGAACAGCGCTGCGGCGAAATGCTGCGTGCTGCCGACGCCGCTGGTGCCGATATTGATCCTGCCTGGATTGGCGCGCGCATAGGCGACGAGCTCGGCCACGCTGGCCAGTGGCAGGGATGGCTTCACCACGATCACCGCGGCGCTGACCAGGATCAGCGAGACCGGCGTGAAGTCGTTCGCCACATGGAAGGGCAGGGCGCGATAGAGGAACTGGTTGGTCGCGTGCGTCCCCACCGAGGCGACCACGAAGCTCTGCCCGTCCGGCGCGCTGCGCGCGACGTTCTCCGAGCCGATGTTGCCGGCCGCGCCCACGCGGTTCTCGACCACCGCCGGCTGGCCGAGCCGGTTGCCCAGTGCATTGGCCACGAGGCGCGCCGTGGTGTCGGTGCTGCCCCCGGCGGCGAAGCCGACGACGAAGCGGATCGGCCGGTCGGGCCGCCAGGCCGACGCCTGCGCCAGGGCCGGCACGGCGGGAAGCAGGGGCGCGGCAGCGAGTGCGCGCAGCAGGCCGCGGCGGTCCATGGATCGGCGTCCTTCCCAGTCCTGCGCGCCATGTGCCCGGCGCGCTTCCGGACTAGGGGAGGCGTGTGCCCGTGCGGTGTCAAGCCGTGCGGGCGTCAGGCCCCGGCCATGGCCAGCGCCGCCGCCACCGTCGCCGCGCGCACCGCGGCGCGGTCGCCGGGAAACACGTGGCGCTGCACGACCGTCGGCCCGCCGCGCCGCGCGCAGCCGATGAACACCAGGCCCACCGGCTTGCCGGGCGTGGCACCGCCCGGCCCGGCGATGCCGGTGCAGGACAACGCGATGTCCACCTGCGCCGCGGCCAGCGCGCCCTCGGCCATCTCGCGTGCGACAGGCTCGCTCACGGCGCCATGGGCGGCGAGGGTTTCCGCCCGCAAGCCGACCATGCGCATCTTGGCCTCGTTGGAATAGGTGACGAAGCCGGCCATCACCACGCTCGACGACCCCGCGATCGCGGTCAGCGCCGCGGCGATCAGCCCGCCGGTGCAGGATTCCGCGGTGGCGAGCGTCAGGCCGCGCGCCTCGAGCGTCGCTAGCAGAACCCGCGCCTGATCGAGGGTCGCCTCCGGCAGCATCACCAAAGCCCCCCCGCCAGCAGCAGCACGGCGCCGGCCATGGCGCCGGCGATCACGTCGTCCAGCATGACACCGGTCGCCCCCGGCAGGCCATCGGCCCAGGAGACCGGCCAGGGCTTGGCGATGTCGAAGGCGCGGAACAGCGCGAAGGCGGCGGTAATGCCGATCCACCCCCAGCCGGCGGGCACGGCAACGAGGGCCAGCAGCATCCCCGCCGCCTCGTCCACCACGATCCAGCCGGGGTCCTGGTCGGCGGCTTCGGCGAGCACGGTGCGCACCGCGACCCAGCCCACGAGCGTCACCGCCGCCGCCAGCACGAGGCACGCGACCGGCCCGAGCAGCGCGGCCGGCAGCACGGCCAGCGAGCCCCACGTGCCCGGTGCCGGCCGCAGCCGCCCGATGCCGCCCAGCGTCGCCACGGCCAGCGCAGGCGTCACGTCGGGACTGCCCGCGGCGGCAGGGGGGCCTCGGCATCGTTCATGGAAGCCCCGCGATGAAGGCTTCCAGCGCGGCGGCCGCCGGCGCCTCGCGGAGCGTCGGCGCATGGCCTGTGCCAGGCAGGCGCACCAGGTGCATCGCCGGCTGCGCCCGCTGCATCTCCGCCACCGTCGCGGCCCCCAGCAGCCGGCTCTCCTCGCCCCAGACCAGCATCAGCGGCCGTGTGGCCAGCGCGCCGAAGAAGGGCCAGAGGTCGGGTGGCGGGCCGGCCGCATCGCCCACCGCCTGCTGCCCGATGCGGATGTCCCAGCGCGGATGCCAGCGCCCGTCCTCGCCCTCGGCATAGGTGCGCGCCGCGAAGTCGCGCCACCCCGCCTCATCGAGCAGCGGATTGGGCGGATGGCGTTCGCGCAGCCACGCCAGCGTCGCCTCGAAGGACGCGCAGGCGGGATCGGTGCCGATGAAGTCCACCACCGCCTCGCGCCCCACAGGTTCGATGCGCGGGCCGATGTCGTTCAGCACGGCGGCGGTGATGGCGGCCGGGCGCATCACCGAGATCGCCATGGCCACCAGCCCGCCGAAGGAGGTGCCGACCAGCACCACGCCATGCAGGTGCAGCGCGGCCATCGCGTCCATCACGTCGCGGATCAGCGCCTCGGGCCGGTAGCGGCGCGGGTCGGCGGCGCGCGCGCTCTCGCCATGGCCGATGTAGTCGAGGGCGACCACGCGCCTGCGCCCCCCCTGGTGCGCCGCGATGGCGCCGGCATCGAGAGCGGTACGGCAGATGCCCGAGAGCACCAGCACCGGCGCAATGTCTGCCGGACCCGGCCATTCCAGCGCCGAGATCGCGAGCCCGTCGCGCGCCGGGACGCTGACGCGGCGTGGCGTCACGGTGCTTGCCGCAGGTATCGCGCCAGCGGATGCTCGCGCGATGCCGCCGCGGCATCCTGCGCGCGATAGACGATGACGTTCTCGATCACGCGCTGGACGTAGTTGCGCGTCTCGGTGAAGGGGATCTGCTCGATCCAGTCCAGCATGTCGAGATCGCCCCCGCGCGGGTCGCCATAGGTGCCGAGCCACTGGTCCACGCGGCCCGGGCCGGCATTGTAGGCGGCCGCCGCCAGCGGCAGCGTGCCGCCGTAGCGCTCCAGCATCTGGTCGAGATAGGCCGCGCCCAGGCGCATGTTCACCTCGGGGCTGGCGGTCAACTGCGCCACCTGGAAGGGCTGGCCGATCCGGCGCGCCACCAGCTGCGCGGTGGAGGGCAGAAGCTGCATCAGCCCGCGGGCATTCGCCCCGCTCACCGCCTCGG
The DNA here is from genome assembly GCF_016106005.1 of Roseomonas rosulenta. GTDB lineage: Bacteria > Pseudomonadota > Alphaproteobacteria > Acetobacterales > Acetobacteraceae > Neoroseomonas > Neoroseomonas rosulenta. The sequence continues at coordinate 11,468 of NZ_JACADR010000133.1, forward strand.
TGTCGAAGTTGCTTTCCTGGCGCGTGATGGCGTTGATGAAGGCGGGCTCGGGGTTGGTCACGGGCGGCGTGTAGGGGGTGGGCCAGCCGACCGGCAGCAGCATGTCCCCGGCCGCGCCGGCGCGCCGCGCCACCCACACCGCGTGGTCCTGCCGGCCGATATGCGCGGCGAGGCGCGCGGCCAGCATGCGGTCGGTGCCGTCATTCGCCAGGTCCTCGAGCCGCAGCAGGAAGACGCGCGCGCGGCGGCTGTCGCCGAGGTCGGCGAGCGTCAGCACCGCGCGGGTCAGCTCGCGCGCCGTGAAATCCGCCGCGCGAGGCGGTGTCACGGGCGGCGCGGCGGCGCGCGAGACGCGGGCGGACAGCCGCGCCGCATCCTCGCCCAGCGCCAGCGCGCCGAGCTGGCCGCAGAAGGCGACGGG
>NZ_JACADR010000134.1 GCF_016106005.1 Roseomonas rosulenta
GTCCGTCGCCGCAGTCGAATGAGCGCATGCCCGCGCGGCTCGCCCGCGCCGCGCTCGTCGGCGCCGACGAGCGCCGGTGCGCCGCGCCATCGTGGCGCGGCTGCTGGCTGCGCCGTCCCCGGGTCAGTGCAGGGTGAAGACCCCGTTGGCGTAGCGCAGTTCCGCCGGGCGCGTCAGGGCGGTGCAGGCGACCCGGACGGAATGGAGCGGCCCTTCGATCTCGCGGCGCCAGAAGTCGAGGAAGCGGGAGAGCTCGGGGAAGGTCGGCGCCTTGTCCACCTTCTGCCAGACGAAGCTCTGCAGCACATGCGGGTGGTCGGGCAGGTGGTAGAGCAACTCGGCGGTCGTCATGCGCCAGTCGGGGATACGGAGGATCGGTTCCAGTCCCTGCAGCACCGTGGTCTATCCTTTCCCTGAAGGGTGGTTGGCCGTGCGGTTCCGGTCGGCGTCGCCGTCGAGGTGCGGCGTCTGCCGTCATCAGGATGACACGTGCGCCGCAGCAGGCTGCAAGAAAAATCTTTTGAATTCAGCTTATTAGCACTCCCCCTCGGCGAGTGCTGCCAAACGCTTGACGCCAGGGCGGGCGCGGCCTAAGTCGCTGGCACTCCTCTGGGGGGAGTGCTAACGGCCGGTTGGCTCCGGCGACCGGCGAGGCTTCCCAGGGCGAGCCGTCATCAACCCGAGGCTCAGGAGAGGACACCCATGAACTTTCGTCCCCTGCACGACCGCGTTCTCGTTCGCCGCATCGAAGCGGAAGAAAAGACCCGCGGCGGCATCATCATCCCCGACACCGCGAAGGAAAAGCCGCAGGAAGGCGAAGTCGTCGCCGTCGGCGCGGGCACGATCAACGAGAAGGGCGAGATCCGGCCGCTCGACGTGAAGGCCGGCGACCGCATCCTGTTCGGCAAGTGGTCGGGCACCGAGGTGAAGCTCGATGGCGAGGAGCTCCTGATCATGAAGGAGAGCGACATCATGGGCATCCTCGAGGGCACCGCCGCCGCGAAGAAGGCCGCCTGAGGCGCCGCTTCCCGCGAACCGACCGCAACACATTCCTAACGAGGTAAAGACCAATGGCTGCTAAGGACGTGAAGTTCGGCGCGAATGCGCGCGAACGGATGATTCGCGGCGTGGACATCCTGGCCGACGCCGTGAAGGTGACGCTGGGTCCCAAGGGCCGCAACGTCGTGATCGACAAGTCCTTCGGTGCACCGCGCATCACGAAGGACGGCGTGACGGTGGCGAAGGAAATCGAGCTCGCCGACAAGTTCGAGAACATGGGCGCCCAGATGGTGCGCGAAGTGGCCTCGAAGACCAACGACCTGGCCGGTGACGGCACCACCACCGCGACCGTGCTGGCCCAGGCCATCGTGCGCGAGGGTGCGAAGGCGGTCGCCGCCGGAATGAACCCGATGGACCTCAAGCGCGGCATCGACAAGGCCGTGACCGAGGTCGTGAAGGACCTCGAGTCCAAGACCCGCAAGATCTCCACCTCCGCCGAAGTGGCGCAGGTCGGCTCGATCTCCGCGAACGGCGAGACCGAGATCGGCGAGATGATCGCCAAGGCGATGGAGAAGGTCGGCAACGAGGGTGTCATCACCGTCGAGGAAGCCAAGTCCATCCAGACCGAGCTCGACGTCGTCGAGGGCATGCAGTTCGATCGCGGCTACGTCTCCCCGTATTTCATCACGAATGCGGAGAAGATGATCGCCGAGATGGATCAGCCTTACATCCTGATCTTCGAGAAGAAGCTGTCCGGCCTCCAGCCGATGCTGCCGCTGCTCGAGACCGTGGTGCAGTCCGGCCGTCCGCTGGTGATCATCGCCGAGGACGTCGAGGGCGAGGCGCTGGCCACCCTGGTGGTGAACAAGCTGCGCGGCGGCCTCAAGGTCGCGGCCGTGAAGGCGCCTGGCTTCGGTGATCGCCGCAAGGCGATGCTGGAAGACATCGCGATCCTGACGGGCGGCGAGGTCATCTCCGAAGACCTCGGCATCAAGCTCGAGAACGTGACGCTCGCCATGCTCGGGAAGGCCAAGATGGTCCGGATCGAGAAGGAGAACACCACGATCGTCGACGGTGCCGGCGAGAAGACCGCCATCACCGGCCGCTGCGAGCAGATCAAGGCGCAGATCGAGGAGACCACCTCGGACTACGATCGCGAAAAGCTGCAGGAGCGCCTGGCGAAGCTGGCCGGCGGCGTCGCCGTCATCCGCGTCGGTGGCAGCACCGAGGTCGAGGTGAAGGAGCGCAAGGACCGCGTGGACGACGCGCTGCACGCGACCCGTGCGGCGGTCGAGGAAGGCATCGTCCCCGGTGGTGGCGTGGCGCTGCTGCGCGCCTCGCAGAAGCTGGCCGGCCTCAAGGGCGCCAACAACGATGAGCAGGTGGGGATCGAGATCATCCGCCGCGCCATCCAGGCGCCGCTGAAGCAGATCGCCGAGAACGCCGGCAAGGACGGCGCGGTGGTGGCCGGTGAGGTGCTGCGCACCGACACCTATGTGTTCGGCTACGACGCCCAGAAGGACGAGTACAAGGACCTGGTGGCCGCCGGCATCATCGACCCGACCAAGGTCGTGCGCACGGCGCTGCAGGATGCCGCTTCGGTGGCCTCCCTGCTGATCACCACCGAGGCGATGGTCGCCGAGCGTCCCGCGAAGCCGGCGGCTCCGGCCGGCGGCGGCGGCGGCGACATGGGCGGCATGGGCGGAATGGACTTCTGATCCCGGGGCTCCGTCCGTAGTGATGGGGGAGGGCGGTCCTTCGGGGCCGCCCTTTCTTTTTTGGGCCGTCAGTCGGCGGCCGGGCCGCGTCCGCGGCCATTGCCTTCGCGCCGTGGGCTGGCGCGTCGGGGCCGGCGGTTGGTCTGGGCGCGGTCGCGCATTCGCGCTCCCGGATCGCGGCCCGACCGCGATCCGTTTTGTGTGCTGTCGATCGAAGCGCGCCCGCGCCGTTCCGCTTTGGCGCCGCCCGGCGGGATGCTAAGCAGCGCCATCCAACGCCCACCGGGAACCGTCCAATGAAGCGCCGCAGCCTGCTGCTGACACCTGCTCTCTTCGCCCCGACACTTGCCCTCGCCCAGGGCGCCGCCTGGCGGCCCAACCGCCCGATGACCATGATCGTCCCCTATGCCGCCGGCGGGGGCACCGACATCGTCGGGCGCGAATTCGCGCAGATCCTCTCGCAGAAGATCGGCCAGACCGTGGTGGTCGAGAACCGCGGCGGCGCCGGCGGGTCGATCGGCACGCTGCAGGCCGTGCGCGCCCGCCCGGACGGCTTCACCTTCCTCTATGCGGTGTCGTCGAACATCGTCATCAACCCGCATGTCTATCGGACGCCCGAACGCGAGGACCCCGCGCGCGTGCTGGTGCCGGTCGGCATCCTGGCGAACTACCAGTACATCCTGGTGGGCAATCCGCGCTTCCCGGCGACCAACCTCGCGGAGCTCATCGCGCTGGCGAAGGCGCGACCCGGCGAGATCGCCTTCAGCCATTCCGGCAATGGCGGCAACAACCACCTGGCCGGCAAGCTGCTGGCGCGCATGGCGGGCATCGAGCTCGGCGACGTCGCCTATCGCGGCACGGCACCGGCGCTGATGGATGCGGTGAACGGCACGGTGCAGTTCAACATCTCCTCCCCGCCGCCGGCCATTCCGCTGGTGCGCGAGGGGCAGCTGCGTCCCATCGCGGTGACCGGTGCGCAGCGCTCGCCTGCCTTCCCCGACGTTCCCACCGTCGCCGAGCAGGGCCTGCCCGGCTATGCCGTGACCGGCTGGCACGGCGCCTTCTACCCGGCCGGTACGCCCGAGGGCCCCATCGAGATGCTGCGCACGGCGGTCGGCGAGATCGCCGCCATGCCCGCCTTCCACGAGAAGCTCGGTCGCGACGGGCTCGAACCGCTCACCACCCCGGTCAGCCCGGCGGCCTTCGCCTCGCAGGTGCGCGAGGAACATGCCTTCTGGGGCCGTACTATCCCCGAGCTCGGCATCCGCGTCGATTAGCGGCGGCCCATTGCGCCCGCGGTTGACGCTGCGGGCCCGATCTGTGTCCAATTCTTCGGCCTGGCCGAACCGGGCCTCGACTTGCCGTGCCTCCGGATGCCCGGTCGCCTCCAAGCCGCTCCGGGATCGGATGGGCGGATGCCACGGGCGGCGCAAGGCCCGTGGCGAACCGGAGGAGAGGCGCGCATGCCGATCGGCACCGTGAAATGGTTCAACGCAACCAAGGGTTTCGGCTTCATCGTTCCGCAGGATGGCGGCAAGGATGTCTTCGTCCATGTCACCGCCGTGCAGAAGGCGGGCCTCACGGGGCTGAACGAGAACCAGAAGGTCAGCTACGAGGTGGTGACCGAGCGCGGCAAGGCGGCGGCGACGAACCTCAAGATCGTCTGAGGCGCGCCGCGACGGTGCAGGCCTGCGCCGCCGGCGGCACGTCCGGCGTGTTCGCGATCCGCCGCGGCGCACGTGGCGGCACCTTCGGCCTTGCCTGCGCCGGCGTTCGACACGAGGGCCACAAGCCTGTCGCAGGGGGCCCCGTTCCAGCGCGGGGCCAGCCAGGGGCGAGGCACAGCGCCACGGGAGCCGCGAAGCCCATGCCATGTTCACGCTGACCGAGCTCGAAGCCGCCGCGGCGCTGGTCCATGGCGCCTTCGCCCCCACGCCCGCCATCGCCTGGCCGCTGCTGGCCGCACGCACCGGCGCCGAGGCCTGGGTCAAGCACGAGAACCACACGCCGACCGGCGCCTTCAAGGTTCGCGGCGGGCTGGTCTACATGGAGCGCCTGGCGCGCGAACGCCCCGGCGTGCGCGGCGTGGTCAGCGCCACGCGCGGCAATCACGGCCAGTCTCTCGCCTATGCCGGCGCGCGGTACGGCGTGCCGGTCACCATTTTGGTCCCACGCGGGAACAGCGTTGAGAAGAATGCCGCTATGCGCGCCTTTGGCGCGCGACTGGTCGAACACGGCGAGGATTTCGACGCCGCGCGCGAGGAAGCCGCGCGCATGGCCGCGGCCGAGGGGCTGGAATTCGCGCCCTCGTTTGCGCCCGACCTGGTCAAGGGTGTCGCGACCTATGCGCTTGAATTCTTCCGCGCCGCCCCGCCGCTCGATGCGCTGTACGTGCCGATCGGGCTCGGATCGGGCATCTGTGGCTGCATCCTGGCGCGCGACATGCTGGGCCTGCCGACGCAGATCATCGGTGTGCAGAGCACGGGCGCGCCGTCCTATGCGCTGTCCTTCGCCGCAGGGCATGTGGTGACCACGCCGCGCGCCGAGACACGCGCCGACGGCATGGCGACGCGCGTGCCCGACCCCGGCGCGCTCGCCATCATCCGCGCCGGTGCCGCGCGCATCGTGACCGTGACCGATGACGAGGTGGCGGCGGCGATCCGCGCCTACTGGACCGACACGCACAACCTCGCCGAGGGCGCCGGCGCGGCGCCGCTGGCCGCGCTGCTGCAGGAACGCGAGGCGATGCGCGGCAAGCGTGTCGGCCTGGTGCTGTGCGGCGGCAACATCGACATCGACCTGTTCCGCGACTGGGTGCTGGGGGGCGCATGACCGACCTGCTACTGCGCAATGTCCGCCCGATGGGCGGGCCGGCATCCGACGTCCTGGTGCGCGACGGGCGCATCGCCCCACCCGGTGCGGACGCCACGGGCGCGGCCGTCGAGGATGGCCACGGGATGCTGCTGCTGCCCGGCTTCGTCGAGGGCCACACGCATCTCGATAAGACCGTCTTTCACGAGCGCGACTGGCTGGTGAACGAGGTCGGCCCTCGGATCATCGACAAGATCGACACCGAGCGCGAATGGCGCGCGCGCACCGGGCACGACGCCGGCGCGGCCTCGCTCGCGATGGCGCGCGCCTTCCTCACGCAGGGCACCACGCGCGTCCGCAGCCATGTGGACGTGGACACCTCCGGCGGCACGCGGCATGTCGAGCGCGTGCTCGCCACGCGCGAGGCGATGCGCGGGGCGCAGGAGATCCAGGTGGTCGCCTTCCCGCAATCGGGCATCCTCGGCCGGCAGGGTACGGAAAGCCTGCTGGATGCCGCGCTGGCGATGGGGGCGGACATCGTGGGCGGGCTCGATCCCTGCGCGATCGAACGCGATCCGGTGCGGCACCTGAACATCGTCTTCGGCCTGGCGGAGAGGCACCGCAAGCCGGTCGACATTCACCTGCACGAGCAGGGCTCGATGGGCGCCTTCTCGCTGGAACTCATCCTGGAGCGCACCCGTGCCCTGTCCATGCAGGGGCAGGTCGTGGTCAGCCATACCTTCTGCCTGGGCGACATCACGGAGCGCGAGCGCGACGCGCTGCTGGCGCAGATGGCGGAGCTGGGCGTGGCGATAGCCACCACCGCGCCGGCCTCGCGCCCGGTGCCGCTGGTCGCCCCCTGTCGTGCGGCGGGGGTGACGATCTTCGGAGGCAATGACGGCATCCGCGACACCTGGACGCCCTATGGGTCGCCCGACATGCTCGAACGCGCGATGCTCATCGGCCTGCGCAACAACCTCCGCCGCGACGACGAGATCGCGATCGCCTTCGATTGCGTCAGCGCGGCGGGGGCGAGGGGCTGCGGCTTCGGCGAATACGGCCTGCATCCCGGCGCGCGCGCGGACCTGGTCCTGCTCGAGGCGCGCAGCTTGGCGGAGGCCGTGGTGGCGCGCCCGCCGCGTCGGCTGGTGGTCTCCGGCGGGCGGATCGTCGCGCGCGACGGGGCGTTGCTCGCGTGAGCACGCCCGTTGCCGTCGAGGCGGACGGCGCGGTCCACACCATCCGCCTGACCCGCCCTGACCGCGGCAATGCACTTGGTCCCGAGCTGGTCGCGGCGATCGACGCCGCGCTGGATGTCGTGCTCGCTGCCGGCGCGCGGCTCGTGGTGCTGCGCGGGGAGGGGCGGCATTTCTGCACGGGCTTCGACCTGTCGGACCTCGATGCGCTGAGCGAGGGCGATCTCGCGCTGCGCGTGATCCGCATCGAGCTGCTTCTGCAACGCATCCATGCGCTCCCGGTGACGACGCTCGCACTGGCCGGTGGGCGGGTGTTCGGCGCCGGAGCGGACCTGTTCGCCGCCTGCGACCATCGCGTCGCGCTGGGCGGTGCGTCCTTCGCCTTTCCCGGCCCGGCCTTCGGACTGGTGCTGGGCTCCGGGCGGCTCGCCGGGCTGGTCGGCGATGGCCCGGCGCGGCGGCTGCTGTTGGCGGGCGCGGCAATCGAGGCGTCGCAGGCGCTGGCGATGGGCCTCGCGACGCAGGCGGTGGAGGCGGACGCAGTGGACATGGCGATCGGCGCTGCGCGGGATGCGGCGGTCAGGCTCGACGCACAGACGGTCGCCGCGCTGCACGGGCGCACGCGGCGCGCGGATGATGCCGGCGACCTGGCGGCGCTCGCCCGCTCCGTCGCGCGGCCGGGGCTGAAGGAGCGGATCCTGGCCTATCGCGCAAGGCTCCCCGCGACGCGCCCGCGCGGTTGAGGCCAGGCCGGGGATCGCCACCGCGACCCCCGGCCTGCGAGCAATCAGGCCGCCGCGTCGACCGGCTGGTAGGGCAGGCGCTTCACGCGGTCCATGTTGATGCCCTCGATCCGCAGCAGCCGGGTCGGGCCGTCGCGGCGCGGGGAATGCAGGATGCCCGGTTCGTACAGGTACGCATCGCCCGGCCTCATCGCGTAGTCCTTGATGCGCCGCGCCTTGCCGGGCGTGGTCTCGGTCGGCCGCGCGAGGCATTCCCAGTCGGTCATCACCGTCTCGCCCGCCGCCTGGCCGTAGATGGCCCAGCTCGGGCCGTGGTCATGCGGCGGGGAGGTCTTGGCGTCGCGATAGGCGTGCGCCAGCACGGTGAAGCCGAGCTCCGGATCCTCGTAGAGGACCTGCCGCTCCGGCGTCTTGTCGTTGATGTGGGTGGCGACGAAGCCGGGGTCCTTCAGCGCCTCGCCCACCAGGTCGCACACCAGCATGCGGCCGTCGATGCCGGGGTTGTCCTTCAGCGCGGCGCGCGCGCGGGTCACGAAGTCGTCGAGGGTCATGGGCATGGATCGTCTCCTCCTGCCAGAATGCGGAGGACAGCATGCTCCCCGGCGCGGCCCAGCGAAAGGGGCTGCTCCCCGCTCACGGCTCCGCTAGGAAGTCCCGCGTCTCCGCCACGGCCTGCGCCAGGCCGAGCCGGCGGATCAGCACGCCCGACGGCAGGCCCTGCAGCAGCCGCGACGGCGCAGAACGATCCAGCAGCACGAAGACGCCCTTGTCATCGGCGCGGCGGATCAGCCGGCCGAAGGCCTGGCGCAGCCGGTGGCGTGCGATGCGGTCGTCGTAGTCCTTGGGCCGCCCGCCCGAGAGATGCGTCCGGCGTTCGCGGTGCAGGATGGTCGGGCGCGGCCAGGGCACGCGGTCGAAGACCAGCAGGCGCAGCGCGCGCCCGGGTACGTCCACGCCGTCGCGCATGGCATCCGTGCCGAGCAGGCAGGCGTTCTCCTCGGCGCGGAAGACATCGACCAGCGTGGCATTGTCCATCGCGTCGATGTGCTGGGCATAGAGCGGGATGCCGGCCTGTTCCAGCGGCCCGGCGATGCGCGCATGCACATCGCGCAGCCGGCGGATGGCGGTGAACAGCCCGAGCGCCCCGCCGCCCGCGGCCAGGAACAGGGCCTGGAACGCCGCCGCCACCTGGCCCGCATTCTCCTTTGCGACGTCGGTCACCACCAGGCAGCGCGTGCGCGCGGCATAGTCGAAGGGCGAGGGCACGGCGGCGCGGATCGCGGGCAGCGGCAGGTGGGCCGCACCCGTGCGCGCCTCGGCCTCGCGCCAGGTGGCCTCGGGGTCGTCATCCTCGGCCTCGGCCTCGTCGCGCAGGGTCGCGGAGGTGATCAGCACGCCATGCGCCGGGGCGGCGACGGCGGTCGCGAAGGGCAGGGTGGGGTCGAGGTAATGCCGGTGCATCCCCGCATCGCTGTCCTGCCCGCCACGGCGCGTGAGGCTGAGCCAATCGACATGCACCGGCCGCGCGCCGGGCAGCGGCGGGTCGACCTGGGCGGTGGCGAGCATCGCGCCCCAGGCGCGGATCGGCATGAGGGCGCGACGGTCGATGGCGCGGCAGGCGGCCTCGATGCGGATGCGGTCACCGACTTCGAGGTCCTCCGCCTCGTCCTCCAGCCGCGCGGCGAGGCGGTCGCGCAGGCTCGCGAGCGGTTCCTCGATGCGGCGCAGGGCGCGGTCCAGCGCCTCGGCGGCCGGCGGGAGCGCGGCGGTCAGCGGGTGCAGGTCGCATTCGGAATCGTACAGCCCGGCGTCGCGGGATTCCTGCGTGCGGGCCAGCACCTGGTCGCGGGCGGCGCGCAGGAAGGCCTCGGCGGGATGCGGCGCCTCGTCCGGCGTGGCGCGCGGATCGGCGGCGAGGCGCGAAGGCCAGCCGGGGACGGGCAGGGCGCGCGCGGCGTTCAGCGCGGCCTCCAGAGGCGCCAGCAGGTCGGCACGTTCGCCGATCAGCTCCTCGACGCGTCGGCGCAGGCCGCGGGCGCGGGAGCGGCCGCCCTCGGCGCCGAGCAGCCAGCGCCGCACCTCGGCCATCTCGGCGCCGGTGAGGTCAGCGGAGAAGGCGGAATCGGCCGCGTCGAACAGGTGGTGGCCTTCGTCGAAGACCAATCGCAACGGCGGGCCGTCCTCGCCGCCGCCAAGTGCCGCCTGCACCATCACCAGCGCGTGGTTCGCGACGACGATCTGCGCCGTGCGCGCGCGGCGGATGGAGTGCTCGACGAAGCACATCCTGTAGTGCGGGCAGGCGGAATGGATGCATTCGCCGCGCCGGTCGGCCAGCGGCAGCACGGCGCCGGGGCCGAAGAGCTCGGCGATCCAGCCGGGGAAGTCGCCGCCGAGCAGATCCCCGTCGCGCGAGGCGAGCGCCCAGCGCGCCACCAGGCCGAGCGCGATGGCGAGGTAGGGCGGCGGCCCGGCCGAGGTCAGGTCGTCGAGATTCAGCAGGCAGAGGTAGTTCTCACGCCCCTTGCGCAGCACGACGCGCCGCCTGCGTTCCTCGGGGTCGGGAAACAGTCGCGCGGTCTCCTGGTCGATCTGGCGCTGCAGGTTGCGGGTGAAGGTGCTGATCCAGACCGGGGCGCCGTTGCGCTCGGCCCAGAGGCTGGCGGGCGCGACATAGCCGAGCGTCTTGCCGGTGCCGGTGCCGGCTTCGGCCAGCACGACGGCGGGTGCGCCGGGGTGCTCGCGCGGGGCGAAGGCGGCGGCGGCGGCGGAGGCGTAGTCCGCCTGCTGCGGGCGTTGTTCGGCGCCGGGGCCCAGGATCTCGGCCAGGCGCCGCCGTGCTTCAGCCGGTTCGACGGTGAAGGAGAGCGGCGGGGTGGGCGGCGCGGTCTCTTCCCATTCCGGCAGGCGGCGCCAGACCTTGTAGGCGCGGCTGTCGGGCTTCGCCTTCGGGTCGCCGAGCGCGGCCAGGATAGAGGGCGCCCAGGCCCAGCCGGCCTCGCCCATGCGTGCCGCGAGGCCGGCTGCGTCCCGGTTGCGCGGGTGGTCGCGCGTATCGGCCAGGTGGCGCAGCAGGTGGCTGGCGATGTCGGGCAGCAGGGCGGCGGCGGCCTCGTCATTGGCCGGCTGCGCCAGGTCGAGGGCGAGGGCCAGGCCGCGCGGCGTGGGCGCGCAGGGTTCGGCCGGGCGGCAGAAGGCAAACAGCTCCAGCAGGTCGTGCGCCGCCTCGATATGCGGCAGGCCGAGGCGCCGCGCGGTGGCCGGGGCATGGACCAGCATGGGCGCGGTGCCCTCGAGCCGGGCGGCGATGGCGGCGGCGGGGAGGGTTTCGAGCTCGCCCTCGGTGGTCAGCAGCGTGGCGTGGCCGAAGCCCGCGACGAGGCTCGGCACGTCCGGCAGCACGAGTCGCGGGGCGGAGGGCATGGCGCAGGATAGCAGGGGGCGCAGGCGGCGGCAGGTGTCGGCCGGCGCCGGCGCCTGGCACGATGTCGATCGCGGCGAGAATGCGCGCGCTGCCGGCATCGACCGCGAGCGATACGATCGCGCGGCGGAGGACCTGTCGCGGCAGGGGCACGCGGGTCGAGGATGCCGCGCTGTCCATCGCAGGGTGCGCCGGCAGGGCCGTCAGAACCCTCCCGGCGGCGCCGGTCGGTACGCCGCACTCGCTGTCACCACGGTGCAGCGCCCGCCCAGGTAGCCCGGCGCCATCACGCTGAGATCGGCATCGCCCGGCACGGCCAGCGTATCCACCGCCCGCCCCGCCGGGCCGAGCGCGGCGAGGATCGCGGGGGCGGCGAGCGGTTGCGCCCAGCCCTCGCGCGCCGGCTCGAGCCGCGCACCTGTCTGGCCGCGGCGCAGCAGTGGCGCCTCGGTGCTGGCGCTGCCGCTCCAGTCTTCGATGCGGCGTTGGACCAGGATGCCCCGGACGCGTCCCTCCGCGGTGAGCACCGGCGCGCCGGAGAGGCCCGGCGCGATGCCGCGGCCATCGGCCAGGCGCAGGTCGAGCAGCGCCCCCTTCGGCTGGCGGCGGGCCGGCGCCAGGCCGGGGGCGGCGCGGAAGGCGGCCTCGGCGGCCGGACTGTCGAAGCGCGCGAGCGTCAGGATCGCCTGGTCGGACCAGCCGGGATCGAGCGCGGCGAGCGGGTTCCAGGGCCGCGCCGTGGCGGCGACGCGCGCGATGCCGACCGGCGTGCCATCGGGCAGGGAGAGCCGGATGGCCGCTTCGTCCGGCGCTTCCAGTGCGCGGGCGACGACATGCGCGGCGGTGATGACGCGGTTGGGCGCGCCGGGATCGGCGGCGCTGTCGGCGACGATGAAGGCGGTGCCGCGGATGGCGCGCCCGCCGCGCGGGCCGGCGACGCTGACGCGCAGCACGGAGGCGCCCACGCCGGGTGGCAGGGCGGCGG
>NZ_JACADR010000135.1 GCF_016106005.1 Roseomonas rosulenta
CGCATGCCGAGGAGGACGGTGCGCCGCCCGAGCGCGGCGCGGCCGTGACGCTCGCCTGGGAGGCCGCCGCGGTGGTCGCGCTGCCGGCGTGAGGCGCGCGCTGCTGCTCGCGCCCGCCTGGGCCTGGCTGCTGCTGTTCGTGGCGGCGCCGGCGGGCATCGTTCTCGCCATCGCGCTGGCCGAGGCCGATCCCGGCCTGCCGCCCTTCCGCCTGGCGCTGTCGGGCGCGGGCTTCGCGACGCTGCTGGAGGATTCCTACTATCTCGACGCGCTGCTGCGCGCGCTGCGCGTCGCGGCCATGACCGCGCTGCTGTCCCTGTCGCTGGCCTATCCCATGGCGATGGGCATCGCGCGCGCGGCGCCGCGGCGGCGCATGCTGCTGCTGGCCGCGCTGATGCTGCCCTTCTGGACGGGCTTCCTGCTGCGCGTCGGCGCCTGGATCGGCCTGCTGCGCGACGAGGGCTGGATCAATGGCCTGCTGCGGGGCGCCGGGCTGATCGAGGCGCCGCTGCCGCTGCTCTACACCGAGGGCGCGATGCTGGCGGGGATGGTGCATGCCTACCTGCCCTTCGCGGTGCTGCCGCTGTTTGCCGCGCTGCTGCGGCTCGACCCGACGCTGGCGGAGGCGGCGGCGGATCTGGGCGCGCGGCCGCCCACCGTCTTCCTGACCGTGACGCTGCCCGCCACCGCACCGGCGGCGGTCGCGGCCTTCCTGCTGGTGTTCATCCCGGCGGCCGGCGAATACGTCATCCCGGAACTGATGGGCCCGCCGGAGGCGCAGCTGGTCGGGCGCGTGCTCTGGCAGGAATTCTTCCAGAACCGCGACTGGCCGGTCGCGGCGGCGCTGGCGGTCGTGCTGCTGGTCCTGCTGCTCGCCCCGATCCGGTTGTTCCAGCGGCTGGAGGCGCAGCCATGAGGACCGGGCGCTTCGTGCGCTTCGCCCTGCTGGCGGGCTTCGCCTTCCTGTGGCTGCCGATCCTGCTGCTGGTGGCCTATGCCTTCAGCGCCGACCGCATCCCGTTCCAATGGGGCGGCTTCTCGCTGCGCTGGTTCGCCGCGCTGGCCGCGAATGAACGCCTGGTGGAGGCCGCGCTGCTGTCGCTGCGCGTCGCGGCCGGCGCCGCCACGCTGGCGGTGCTGCTGGGGGGCGCCGCCGGCTGGGTGCTGGTGCGCTTCGGCCCGTTCCGTGGGCGCGCGGCCTTCGGCGCGCTGATCGGCGCGCCGTTGGTGCTGCCCGAGGTGGTGACGGGCCTGTCGCTGCTGCTGCTGTTCGTGGCGCTGGAAGGGCTGACCGGCTGGCCGGCGGGGCGCGGCGCGACCACGGTGCTGCTGGCGCATGCCACGCTCGGCGCCGCCTTCGTGGCCGTGGTGGTGCAGGCGCGCCTGGCCGGGAGCGACCGCAGCCTGGAGGAGGCGGCGATGGACCTCGGTGCCACGCCGCTGGTGGCCTTCCGCACCGTGACGCTGCCCCTGGTGGCCCCCGCGCTGGCCGCCGGCTGGCTGCTCGCCTTCACGCTGTCGCTGGACGATGTGGTGATTGCCTCCTTCGTGTCGGGGCCCGCGGGGACCACCCTGCCGATGGCGCTGTTCTCGATGCTGCGGCTGGGCCTGACGCCGGAGGTAAATGCGTTGGGGGCGGTGGTGGTGCTGGGGGTGGCAGCGATCTTCGGGTTGGCGACGCTGCTGCTGCGGCCGCGCGGGGATGGCGGCCCCGGCTGAGCGCGCGTGCCGGAAACGGACACGGAATGCGCGCGCCGCGGCGCGGCTAGGCTGGCGCCGGGCGGGGTAGCCGCCGCACGATACAACTCCTGGCTTTCCTGGGCGCGGCGGACCACCATGCTCCGACCGGGCGCTTCCCTGGAGGGTACCCCTTGCGCATTCCCGTTCTTCCCAGCCTTGCCGTCGCCATCCTGGCCGTGGCCGGCTGTGCCGCCGACCTGCCGCAGACGCCGCCGCCGGCCGATGCGCTGCCCTCGCCCTCGCTCTACACGCTCTCGCCGGGCACGCCGGTGGACGGCACGGCGCGTATCACGCTCTCGCGCGGGCGCGGTACGGCGACGGGCGTGCTTGAGACCGACGGCCAGCGCTTCCGCTTCACCATGGCGGGGCTCGCCACCACCGGTGCGATGCCGGCGCGCATGACCGTCACGGCGCAAGTCTATGGCCTCCAGCGCAGCAGCGACTTCGCCGGGACCTATCGCGATGTCGGCGGCGCGGCATCCGACCTCGATGCCGGGCTGCGCCTGGGCAACAACAACCTGGTGCTGATGGTGGTGCGCGCCCCGGGGCAGGACGTCGCGCTCGGCGTGCCGCCCGGCGGGGCGGTCGTCACGCTGCAGCGCTGATGCCCGCGACGCCTTGTGCATTGAAGTCCGCCCGCCTCTGCGCGACGATTAGGTCGTTCCAGAGGAAACCGGACAGATGACGGCGCGCGCCCTGGCAGCCTTCCTGTCCGTCTTCGGCCTCCTGCTCGGCGGCTGCACCAGCCTGCAGGTGCGGATGAACGACCCGCTGCCGATGACCGCAACCGGTGCGCCGGACTTCGCGGCCAATTACGGCGTGGGCGACTTCGCGCAGGCCATGCTCGACGGCACCGCCGACTGGCCTGCGGCACGCAGCGACCTGCTGGTGTTCGTGGCCTTCTCGGGCGGGGGCAAGCGCTCGGCCGCCTTCGCCCACGGCGCGCTGCGCGGGCTGCGCGCCATCCCGGTGCGCCCTGCGGGCAGCGCCGGCTGGCGGATGCTGGACGACGTGGACTACATCTCGGGCGTCTCGGGCGGCAGCTTTCCGGCGGCGCATTACGGGCTGAACCGCGAGCGGCACTTCGAGACCTTCGGCGAGGAATTCCTCAAGCGCGACATCAACGCCTACATCTACGGCATCTACCTGTTTCCCTGGAACTGGGACTGGCTGGCGAACCCGCTGGTCGGCACCAACGACTACATGGCGCAGGTCTACGACCGGCTGATGTTCCGCGGCGCCACCTTCGCCGACCTGCGCCGCCGCGGACCGCCGGTCATCTCGGTGAACGCGACCGACATCACCAACGAGGTCTCCTTCCCCTTCCTCGGCGGCACCTTCGGCGCGCTGTGCTCGAACCTCGACAGCTTCCCGATCGCGCGCGCGGTGGCGGCGAGCAACGGTTTCCCCATCCTGTTCAGCCCGATCACGATCGAGAGCCATGCTGCGCGCTGCGCGGGGCGCCGCCCGCCGGGGCTGCCGCCGGCCTCAGCGGCCGCGCCGGCCAGCCTGACTTCGCGGCGCGCCGAACTCGCGCGGCTGATCAACGTCTACCAGGACCCGCAGCAGACGCGCTTCGTCCACCTGATGGATGGCGGCATCGCC
Source organism: Roseomonas rosulenta (assembly GCF_016106005.1). GTDB lineage: Bacteria > Pseudomonadota > Alphaproteobacteria > Acetobacterales > Acetobacteraceae > Neoroseomonas > Neoroseomonas rosulenta. The sequence goes on from NZ_JACADR010000135.1 coordinate 3,346, forward strand.
GACAACCTTGCGCTGCGCGGGCTGCTCAATGTGTTCATCGGGCTCGGCTCGGGCGATGCGCTGTATCGCGAGACGGCGCGCCGCACGCGCCGCATCCTGGTGCTGAGCGTAGATGGCGAATCGGCGCCCGACCGCAGCCTGGGCCGCCAGCGCGTGGTCAGCGGCATCGGCCAGATCTTCGGCGCGGTCAGCGGCACGCAGATCGACGCCTACAACTTCGAGACGCTCGCGGTCACCACCGAGCAGGTCGGGCACCTGGTTCAGGAGTTCCGCCGCATCCGCTGCGCCGAGGGGCGCGTGGTGAATGGCCGGCCTTGCGCGGATGTCGAGGGGCAGGTGGTGCATGTCGCGCTCTCGGCGATCGACGACCCCACCTGGCGGGCGCGGCTGGAAACGATCCCGACGGGGCTCACCATCCCCGATGCCGATGTCGATGCGCTGGTGCAATACGGCGAGCAGCTGGTGCGTGAGCACCCGGCGATCCGCGCGGTGGCCGCGGCGGCGGGCGAGAACCCGCTGCCGGGGCCGGCCGGCGCCAGACGCTGAATTTCGCCGCGAGATAGACGCCGCTTGCGGTCATGTCCCGCACCAGCGCGTTCCCGCCCTGGTCGAAGGACATGCAGCGGCAGCCGAGTGGCACCCCCCGCCCGACCGGACTGGTAGCCGATGCCCGCCGGAGAACTGCCGGGCGCAGGCGACACCGCTCGCGCTCGAGGTCTTAGGGCACCAAAAGGCCGGTTTCCGCGGCCCCGATGCGTCCGCTTACCCCCGCGACGCCGTCACGTCCTCGCCCGCGCGGCGACCGGACGGCGCGGATCCGCCCGTGTCTTTGCCTCGCGCCCCTGGCATGCTGGGCGGCATGCGAGTGTGCTTCGTTGCCCTTCTGCTTCTGGCCGGCTGTGCCGAACGCTGGGAACGCCCCGGCGCGACCGAGGCCGAGTCCGAGGCCGCGCAGGCGCAGTGCACCGCGCTCGCCACCCGGCAGGTGCCGCCTGCCATGGTCTGGACGCAGGTCGCCGCCGGCTACTGGGTGCCGCCCGAACGGCAGTGCCGCAGCCGGGGCGACGGCACGCAGGACTGCATCTACCGCCCGCAGCGCTACATCCCGCCGCGCTTTGACTGGGTGGATGTGAACGCCCAGCCGCGCCGCGCGGCCCGCAACGCCTGCCTGGTCGAGGGTGGGTGGACCTATGAGGGGTTGCGGCCATTGCGGCTGTACTGACAGGGCGGGTTGATGGCGGGGGGGCGCGGGATTAGGGTCCCGCCGCTTTCCCTGAAACGTCCCGGGCCCGCCATGAACCTGATCGCCGACCGCCTGAACCGCATCTCGCCCTCGCTCACCATCGCGATGACCGCCAAGGCGCGCGCGCTGAAGGCCGCGGGGAAGGACGTGATCGGCCTGTCCTCCGGCGAGCCCGACTTCGACACGCCGCGCAACGTGAAGGACGCCGCGATCGCTGCGATCGAGCGCGGCGAGACGAAGTACACCGATGTCTCGGGCACCGTCGCGCTGCGCCAGGCGATCTGCGACAAGTTCAAGCGCGACAGCGGCCTCGACTACAAGCCCGAGGAGATCCTGGTCGCCACCGGCGGCAAGCAGGTGATCTTCGACGCGCTGGTCGCCACCATCAACCCGGGCGACGAGGCGATCATCCCCGCCCCCTGCTGGGTGTCCTACCCGGACATCGTGCAGCTGGCCGAGGGCACGCCGGTGATCGTGCAGTGCGGCCAGAACTCCGGCTTCAAGATGACCGGCGAGCAGCTGGAAGCCGCGATCACGCCCAAGACCAAGTGGCTGATCCTGAACAACCCCTGCAACCCGACCGGGGCTGCCTACAACGCGGCGGAGCTGAAGCAGCTCACCGACGTGCTGATGCGCCACCCCGACGTTTGGGTCTTCACCGACGACATCTACGAGAAGCTTGCGTATGATGGCTTCAAGCCGGCCACCGTGCTCGAGGTCGAACCCCGCCTGCGCGACCGCACGGTCACCATGAACGGCTGCTCCAAGGCCTATGCGATGACCGGCTGGCGCATCGGCTTCGCCGGCGCGCCGGTGCACCTCATCAAGGCGATGGACAAGCTGCAGGGGCAGTCCACCTCGAACACCAGCAGCATCTCCCAGGCCGCCGCGATCGAGGCGCTGACCGGTCCGCAGGAGAGCATCGAGGCGATGCGCGTGGTCTATGAGCGCCGCCGCAACATGGTGGTGGACATGCTCAACCAGGCGCCGGGCATCCGCTGCCACAAGCCTGAGGGTGCCTTCTACGTGTTCCCCGACATGAACGGGTGCATCGGCAAGACCACGGCCGGCGGCAAGACCATCAACAGCGACGAGGACTTCACCATCGCGCTGCTGGAGGAGGCCGGGGTCGCCACCGTGCATGGCGCGGCGTTCCTGAGCCCCGGGCATTTCCGTATCTCCTACGCGACGTCGGACGAGGCGCTGCGCGAGGCCTGCACGCGCATCCAGAAGTTCTGCGCGTCGATGACGTGACGCTCGCGCTGCGCCCGGCCACCGAGGCGGATTTCGAGCCGCTGCTCGACCTCTCGGTGCGGGTGCTGCGGGCGGACCTGGAGCGGCTCGGCCGCTTCCTGCCGGAACGGCGCCGGGCGCGGATGCGCGCGGTGTTCGAGGCCGGCGAGTTGCGCGTGATCGAGCGGGACGGCGTGCGCCTGGGCTGTATCGGCATCGCGCCCGCCGCCGACCATATCGCCCTGCACTCCGCCTACATCGAGCCGGGGTTCCAGGGCTGCGGCGTCGGGGCAGGGGGCGTCGCGGCCGCGTTGGCCGGCCTGCCCGACCTGCCCATCCGCATCGAGGTGCTGCGCGACAGCCGCGCCCATCGCTTCTGGGAGCGGCTCGGCTTCATCCGGCTGGGGGAGGATGGCGTAGACTGGCTATACGAACGCCCGGCCCGCCTTGGCGCCGCCCCGCCCCCGGCCTAGTTTCGCGAACGCCATTCCCCAAGGGACACGGAACGACAATGCCAGCTCTCGCCGCGCGTATGAACGAGGTCTCCATCTCCGCCTCCGTCGTCATGACCATGAAGGCGCGCGAGCTCGCGGCGAAGGGGATCAAGGTGATCAGCCTCGGCACCGGGGAGCCCGACTTCCCTACGCCGCCGCACGCGATCGAGGCGGCGCACAAGGCAGCACTCGCCGGCGACACCAAGTACCCGCCGCAGGACGGCACGAAGGAACTCAAGGAAGCCGTGCAGCGCAAGTTCAGGCGCGACAACAAGCTCGACTACGCGCTCGACGAGATCATGGTCGCCAATGGCGGCAAGCAGTGCATCTACAACGCGCTGATGGCGACGGTGGACCCCGGCGACGAGGTGGTGATCCCCGCCCCCTACTGGATCTCCTACGCCGACATGGCGAAGGTCGCGGGCGGCGTGCCGGTGACGGTGAACTGCCCGCAGAACAACGGTTTCAAGCTGCGCCCCGAGGACCTGGAAGCGGCTATCACCCCCAAGACCAAGTGGGTGATGCTGAACTTCCCCAACAACCCGACGGGTGCGGCCTGCTCGCGTGAGGAAATGAAGGCCCTGGCCGAGGTGCTGAAGCGCCACCCGCATGTCTGGGTGATGACCGACGACATGTACGAGCACCTCGTCTACGACGGCTTCGAGTTCTGCACCATCGCCGAGGTAGCCCCCGAACTGAAGGACCGCACGCTGACGGTCAACGGCGCGTCCAAGACCTACGCCATGACCGGCTGGCGCGTGGGCTTCTGCGGCGGGCCGAAGGCGCTGATCAAGGCGATGGTCAACATGCAGGGCCAGGCGACCTCGGGCATCTCCACCATCGGCCAAGCCGCGGCCGCCGCGGCGCTGGACGGCCCGCAGGACCTCGTGGCCGAGCGTGCGGCCATCTACAAGCAGCGCCGCGACCTGGTGGTCGACATGCTGAACGCCGCGCCGGGCATCGCCTGCCACAAGCCCGAGGGCGCCTTCTATGTCTTCCCCAACATCGCAGGCTGCCTCGGCAAGACCACGAAGGGCGGGCGCAGGATCGAGACCGACACCGACTTCGCCCTCGCCCTGCTCGAGGAGAAGTACGTCGCCGCCGTGCAGGGCGCGGCCTACGGCATGTCGCCCTACCTGCGCATCTCCTACGCGACCGACACCGAGAGCCTGCGCGAGGCCTGCGCGCGCATCCAGGAGTTCTGCCGGGAGCTCTCGTGATCGCGCCGCGGGGCTGACACCGTGCCGCGTTCCGCCGACGCTGCCCTGCGGCTGCGCGCCGGCCGCGACGAGGACGCGGCCGGCTTCATCGCCCTGATCGGCGCCTGCTGGGCGGAATACCCCGGCTGCATCCTCGACCTCGATGGCGAGGTGCCGGAGCTGCGGGCGCTCGCGACCTATTTCCGCGGCCAGGGTGGGGCGCTCTGGACCGCGGAGCAGGACGGGCGCGTCATCGGCATGGTCGGCACGCGCCCGCTCAACGACGACGACGCGGCCTGGGAGATCTGCCGCATGTATGTCGATGCCGGCGCGCGCGGCATCGGCCTCGCCGCCGACCTGCTGCGCACCGCCGAGGACCATGCCCGCGCGGCCGGCGCGCAGCGCCTGGTGCTCTGGACCGATACCCGCTTCACCCGCGCGCATGGCTTCTACGAGAAGCAGGGCTATGTCCGGCAGGGCTCGATCCGGATCCTCGACGACATCTCGAACTCGCTCGAATTCCGCTACGCCAAGCCGGCGACGGGGCTGGTGGTGGAGGCCCTCGATGCCGCCGCCGCGGCGAGCGCGGAGCGGCGGCTCGCGGACCTGCTGGTGGCCTGCGTGGCGGAGGATGCCTCGCTCGAATTCCTCCCGCCGCTGCCGCGCGATCGCGCCATCGCCTTCTGGAAGCAGACCTCGGCGGCGGTGGCCGCGGGCAGCCGCGTGCTGCTGGTCGCCTGGCGGGACGGCGTGATGGCGGGGACGGTGACGCTCGACCTCGCCACGGCGCAGAACCAACCGCATGTCGCGGCGATCCAGAAGCTGCTGGTGGATCCCGCCGTGCGGCGCGCCGGCACCGGGCGGGCGCTGATGCGCCGTGCGGAACAGGCGGCGCGCGGGCATGGGCGCACAATCCTCAGCCTCGACACCCGCGCGGGCAGTGCGGCGGAGGCGCTGTACCGCGCGGAATCCTGGCAGGAGCTCGGCCGCATTCCGGGCTTCGAGGTGGATGCGCAGCGCCATCCCTGCGACACCGTCTTTTTCTGGAAGCCGCTCTGACGGAGGCCGCGCTTATGGTCAGCCCCGCCTGGTGCCGCATGATGGCGGCCTACAACGCCGAGATGAACCGCCGCCTCTATGCCGCCGCCGATACGCTGGATGATGCCGCGCGCCGCGCCGATGGCGGCGCCTTCTGGGGGTCGATCCATGGCACGCTGTCGCACCTGCTCTGGGGCGACACGATCTGGATGAGCCGCTTCGACGGCTGGGACCCGCCATCCGCCGGCATGAAGGACAGCCCGCGCCTGGTCGAGGACTGGGCCGCGCTGAAGGCCGCCCGGGAAGCGGCCGATGCGCGCATCATCGACTGGACGGCGGGGCTCGACGACCAGCGGCTTGCAGGGACGCTCACCTGGTTTTCCGGCGCCGCGGGGCGCGCGCTTACGCGGCCCCTCTGGGTGCTGGTCGCGCATTTCTTCAACCACCAGACGCATCACCGCGGACAGGCGCATGCGCTGATCACGCGCGCCGGCGCGGCCACCGGCGACACCGACCTGCCATGGGTCGTGGACCTCGCCGGGCTCGGGATCGCCTGACCGGTCAGGCGCGCAGGAAGCCCTCGAGGCGGTCCAGCACCTCCTCGGGCGCTTCCTCCGCGAGGTAGTGGCCCGACGCCAAGGCCGCGCCGTCGAGTGGGCCGCTCGCGTAGCGCCGCCACACCTCCATCGCGTCGTACCATTTCGGGATGCTGCCCTTCGCGCCCCAAAGCGCGAGCATCGGGCAGGCGACCTTCTGTCCCGCATCGCGCGAGGCGCGGTCGTGCGCGAGGTCGATCGTCGTCGCCGCGCGATAGTCCTCGCAGATCGCCTCGATCGTGCCGGGTTCGTGCAGCGCCGCCAGGTAGTCGGCGCGCGCCTCGGGATGGAAGAAATCCTTGGGCTTCGGCTCGCGCGAGGTGTGGAAGTCGAACCAGGTCTCGATGTCGTTGCGGATCATCGCCTCGGGCCCCGGATGCCGCTGCGCCAAGAAGAACCAGTGCCAGTAGCCCATGCCGAAGGCCATGTCCGCGCGCTCGAAATGTTCGATCGTCGGGATAATGTCCATGGTGCAGAGCCGCTCGACCGCCTCCGGATGGTCCAGCACCAGGCGATGCGCCACGCGCGCGCCGCGGTCATGCGCCACCAGCTGGAAGCGCTCGTGCCCCAGGGCGCGCATCAGCGCCAGCATGTCGGCGGCCATGGCGCGTTTCGAATAGGGCGCGTGGTCCTCGCTGACCGGCGGCTTGTCCGACAGGCCATAGCCGGTGAGGTCGGGGCAGACCACGCTGAAGCGCCGCGCCAGAACGGGCGCGACCCTGTGCCACATGGCGTGCGTCTGCGGGTTGCCGTGCAGCAGCAGCAAGGGCGGGCCCTCGCCGTGGCGGCGCAGGCGGAAGCGCTTGCCGTTCGCTTCTCGGAATTCGAGCGTGAAGCCATCGAAGAACATAGCGCCTCGCCCTCCCGGGCGGGAGGATGGCGGCTCAGTCAGGCCGGGACCAGCCCGTGGCGCAGCATGACCGCCTTCATCTGCGCAGCATCGGGCGGGCCGGGGCGGCTGACGATCTCGGCCATCTCCTCGAAGTAGCGGCGGCCGATGGTGCCGGGGGCGATGACGATCATCGCGCGGGCCGTGCCCTCGTGCAGGTTCGCGTGGTGGTGGACCCTGCCGCGTGGGACGAAGACCACGTCGCCCTGGCGGACCTGGTGCGCCACGCCGTCGAGCGTCGTCGTCATGGTGCCCTCGAGGCCGTAGACGATCTCGTCGCAGGCCTCGTGGAAATGCGGCACCGGGACGCGCGCCTTCTCGGGCACCACGAACTCGAACATCACGACGTCGCCGGCGCCGTCCGTCTCGTCGACGTGGAAATGCAGCTCCAGGGTGCCGATGCGCACGGTGCGGGGGCGAGGGAGGGCTTCCATGGCTGGTCTCCTCAACGTAAAGTCATTTTACAATTAGAGTTCGTAAAGAGACTTTACGTTCATGTCAACAACGATGTCGCCCGGGACGACGGATGGGCCGCCCTATGTCGGCGCCCTGCTGCGGATGTGCCTCCAGCGCGTGCGCGGCCGCATGCAGGCCGCGGCGCGGGCGGCCGGGTTTACCGATCTTCAGGACTCGCATTGGGCGATGATCACCTATCCGGTGGCCGCGGGCGTGCGGCCGTCGGAACTTGCGCGGCGGGCCGGCATGTCGCGCCAGGCGGCGAACCATCTGATCGCGCAGCTCGAAAGCCTCGGCTATTTCGAGCGGCGCAGCCCCGAGGGCACGGCGCGGCGACTCGTCTTCCTCACCCCGCGCGGCGAAGCCCTGGCGGCCACGATCCATGCCTGCCTGCGCGAGGTCCATGCGGAATGGGCGCAGGAGGTCGGGGCGCAACGCTTCGCCACCCTGCTCGAGGTGCTGCGCATCCTCTCTCGCCCCGAGGATCCCGCCCGCCCGGCCCGTTGACCGGCCTTTCCTGACGGGCCAGCGTGCCGCCCCCACCAATTCCCCGAGGGAGGGATTCCAGATGTCCGATGATGCCGCCCTGTTCGACAAGGGCCTGCCCATCCGCCGTGCCGTGCTGGGCGCCGACTACGTGGATTCGTCCATGGCCAAGGCCGACGACTTCATGATGTCGTTCCAGCGCGCCACCACCGCCTGGGCCTGGGGCTGGGCCTGGGGCGACCCCACGCTCGATCGCAAGACGCGCTCGCTGCTCAACCTCGCGATGCTGACCGCGCTGGGGAAGATCCCGGAGGTGAAGCTGCATGTGAAGGGCGCGCTCAACAACGGCATCACGGTGGACGAGATCAAGGCGACGCTGCTGCACGCCACCGCCTATTGCGGCATCCCCGCCGGGCTCGACGCCTTCAAGGCGGCGCATGAGGTGCTGATCGCCGAGGGTGCGATCCCGGGGAAGAAGTGACCCCGATGGCCGCCATCAAGCGCATCGCCTTCGCCGGTATCGGCAACATGGGCTGGCCGATGGCGGCCAACCTGGTGAAGGCCGGCTTCGAGGTCGCGGTCTGCGACGTGGCCCCCGGCCGCGCCGCGGCCTTCGCGGCCGAGACCGGCGCGCGCGCCGCCGCCGGCCCGACGGAGGCCGCC
>NZ_JACADR010000136.1 GCF_016106005.1 Roseomonas rosulenta
CAACACGGCCCGCCCACACACGAGCCTGAACGGGCTCACCCCAGCAGCCTTTGCAACCCGCCCCGCGTCGGGGCAAATGGAGAACAGGCTCTGCTCATGAACGAGGGCTTTTGGGGGGCAGGGTCACGCCGATACGGTCGGCATAGATCAGCCGCGTCGGCACCAGGTCGCTGGGCGCGACGCTGCGCCCATCGGCAAGTGCCAGCAGGCTTTCCGGCTCCGGCGCGATCGGCCGCCATAGGTTGACGATGGCGAAGCGTTGCGTGAGTTGCCACTCGGCCTGATCGGGCAGGATGTCGCGCACGCGCCGCGCCGCCGATGCCGGACCGACAGGCTGAAGCGGATCGATGCCGGGTCGCGCCCGGCGCTGTCGCGCATGCGGGCGATGGTCTCGCGCGCCTCGTCGAGCGTTTCGCCCCAGAAGGCGAAGACATCGGCGTGCCGGCCGGCGGCGGCAATCGCCGCGTGGGAGGAGCCGCCGACGTAGATCGGGATACATGATACGGCAGCGCCTCCGGCCCTGCAGCAGCCATCCTGGGCGCGCTCATCCGCATCAAAGGGGGGGCTTCTTGCGTGTCGATCAATGCGTGAGGCGGAGCGCCAGCCCGTGCCGCATCACCCCGCCGCGGCCCGTCCGAGATAGAGCGCTGCCGCCGACTCGTCCGCCAGCAGTTCGGCCGCCGGGCCAAGCATCGTGACGCACCCGCCGTCGAGGATGCAGCCACGGTCTGAGACCGCCAGCGCCTGGCGCGCGCGCTGTTCGACCATCAGCACGCTGACGCCCATCGCCGGCAGGGCGCGGATGCGCGCGAAGGATTCCGCGACACGCGCCGGAGCCAACGCGGCAGTCGGTTCGTCCAGGATCATCAGCCGCGGGCGCGCCATCAGGGCGCGGGCGAAGGCAAGCTGCTGGCGCTCGCCGCCCGAGAGGCTGCCGGCGCGCGCGCGGCGGCGCTCGGCCAGCGCCGGGAAGGCGGCCAGTAGCTCGGCGATGCGCGCGCGCGCATCCACCACGCCCTGCACGACCTGCAGGTTCTCCAGCACGCTGAGCGAGGCGAAGACATTGCCCACCTGCGGCACATAGGCGATGCCGAGCGCAAGGCGCCGCTCGACCGGCTCGGCGATGATGTCGCGCCCCTCCAGCACAACGCGCCCGGCTACGCGCGGCAGCAGCCCCATCAACGCGCGCGCCAGGGTGGACTTGCCTGCGCCGTTGGTGCCGGCGACGGTGAGGATCTCGCCCGCCGCGATCGTAAGGTCGATGCCGTTGAGGATGTCGGTCTCGCCATAGCCGCCGGTGAGCTTCGCGATCTCGAGTAGGGTCATGCCACGGCCCCGCCGAGATAGGCCTCGCGCACCGCCGGGTCGGCCAGCACGGTGGCGGGCGTGCCGGTGGCGAGCACGCGGCCGCGGTCCATCACCACCAGGCGCGGCACCAGGCGCGAGAGCGCATCGAGGTCGTGCTCGATGACGAGGAAGCCGATGCCGCGCGTGTTCAGTGCGGTGATGCGCTCGATCAGCTGTTCGACCAGGACCGGGTTCACGCCGGCGAAGGGTTCGTCGAGCAGGATCAACCGCGGCTTCGCCATCAGGGCGCGGCCCAGTTCCAGCAGCTTCTTCTGCCCGCCCGACAACCGGCCCGCGGGCGTGGCGGCCACGGCGCCGAGGCGCAGGAACTCGATCGCGGCATCGGCCTCGGCGCCGATCGCCGCTTCCTCGGCCCGTACGCGCCCGGGGCGCAGGAACAGCCCGAAAAGGCCTTCGCCGGTCTGGTCGGGAGCGGCGGCCATCAGGTTCTCGCGCACGGTCAGGTGGTGGAATTCGCGTGGTACCTGGAAGGTGCGCACCATGCCCGCGCGGGCGCGCGCCGCCGCGCCGAGCCGGTCGAGCGGCCGTCCATCGAGCACGACACTGCCCGTATCGGCGGCAATGAAGCCCGAGACGACCGAGAACAGGGTGGACTTGCCCGCGCCATTGGGTCCGATGATGCCAAGCAGGTCGGTGGAGGGCATCTCGAACGAGACGTCCTCGAGCGCGCGGAAGCCGCCGAAGGACCTGCCGATGCCGCGGACCGAGAGCGTCATCGCCGCGTATAGTCGCCCATGAGCCCCTGCGGGCGGAACAGCGTGAACACCACCAGCGCGAGACCTACCGCGCCCAGGCGTACGCTCGCCATGTCGACCGCCGAGATCAGGTCGGGCGCGAGGTCGCGCAGGAAGCGCGTGCCCTCGAGAAAGAGCATCAGCAGCAGCGCGCCGACCACGGCGCCGGAAACCCGCCCGACACCGCCCATGATCATCGCCATCCAGACGTAGAAGGTGACCAGCGGGATGAACTGGTCGGGCGAGAGGTAGGTGATGTAGTGGGCGTAAAAGGCGCCGGCGAGGCCGGCCAGCGCCGAGCCCAGCGCCAGCACCTGGATCTTGAAGCGCGCCGGATCCTTGCCGAGCGCGCGCAGCGCATCCTCGTTATCGCGGATCGCCTCGATGGCGCGGCCGAAGGGTGAACGCACGACGCGCCGCAGCATCAGCGCCACGGCCATGCAGACCAGCGCGATGGCCCCGAGCGTGGCGAGCGCACCCGGCATGCCAACCCCCATCCCCGCGAAGCTGCGCGGTATGCCCGGTATGCCCTGCACGCCGTTGGTGAGCCATCTCTCAGAGGTGATCACGAGGCGCACCGTCTCGCTGAAGCCGAGGGTGACGACCGCGAAGTAGTCGTCGCGTAGGCGCAGCGCCACCAGCCCGATCGGGTAGGCCGCCAGCGCCGCGATGGCGGCGGCGGCGGCGAAGCAGGCCACCAGCGGCACGCCCTGCAGGCTCAGCAGTGCCGAGGCATAGGCGCCGATCGCGAAGAAGCCGACATGGCCGAAATTCACCAGCCCGGTCAGCCCGTATTGCAGCGTGAGGCCGAGCGTGAGCAGCACGTAGATCGCGGCGATGATCGCGATGGCAACCAGGTAGGCTTCCATCAGCGCAGGCCCTCGACCCGACCGAGCAGGCCGCGCGGACGGACCAGCAGCACTGCCAGCATCACCACGAAGGCAAGCGCGATCTTGTAGGTGAAGCCGACATAGGGCGTGGAGACCTCCTGCGCGATGCCCAACAGCAGGCCCGCCAGCACCGCGCCGGCGGGCGAACCGATGCCGCCGAGAATCGCGGCTGCGAAGGCGGTCAGCAGGCCTTCCCAGCCCATCTCGGGCGAGACGATGGTCTTCACGCCGAGCATCAGCCCGGCGATGCCGGCCGCCGCGCCGGCCAGCAGCCAGAGCGCGACCATCACGCGCAGCGGCCGGATGCCGGAGACGCGCGCGAGGTCCGGATCGTCGGCTACCGCGCGCATCTGCCGCCCAATCGAGGTGAGGTAGAGCACGCCGAAGGCAGCGGCCAGCGCGCAGGCGGCGACGCCCGCGAGCGTCAGGTCCATCGGCGGGATGCGCAGGCCCATCACCTCGACCGGCCAGGCGAGTGGCACCTGGAAGACCTGCTGCTGATGGCCGAAGGCGAGGCCGAGCGCCGCGCGAAGCAGGAAGGCGATGCCGATCGCCGCGACCAGCAGCGAGGCCACCGGCCGGCGCGCCAGCAGGCGGAACACCAGCAGGTAGCCGAGCAGCGACACGATCGCGGAGGCCACCATCGCAGCGCCGCCCGCGACCAGCAGCGACCCGCTCGCCTTATGCGCGGCGAGTCCTGCATAGGCCCCGGCGGTCATGGTGTCGCCCGCCGCCGCATTGGGAAAGCGGGCGATGCCGAAGACCAGCGTGACCGCCAGTGCGGCCAGGCCGATGATCAGCCCATGCACGATGCCGGCAACGAGAAGCGCGCCGAACAAGGCCTCAGATCTTCACGATATAGCGCCGGTTGATCTGCCCCTGCTCGATGAAGAAGGCGCCGAAATCGGGCGTCACGTCGCCATGCTGGTCGAAGTCGAGCACCGAGGAGGCGCCCTCGAAGTTCACCTTGCGGCCGGCAGCAATCGCCGCCTTGCCCTCGGCGAAGCTGGCGACCTGGTCGCCCGGCGGGTTCGCCACCTGGCGGATGGCGGCGTTGATGGCGGCGGTCTCGAAGGACTTCGCCTGCTCGATCGCGAGAGCGAGCGTCGTCGCCATGTCCCAGGTCATGGCGGCATAGGCATTGGCGGCGCCGGGCTGGTTGTTCATGGCGCGGCGATGTGCGGCATCGTAGGCGGCGAAGGCCTGGGCGCCCTCGTTCGAGACGGATTCGACCGCGATGATGCCCTGCGTGACCGCCGGGCCCAGCGCCTGCACGAGCTGCGGATTGGCAGCCCAGCCGGGGATGATCCACTTCACCGGCGTGCCGGTCTGGAACCATTCGCGCAGGATGATGGTGGTGTCGGGCAGGAAGGAGCCCATCACGATCACGTCCGGGCGCGTCGCGAGCACGCGCAGGAGCTCGGCGCGGTAGGAAGGTTGGTTGGGCTCGTAGATGACATGCTCGCCGTTCTGGTTGCCCTTGGCGGCCCAGGCGCGGCGGAAGCCATCGGTATTCCCGATGCCCGAGGCATTATTGAAGGCCATGGTGGCGGGGCGGCGGAAGCCTTCGCGCACCGCGATCTCGGCGAAGGCGCGCCCGAAGCGGTCGTTCGTCGCCTGGAAGCGGTAGCCGAGGTTCCGCGCATTGGCCGGCGGCGTCGAGAGCGCTGGCGCCCCCGAGGTGTGCATCAGGATGATGTCGGCCTCGTTCGTCAGCGGGATGACCGCAAGCGAGACGCCCGATGACCAGGTGCCGAGGATGGCGCGCACGCGATTCACCTCGATCAGCTTCTTCGCCGCCAGCACGGCGGCCTGCGGGCTGGTCTGGGTGTCCTCGGCGAAGACCTCAATGCGGCGGCCGTTGACGCCGCCCGCCGCGTTGATGGCTTCGACAGCCGCCTGGATCATGCGCTGCATGCCGGTGCCGTAGGGCGAGCCGGCGCCGGTGATCGGGTTCAGCGCGCCGATGCGGAAGGTCTCGGCCTGGGCGCGGACGACGTTCGGCAGGGCGAGCGTGCCGGCGGCGGCGCCGAGCGCGAGGCGGCGGGTAATGGTCATCGGTTCGGTCTCCCTGTTGGGCGGATCAGGCCGCCAGCTGGTCCTTCACGAAGCGGCCGCCGAGCATGATGGCGGAGAAGTGCTGCCCCTGGCGGGTCAGCAGCGAGAGATCTTTCAGCGGGTCGCCCTCGACCACGATCAGGTCGGCATGGGCGCCCGGGGCGACGCAGCCGATCTTCCCTTCGGACATCAGCAGCTTCGCCGCGTTGATGGTGGCGCTGCGGATGACCTCGATGGCGGGCTGGATCTCGCCGCGGATGACGAATTCCTCGGACTGGTGGCGATGCATGTCGCCGAGCAGGTCGGTGCCGAAGGCCATGGTCAGGCCGGCCTCGCGCATGATCTCGATCGAGCGCAGCCCGGCGAGACGGACATCGTCGATCTTCGCGACCGATTCCGCCGGCAGGCCGAGAGTCGCACCCTCATCCTTCAGCGCCTGGTAGGTGACGAGGGTCGGGCAGGCGATCGCACCCGACTTGGCGGCGAAGCGGGCGGTGTCGGCCTGGATCAGGTTGCAGTGCTCGAGGCTGCGCACGCCGCAGTCGACGGCGCGGTGGATGGCGCTGTCGGTGTAGAGGTGGGCGGCGACGTAGGTGCCGGCGTTCTCGGCCTCCTCGACGGCGGCCAGCACCTCCTCGCGCGAGAAGCCGACGAAGGCGATGGGGTCGGTCGGCGAGGCGACGCCGCCATTGGCCATGATCTTGATGTAGTCGGCGCCGGCCTTGATCTCCTCGCGGCAGGCGCGGCGGACATCGGCGACGCCGTCGACCAGGCGGCCGAGGCTGCCGAGGCGCGCGGCGAAGAAGGCGGTGTCGCGCGTGTCGTGGCGGCCGCGGAAGTCGCAATGGCCGCCGGTCTGGGACAGCGCCTTGCCGGAGATGTTGAGCCGCGGACCGTCGAAATGACCCTCGTCGCGCGCCATGCGCAGGCCATGGGTGCAGCCGCCGAGGTCGCGCACCGTGGTGAAGCCGCGCATCAGCATGCCGTGCATGATCTTCGCGGCGCGGAAGGCGACGACGGCGTCGGGCAGCATGGCATTGAGGCCGAGGTTCACCACGCCGGCGACGACATGCACATGCGCATCGATCAGGCCGGGCATCAGGGTGCGGCCCTTGAGGTCGATGCGGCGCGCCGTGCCGGACGCGATCGGCTTGTCGCTGACCTCCTTGATCGTGCCGCCCTCGACCAGGACGTGGCCGGGCACGGCGCCATCGGCGGTGCCGTCCAGGATGGCGGCGTTCTCGAACAGGACGGCGTCGGTCATGCGTCGGGTCTCTCTGCGCGGAAGGCGGGGAAGCTAGTCCCGGGCGGCGGCGGCGGCCAGGGTGGCGGCGCGACGGAGCGCGCCGGGCAGGAAGCCGCCGATCACCTCGGCGGTGGCGACGTCCCGTTCCGTGTAGGAATCGGCGGCGTCGAGGATGTTGAGCGTGCCGACCACCTCGCCGCCCTCGCGCACCGGGATGTTGATGCAGGCGGCGCAGCCGAGGCGCGCGATTGTCTCGTGGTCGTAGAAGGCCCAGCGGATGTCGTCCATGCCGTTGCCGAGCCAGGTGCGCCCCTGCTTCAGCACCAGGTCGCCCCAGGGCGTCGGGCCCATGTGCTTGCGGCCCGTCAGCGGGTAGGCGACGGGGTCGGAGGAATGCACGCGCTCCACCTCCGCCCCGCCGGGGACGACGAAGAGGATGGTGAAGAGGCGATGGCCGACCAGGGCGGCATTCGCGGCCTCGGCGGCGCGGAAGACGGCGCGCGGGTCTGCCTCGGAGGCCGCGGCGCTGGCGAGGGCGATCAGGGCCGGCGGCAATTCGGTCGTCATGCGGGCGCCTTCTGGTTGAGTTCGGGGAAGAGGCCGCGCGGGCGCAGCCGCAGCAACAGGATCAGGGCGACGCCAACCGAGGCCTCGCGCAGCGCCGCGGCCTGGACGGCGGAGACGCCGGGGAGGACTTCGGCCGCGAAGCGCGTCGCCTCGAGGAAAGCGATCAGGAGATAGGCGCCGAAGGCCGCACCCGTTGGCCGTCCGTTGCCGCCCGCCGTCACCGCGAGGAAGACGTAGATGGTGATGAGCGGCTGGAAGATCTCCGGCGCGATGTAGGAGGTGTAGTGGCCGTAGAGCGCGCCGGCGAGGGCGGCGATGGCGGCGGCGATCGCGAAGGCCTCGGCCTTCAGACGCGTGACGTGCTTGCCGGCGACGGCGGCGACGATCTGGTCCTCCCGCACCGCGCGCAGCGCGCGGCCCCAGGGCGAGGCGACCAGGCGGCGCAGGGCGAGCCAGACCACGCCGAGGATCGCGGTGACGATCCCGAGCGCAGCGAGGTGGAAGCCCTGGCCCCAGTCGCGCGGCAGGCCAGCGGGAATGCCCGAGATGCCGTCGGTGCCGCCAGTCAGCCAGATCTCGTTCGAGGCGATGACGCGCACCGCTTCCGCGAAGCCCAGCGTGACGATGGCGAGGTAGTCGTCGCGCAGCCGGAGTGTCGAGACGCAGACCACGAAGCCCGCGACGGCGCCGGCGAGCATCGCCGCCAGCAGCCCGACCGGCACCGGCACCCCGCCCCACTTCGTCAGCGTCGCCGAGGCATAGGCGCCGATAGCGAAGAAGCCGGCGAGGCCGAGATTCACGAGGCCCGTCACGCCCCAGGCGAGGCAGAGGCTCTGCGCCAGCAGCGCATAGATGCCGGCGACGACGAGCAGGAAGACGATGTAGGAAACCATCAGGAGGCCCGCGCGCCGAAGAGTCCCGCCGGGCGCAGCGTCAGCACCGCGAGGATGACGACGAAGCCGACCACCAGGCGATAGGCGGGGTTGAAGGCGAGGACGGCGACCTCCTCGGCGACGCCGATGGCAATGGCCCCTGCGACCGCGCCGGGGATCGAGCCCAGCCCGCCCAGCACGGCGGCGGCGAAGATGGACAGCACCAGCCGCGTGCCGACCAGCGGATCGACCGAGGTGTCGAGTCCGACCAGCATCCCGCCCATGCCCGCGAGCCCGGCGCCGACGGCGACCGTGACCGCTGCGACGCGCGCCGGATCCACGCCGCGCAGCAGGGCGAGGTCGCGATTGTCGGCGACCGCGCGCATGGCGCGCCCGGTGCGGCTGTAGCGCAGGAAGGCCCAAAGCATTCCCATGGCGGCGAGGGCGAGCGCGAAGTTCTGCACCTGCTGCGGGCCGACGCGGAACTCGCCGAAGCGCCAGTCCCGCAGCAGCGGCAGGTCGTAGCCGCGCAGGTCGTTGCCGAAGCCGAAGCGCAGCGCGTTCTCCAGCACCAGCCCCGCGGCGAGGGAGGCGATCGCCATCATCAGCGCCCCGGCGGATTCGAGCGGCTTCACCGCCGCCCACTGCACGACGAGGCCTGCGACTGCCGTCGCCGAGAATGCCAGGGCAAGGGCGGCGACCATCGGCAAGCCGAGCGCGGTGTTGCCGACCCAGCCCGCATAGGCCCCCACCGTCGCCAGCGCGCCGATCGCGAAGTTCGGATAGTTCAGTACCGCGAAGATCGCCGTGAAGCCGAGCGCCGGCACCGCGAGGATGGTGCCGGCGATCACGCCGTTGATCAGGGCCTGGGCAAGCGCCTCAGGCATCAGGCGATGCGCAGCAGTGTCTGCCGCCCGGCGCGCACCTGTTCGTAGCGAAACTGGCAGTCGCTGATGTCGCCGGCATCGGTGAAGTCGCAGGGGCCCGAGGCGCCGTCGTAGTCGACCTTGCGCCCTGCCGCGATGGCGCGCAGGCCATCGAGCGCATTGTCCACCTTCTCGCCGCCGCCCTGGCTCACGCTGCGGATCGAATCGCGGATCGCCTGGCCGGTGCCGTCGCGCCCGGCTGCCATCGCCATCAGCACCAGGTTCACATGGTCGTACACCTGGCAGGTGTACGGGTCGGGATTGTCGTTGCCGACGATACGCTTCACTCGTGCGAAGCCGCCAGAGTTCTCGGCTGGGGAGGGGGCCAGGGTGTGGATGCCCTCGGTCACGTCATTGGGCAGGGCCGAGAGCATCTGCTGGTTCACCGAATAGGCGAAGGCAAGCTTCCGCCCGGTATAGCCGGCGCGGAAGATGTCGCGCAGCAGCACCGTCGTGTCGGGCGTGTAGCCGCCCATGACGATAATGTCGGGGCGGAAGCGCAGCGCCTGGTCCACCTCGGTGCGCAGGGAGGGCTTGGACGCGTCGTAGACCAGGAGCTCGGCGGTGCCGCCGGCGCGCTCCATTGCCGTCTTCATGTTGGTGAACTGCGACTGCGTGAAGGGCGTCTGCGGCGCCATGAAGAAGGCGCGGCGCGCGCCGAGCTCGATCGCGTATTCACCGAACTTGCGCCCCTGCAGCGTGGTATTCGGCTGCGTGCGCACCAGCCAGCCATTGTGCGGCAGGGCGGTGATCGAATCGGCGCCCGAGACGGTGGCGAGGAAGGTGCGGCTCTCCCAGCATAGCGGCGCGACCGCGGTGGTCACCGAGGATGCCCAGGTGCCCATGATGGCCGCGACGCGATCGACGTCGATCAGCTTGCGCGCGGAGCGCAGCCCGGCCTCGGGGTTGGTCTGGTCGTCCTCGCTGACCAGCTGGATCTGGCGGCCCAGCACACCGCCGGCCGCATTCACCTCGGTGATCACGGCCCGCACGCAATTGGCCATGACTGGGCCGTAGGGTCCGCCCGCGCCGGTCAGCGGCGTGAGCGTGCCAAGGCGGATCGGCGCGCCCTGCGCGCGAACGGCATGCGGCGCGGCCAGCAGCGCACTGCCGGCGGCCAGCGTCGCGCGGCGGGTGAAAAGCGTCATGGGTGCGGCTCCCTGTAGGTTCCTGTTGCGTCCATACTGCCTGCGCCGCGCCCGCCAAGGAACATGCGGCGGATGCCAGGGTCACAAGCCAGCGCCGGGGCCGGGCCCTCATGCGCATTGCGGCCATCGACCAGCACCAGCGCGCGGTCCGAGGCCTGCATCGCCTGCAGCGCGTTCTGCTCGACCATCAGCACCGCGACGCCCGAATCCGCCGTCGCGCGCACCAGCGCGAAAAGATCGGCCGCCGCCTTTGGCGAGAGCCCCGCAGTCGGTTCGTCGAGCAGCAGCACGCGCGGTTCGCTCATCAGCGCCTGGCCCATCGCCAGGATCTGCCGCTGCCCGCCCGACAGCGTGCGCGCCGCCTGGCGGCGGCGTTCGGCGAGCAGCGGGAAGCGGTCGGTCACCGCGGCCATGCGCGCGCGGGCACGACGCGGGTCGAGGAAGCAGCCCATCACGAGGTTCTCCTCGACGGTGAGCGTGCCGAACACGTTGCGTTCCTGCGGCACCAGCACCAGCCCTGCCTCGATCATGGCGCGCGGCGCGAGGCCCGTGACCTCGCGCCCACCGAGCAGCACGCGCCCGGCGCGCGGGCGCAGCAGGCCGGTCATCAACTTCAGCACGGTGGACTTGCCCGCGCCATTCGGGCCGATGACGCAGAGCAACTCGCCCGCCGCGACGGTGAACGAGACACCCTTCACCACGTGGTCGGCCGCGGCATAGCCGCCGGTCAGGCCCTCGACCGCCAGTGCCGTCATCGCGCCCCGCCCAGATAGGCTTCCTGCACCGCCGGGTCGTCGCGAATGGCGTCGAAGCTGCCCTCCGCCAGCCGCCGCCCGGCCGCCATGACCACGACATGGTCAGAGATGCGCTCGATCAGCGCCATGTCGTGTTCAACGAGCAGGATGGTGCGGCCTTCCGCCACGATGGCGCGCAGCAGGTCGCCGATTTCCTCCGCAAGGGTCGGGTTCACGCCGGCGGCCGGTTCGTCCAGCAACAGCAGCACCGGTTCGGCCATCAGAACACGGCCGATCTCGAGCAGCTTCTTCTGCCCGCCCGACAGTGCGGTGACCAGGTTGTCGATGACGGGCGCGAGGCGCAGGCGCCGTGCGACGGCGAGCGCCTGTTCGGCCAGCGCCGCCTCGCGCCGTCGGGCGGCGGCACTGTCGAGCAGCGCGGTGGTCCAGCTCTCGCCCGGCTGCTCGCGGCCATACAGCATAAGGTGTTCGAACACCGTCAGGCGCGGAAAGCCGCGCGCGATCTGGAAGGACCGCACCAGGCCCCGCGCGGTGATCTGCTCCGGCGGGAGGCCGAGCAGTTCCGCCCCACGCAGCCGCACGCTGCCCGCCTGCGGGCGCACAAGGCCCGAGACAGCGTTGAACAGCGTGGTCTTGCCCGCGCCATTGGGGCCGATCAGCGCTGTGATGCGCCCCGGCGCGACGCTGAAGCTTACGCCATCGAGCGCCGCCAGCCCGCCGAAACACAGGCGCAGCCCATTGAGCCGCAGCAGCGCGTCGCGGTCCGGTTCATCCTCCATGTCACGCAGGACGGCGGATTCCGCGACGGCTGGCAAGGGGAAGCGTGCGTGCGGCCGGATCAAGCGCGCTTCACACGCGGTGGTTGTGGAGCGATTTGGGGTGAACCGACCGGGCGCGCCGCCCTGTCGTTCAGAGGTGCCTGCCGAAGGGATTCTCTCGCTGGGCTTGGGGTCGTGTCCCCGTCCGTGTTGTAGGAGGCGGCCACCGCGGTGAACCTGGGTAGGGTTGAGTTGCGAGCTGCAACCCCTGCCCTGGAACCCCACGATGACCGAGCAAGAGACTGCCCTTCGCG
>NZ_JACADR010000137.1 GCF_016106005.1 Roseomonas rosulenta
GCGCGGCCAGCGCCGGCGCGCGCATCGCGGCGGCCACCACCTGCGGCAGGACCCGTGCGGCATGCGCCGCGCGCGCCGCCGCGTCGCGGGTCTCGAGCGCATCCATGTGTCCGGTCATCGCGTCCCTCCTGCCCGCGGGGCTTCACCCTCCCCGTCCGCCATGGCACACCATCGCAGCACGCGCACGGAGAGGGAAACATCATGGCCGGCGTCTTCTGGTACGATGGCACCTGGTCCACCGAGGAGCCGAAGGTGATCGGCCCGATGGACCACGCCTTCTGGCTGGGTTCCGTCATCTTCGACGGTGCGCGCGCCATCAGGGGCTGGGCGCCGGACCTCGATCGCCATGCCGCGCGCTGCGTGGCGTCCGCGAAGTCGATGCTGATGAAGCCGACCAAGACCCCGGCCGAGATCGAGGCGCTGTGCCGCGAGGGCATCCGCCGCATGGGCCCGGATGCGGAACTTTATGTCCGGCCGATGTTCTTCATCCGCAAGGGCCTCGGCGCCGCGCGGCCCGACCCCGACAGCACCGACTTCATCCTGTCGATCTACGACAGCCCGATCCCGGCCTGGGCCGGCTTCTCGGCCGTGATGGCGCCATTCCGTCGCCCCGCGCCGGACATGGCGCCGACCGATGCGAAGGCGTCCTGCCTCTATCCCAACGGCGCCCGCGCCTCGCACTATGCGGCCACGCAGGGGGCGGACAATGCCGTGATGTGCGACGCGCTCGGGCATGTCGCGGAGTTCGCCTCGGCCAACCTGTGGTTCGCAAAGGACGGGCAGGTGATCACGCCGGCGGTGAACCACACCTTCCTCAACGGCATCACCCGCCAGCGCGTGATGCGCCTGTTCCAGGACGCTGGCGTGAGCGTGCAGGAACGCGCGGTGAAGCCGGCCGAGCTCGACACGGCGGACGAGATTTTCTCGACCGGCAACTACGCCAAGGTGCAGCCCTGCACGCACTACAACGGGCGCGACATGCAGATCGGCCGCTTCGCGAAGCAGGCGCGCGAGCTGTACTGGCGCTGGATGGAAGGTGCGCCCAAGGTCGTCTGAGGGCGCATTTCGCGGGCAGCGTTGCCCGCGATGTGGGCGATGACGTCGTCCGTCCGCACGCATCGCCCGCGTGCCGGATGGACACCCACCGGCCGCGGGTGTTGGATTACCGCGCTGACGTGAGTGTCCGCGCCGCCGTGTCCGGCGGCCCTGGCGCGCAGGTCGCGACGGAGCATCCCTCATGGCATCCCCGCGCAAGATCCGCCTCGGCGTCTCCATGATCGGCATGGGCTACCACCTGGCGGCCTGGCGGCACCCTGACGCCTCGGCCGGCGGCAACATGGAGTTGCAGCACGCGGTGCGCGTGACCCAGGCCGCCGAGCGCGGGCTACTCGACATGGCCTTCCTGGCCGATGGCGTGGGCATCCGATTCAACGATGTACCGAAAGGCGCGCTGTCGCATACGAGCAAGAACGTCCAGTTCGAACCGCTGACGCTGCTTTCCGCGCTGGCGATGGTCACGCAGCGCGTCGGCCTCGTGGCCACCGCCTCGACCACCTACAACGAGCCGTATCATATCGCGCGGAAATTCGCCTCGCTGGACCACATCAGCGGCGGGCGCGCGGGCTGGAACGTTGTGACCAGCGCGACCGACATGGAGGCACAGAATTTCGGCCTGGTCGGTGCGCCACCCAAGACCGGGCGCTACGACCGCGCGGTGGAATTCGTCGAGGTGGTGAAGGGCCTGTGGGACTCCTGGGAGGACGACGCCTTCATCCGCGACAAGGCGTCCGGCCTCAACTACCACCCCGACAAGGTCCATGTGCTGAACCACGAGGGGAAGCACTTCCGCGTCGCCGGGCCACTCAACGTGCAGCGCACGCCGCAGGGCAGGCCGATCATCGTGCAGGCCGGCGCGTCGGAGGACGGGCGGGAACTTGCCGCCGCCACCGCCGACGTGGTCTATGCCGCGGCGCAGACGCTCGAGGATGCGCGCGCCTACTACGCCGACGTGAAGGGGCGCATGGCGAAGTACGGCCGCGAACCCGACCAGCTGAAGATCATGCCCGGCATCATGGCGGTGCCAGGCCGCACGCGGCAGGAAGCGCAGGACAGCTACCAGGTCCTGCAGGACCTGGTGCAGCCGGTGGTGGGGCTTGGCGCGCTGGCGAACTACCTGGGCGACCTGTCGGAGTACGACCTCGACGGCCCGGTGCCGGAACCGGCGAACGGGCGTGACCATAGCCGCGGACAGATCTTCCTGGAGATGGCGCGGCGCGGGAATCTCTCGATCCGCCAGCTCTATCTCTCGATCGCCGGCGGCAACGGGCACCGCACCGTGATCGGCACGCCGGCGGACATCGTGGATGCCATGGAGGAATGGTTCCACAACGAGGCCGCGGACGGCTTCAACCTCCTGCCCACCTGGCTGCCCGGCGGCCTCGAGGACGTGGTCGAGATGGTGATCCCCGAGATGCAGCGCCGCGGCCTGTACCGGACGCAGTACGAGGGCCGCACGCTGCGGGAGAACCTGGGCCTGGCCTGGCCGGAGCACCCGGCGTCGGCGCGCCGGCGAGCGGCGGTTGCGCAGGCGCTCGGGAGCGCGGCGCAATGAGGCGACTGCTGCTCGCGCTGCTGCTGGCATTCTCCGCGCCGGCATCCGCGCAGACGCTGCGCATCGGCATGAAGGCGGCGCTGGATGGCTCCGACCCTCACCAGTCCTATTCGCCCAATCGCAACGTGCAGATGCACGTCTACGAATCGCTGGTGAACCAGGACCAGTACCTGCAGCCCGTGCCGGGCCTGGCGGAATCCTGGCGCGTCGTGGACGACGCCACCTGGGAGTTCCGCCTGCGGGAGGGCGTGACCTTCCACGACGGTACGCCGCTGACCGCGGCCGACATCGCCTTCTCGCTGCGGCGCGCAGCGGATGCGCGGGGCCTTCGCACCTACAGCGCGCAGCTGCGCAGCTTCGCCTCGGTCGAGGAAGTCGATGCCCGCACGGTCCGCATCCGCACGCGCGGCCCCGCGCCGCTGCTGCATGTGAACCTCACCACCATCATGATCGTCTCCGCCGCCGCGGTGGGGGCGAATGCGACCGAGGAGGACTTCAACGGCGGCCGCGCGGCGCTGGGCACCGGGCCCTATCGCTGGGTGCGCTTCACGCCCGGCAGCGACGTGACACTGGAACGCGCACCGCGCCATTGGGCACCGCCTGAGCCCTGGCAGCGGGTGGTGTTCCGCTTCATCCCGAACGACAGCGCGCGCGTCTCCGCGCTGCTCGCGGGTGACGTGGACGTTGTCGATGCGGTGCCGCCGGCGCTGTACGGACGCGTGCGCAGCGACCAGCGCTCGCGCCTGCATACCGCGACATCGGCCTTCAACCTCTACATGTACATCGACAGCGGGCGGGAGCGTTCGCCCTTCGTCACCGGCGTCGACGGCCAGCCGCTGGATCGCAACCCGCTGCAGGACCGGCGCGTGCGCCTCGCGCTGTCCCACGCCATTAACCGCGCCGCCCTGGCCGAACGCGCGATGGAGGGCGGGGCCGAGGCCGCCGGCCAGATCGCTCCGCAAGGCTTCATGGGCCATGTACCAGGGCTTCCGATCCCGGCCTTCGATCCCGCCCGGGCCCGCGCGCTGCTGGCCGAGGCCGGTTATCCGAACGGCTTTGGCCTGACCATCCACTGCACGAGCGACCGCTTCGCCGGCGATGGCCGGACCTGCCAGGCGCTGGGCCAGATGCTGACCGCGATCGGCATCCGCACCGAGGTGGAGGCTATCCCCTCGAGCATCTTCTTCCGTCGCGCCAACCGCGCGCTTGCGGCCGGCGGGCCCGAGTTTTCCGTCTCGATGTCGATGTTCGCCTCCACCACCGGCGCTGCCTCCGAGGGCATGAACAACATCCTGCGCACCTACAATCCGGAGCTCAGCCACGGCCCGGCCAATCGCGGCCGCTATTCGGATGCGGTGCTGGACGGGCTGCTCGGGCAGATCGAGCGCACCATGGACGACACGCAGCGCGAGGCGCTGACCCAACAGGCCGTGCGCCGCGCGATGGAGGAAGCGGCGATCGTGCCGATCTTCTTCGTGCGCTCCGGCTGGGGCACCACGCGCAACCTCACGCTCGTCCCGCGGGGGGACCAGTACACCATGGCGACCGGCATCCGTGTCGCGCGCTGAAGGATAGGGCGATGAAGAAGAAGCAGCTCAAGCTCGGCGCCTTCCTGAGCGTGCCGGGCAATCACCTCGCCGGCTGGCGCCATCCCGATGCGGTGGCCGAGACCGACATGGATTTCGGCTGGTACATGCGCCTCGCGCAGATGGCGGAACGCGCGCTGTATGATACCATCTTCTTCCAGGACACGGTCGCGGTCGGCGGGTCCGATGCGCTCAAGGCCGGCGACCTCACGCGCACCCGCCTGTCGCGCATCGTCAAGCTGGAACCCACGGCGTGCCTGGCGGCGCTGGCGATGGGCACGACGCATATCGGGCTGGTGGCCACCGCCACGACCACCTTCAATGAGCCCTACAACATCGCCCGGCGCTTCGCGACGATCGACCACATCAGCAAGGGCCGCTGCGGCTGGAACCTGGTGACCAGCCAGATCGAGGACGAGGCGGGCAACTTCAACCTCGACACCCATGTGGACCATGCCGCGCGCTACGAGCGCGCCATCGAGTTCTACGAGGTGGTCGCCGGGCTGTGGGATTCCTGGGAGGCGGACGCCTTCCTGCGCGACAAGGAGAGTGGCGTCTGGTTCGACCGCGACAGGATGCATTTCCTCGACCACCACGGGCAGCATTTCCATGTGCGGGGTCCGCTGAACGTCTCGCGCACGCCGCAGGGCCGGCCGGTGGTGGCGCAGGCGGGGTCGTCGGAACCGGGGCGCGAACTGGCGGCGCGCACGGCGGATGTGGTCTTCACCGCGCAGACCGAACTGGACGCCGCGCGCGCCTTCTTCGCGGACGTGAAGGGGCGCACGGCGAAGTACGGACGCACGCCGGACGACATCAAGATCATGCCCGGCATCACGCCGGTCATCGGCCGCACCATGGCGGAGGCGCAGGAGAAGTACGACGAGCTGCAGGCGCTGCTGCCCGACGACGTCGCACTCGCCGCGCTGGCGCGCTTCACCCGCGGCATCGACATCTTCGCTTATGACCTGGATGGCCCGATGCCCGACCTGCCCGAGGCCAATTCCGCCAAGTCGCGCCAGAAGCTCATCATGGACATGGCGCGCAAGAACAACATGACGCTGCGCCAGGTGGCGCGTTCTGTCTCCGCCGCGCAGGGCCATCGCGTGCTGGTCGGCACGCCGGAATACATCGCCGACGAATTGCAGGAATGGCTCGAGAAGGACGCCGCCGACGGCTTCAACGTGATCTGCAACTACTACCCGAAGCCCTTCGAGGATTTCTCGAGCCTGGTCATCCCCGAACTGCAGCGCCGCGGAATCTTCCGCACCGCCTACGAGGGCACGACGCTGCGCGAGAATCTCGGCCTGCGCGTGCCGGAGAACCGCTACACCCGCGCGCGCCGCGCGCAGGCGGCGGATTGACCGCTCAGGGCCGGTGCAGCCGCGCGCGTTCGCGCGTGACGGTGCGCCGGCCGCGCTTGTAGGCCATCAGCACCGGCGCCACCGTCCGCAGCGCCATCTCCGGCGTCTCGGCATCCAGCACCACGAGGTCGGCGGGATTGCCCACCGCCACGCCGTAGTCGTCCTGGCGCAGCAGCCGCGCGGCGTCCTTCGTGATCATGTCCCACACCGCGCGGACCTCGCTGTCCGACCCGCGATTGGTCACGATCGCCTGCATGTTCGCCTGGCGCAGCAGCTGCCCGTCCCCGAAGGGTGTGAAGGGATTGAGGATGTTGTTCGACGCCACCGAGCACAGCACGCCCTGCTCGGCCAGGCGGTTGGCGTCCACCACGTTGCGCGGCGCGTTCGCCTCGACATGCCGCCCGCCCAGGTACAGGTCGGTCGCGGTCAGGATGGTCGCCGCCACGCCGGCATCCGCCATGCGCTTCGCCACCTTGTCCATCGCCGGCCAGGGCATCGCCGCGAGCTTGGTCACGTGCCCCACCGCGACGCGCCCGCCCCAGCCGTATTGCTCGGTCAGGTCGCAGACGAGCAGCGTGTCCAGCTCCTCGGCCGAGGTGCCGCTGTCCAGGTGCATGTCGATGTCCACGTCGAACTCGCGCGCCATCTCGAAGACGCGGCGGATCTGCGCGGCGCGGTCGCTGTCGTAGTTCGGCGCGGCACCCACCACCGTCGCGCCATTGCGCAGCGCGGCTACCATCAGCTCATCCGTGCCGGGATTGTTGGTCAGGCCCTCCTGCGGCATGACGCAGATCTCGAGGTCGATGGCCCAGCGGTACTTCTCGATCAGCGCGCGCACGCCCTCCACGCCGCGCAGCCCGACCTTCGGGTCCACCTCCGCATGGGTGCGCATGCGCGTGGCGCCATGCAGGATGCAGTTCTCGATGGTGCGGGACGCGCGCTCGGTCACGTCCTCGACCGTGAAGGTGTGCTTCACGGCCGAGACCCGCTCCATCGCGCCATGCGGGAAGCGCTGCGTCTCGCAGGCGCAGCGGCCCAGGATGCAGGACTTGTCGAGGTGGATATGCGTCTCGACGAAGCCCGAGCACACGACACGCCCGCCGCCCTGCGCTTCTTCCGACGCGCTCGCCTCGAGGCGCGGCGCGATGGCGGCAATCCGCCCGCCCGCCACGCCGATATCCATCGCGGGTTCGCCCGGCTTCGCATCGGGCAGGCGCACGTCGCGCAGGATCAGGTCGAGTTGCATGGCGGTCTCCGGAAGGGGTGTGGCGATCGAACCACGCGCGCCGCGCGTCGTCCATGGCACACGCCTTGCGTCTTCCGTGGCATCATTTCCCCGACATGCCGGAGCAAGCCATGACCCGCACCACCCGCCGCGCCCTGCTGACCGCCGCCGCCGCCCTGCCGGCGGCGCCTCGCCTCGCGGGCGCGCAGGCCTGGCCGAACCGGCCGATCCGGTGGATCGTCAACTTCCCGCCGGCCGGCGCGGCCGACATCTTCTCGCGCACCCTCGCCGAGTATTTCGGCAACCGCCTCGGCCAGCCGATCGTGGTCGAGAACCGCCCCGGGGCCGGCGGCATGCTCGGTGCCGACATCGTCGCCAAGGCGCGCGGGGATGCGCATACGGTGATGATCTCCTCCGCCGCCTCGCACGGCATCGGGCCGGTGCTCTACGCCAATGTCCCCTACGATCCGCTGGCCGACTTCACGCACATCCATTCGGTCGCGACCTTCCCCACCATCCTAATCGTCGGGCCGAACGTCGCGGTCGCGACGATGGCGGAGCTGGTGGCGCTGGCCCGCGCCAGGCCGGGCGAGATCACCTACGGCTCGGGCGGCAACGGCACGATGAATCACCTGACGGGCCAGCTGCTCGCGCGTGCTGCGGGTATCGAGCTGACCCACGTGCCCTATCGCGGCTCGGCCCCGGCCATGACCGACGTGATGGCGGGCAACATCCCGGTGCTGATGGAAAGCCTGCCGACCGCCATGGGCAATATCCAGGCCGGCCGCATGCGCGCCATCGCGCAGAGCGAGCCCGAACGTTCCGCCACCCTGCCCAACGTGCCGACCTTCGCCGAAGCCGGCTTCGCCGCGGCGACCTCGACAAACTGGTTCGGCTTCTCCATCCCCGCCGGCGTCCCGCCTGAGACCGCGGCGCGCTGGGAACAGGAGATCGCCGGTGCGCTGGCGAGCCAGCAGGTGCGCGACCGCTTCGCCACGCTCGGCGTGCGACCGGGCACGCTCGGCAGCGCCGCCTATACGGCGCTGATCCGCGAGGAACTCGCGCGCTGGCGCGAGGTGATCCGCGCCGGCAACATCCGCGCGGACTGACTCACGGCCGCAGCGGCGCGCTCTCCCCGCGCGCCACTGCGCCGAACACCAGATCGTTGTGCGCGCCCGCCGCGGGGCCGGTCCAGCGCACCATCTCGCGGGGCGCCACACCGTCGAAGCGGAAGGGTGCCGCCGGGTGCAGCACCTGGCCGATCAGCGGATCCGCCACCTCCATCACCCAGGAGCGGTCGCGGAAATGCGGGTCGTTGGCGCAATCCGCCATGTCGTACAGGCGCGAGCACGGCACCTCGGCGGCTTCGAGCACGGCCTCGGCCGTCGCGGCATCGCGCCCGCGTGTCCACTCTGCGATCGCGGCGTCCAGCTCCGCCACGTTTGCACAGCGGCCGGCATTGTTCGCGAAGCGTGCATCCTCGGCCATCTCCGGCCGGCCGATCGCCGCCATCAGCCGCTTGAAGATCAGGTCGGAATTGCCGGCGATGCACAGCCACTTCCCATCCGCGCAGGGATAGGTGTTGGTCGGTGCGGCGGTCTTGATCGCCGCCCCCTGCGGCTGGCGCACCCAGCCGAACAGCCCGTATTCCGGCAGCATGCCCTCCATCAGCGAGAAGACGCTGCTGACCAGGTCCACATCGACCACGCGCCCCTTCGCCGCCGGGTCGCCCTTCACCTGCCAGCAGGCCGCCACCACCGCCATGGCGCAGTACATCCCCGCCAGGTCGTCGCTGATGGACACCCCGCAGCGCGGCGGCGCGTAATCCGTCTGGCCGGGATTGGCGGTCAGGTGGCGCAGCCCGCCCATCGCCTCGCCGATCGCGCCGAAGGCCGGCTTGTCGCGATAGGGCCCCTCCTGCCCGTAGCCGGAGATGCGCCCGATCACGAGGCGCGGATTGGCCGCGTGCAGGACATCCGGGCCGAGCCCGATGCGCTCGAGGTAGCCGGCGCGGAAATTCTCCACCAGCGCATCGGCGCGCTGCAGCAGCGTGACCAGCTTCTCACGGTCCGCCGGCTTCTTCAGGTCCAGCGTCACGCTCAGCTTGTTGCGCCCGTGCACGCTGAACCACACGGCATGGCCCTCGACGCTGCTGCCCCAGCCGCGCACCGGGTCGCCATCGGGGGGCTCGATCTTCACCACCTCGGCGCCGAGGTCGGCCAGCAGCCGGGTGGCGAAGGGCGCGGCGATGTAGTGGCCGAGCTCGACGATCTTCAGCCCTTCAAGGGGCAGGTTCGGCGCATGTGTCATGCCTTCCCCCATACGCCGGATCGCGGCGGCGGAAAATCGCGGCGCCAGCAACGCTTCGGCAAGCAAGGCCCGTGCATCTTCAACCCCAGGGCGCCGCGGCGCCCAGGTCTCCCTCGTGGCACGGGTCCTCCCTCCCGTTGCTCCCGCCCGGCGCGCCGGGCGGACCACCTCGGGGCGGGGCCGCCGGTCCCGCCCCACCTTTTTCGCCGTCCTGATGCACATCTGTGATGAAGTCGCCCCGCCCGGCCGTCTAGGCTTCGCCCGTCCCTTGCCGCCGCAGGAGCCGCCATGACCCCCGACCAGACCCAAATCGTGCAGACCACCTGGCAGCAGGTCGTGCCGATCGCCGATACCGCCGCGACACTGTTCTACGACCGCCTGTTCGAGATCGACCCGACGACCCGCCCGCTGTTCCGCGCCGAGACCCTGCCCGAGCAGAAGCGCAAGCTCGTCACCATGCTGAACACCGTCGTCACCGGGCTGCACCAGCCCGAGCGCATCGTTCCGGCCGCGCAGGCCCTCGCACGCCGCCATGTCGGCTATGGCGTGGCCGCGGGGCAATACGACAGCGTCGGCGCCGCCCTGCTCTGGACGCTCGGCCAGGGGCTGGGCGATGCCTGGACGCCACAGGCGGAAGAGGCCTGGACAGCGGCCTACACGCTGCTGGCCGGGGTGATGCGCGACGCCGCCGCCTGATCCGGCGCGGGCCGCCGCCCGGCCCGATTTCCACTCTGCGCGCTTTTGCGGCAGATTCCCGCCATGCAGGACGGGAGCCGCCAGCCATGACCGACGACGAAGCCCTCGCCCGCGCCGCGGGCCTCGGCGCCCCCTGGCGCGGCCGCGAGGCCGAGATCGCCGAGGCGATCGCCCATGCCCGCCGCCTGGCCGGTTCCTTCCCCCGCCCCGCCGACGAGACCGCCGAGCCGATGCCGGCCTTCGCCGTGCCCATGCCGAAGGGCCGCGGCGCATGACCGCGCCCGAGAGCATGACGCTGGCCGAGGCCTCGGCCGCCATCGCGCGCAAGCGGATCTCGCCGGTCGAATACCTCGATGCGCTGCGCGCGCGCTTCGATGCGCTGGAGCCGCGGCTCAACACCACCATCCGCCCCTTGTGGGACGAGGCCCGCACCGAGGCGCAGAAGGCCACGCGGCGCATCGCGCGATCCGGCCC
Source organism: Roseomonas rosulenta (assembly GCF_016106005.1). Classification (GTDB taxonomy): domain Bacteria; phylum Pseudomonadota; class Alphaproteobacteria; order Acetobacterales; family Acetobacteraceae; genus Neoroseomonas; species Neoroseomonas rosulenta. The sequence goes on from NZ_JACADR010000137.1 coordinate 10,264, forward strand.
GCGTTCGGCCATCGACGGCCTGCCGGTCGGGCTGAAGGACATCATCGACCTCAAGGGCCACCCCACCACCTGCCATTCGCGCCACCTGCTGGACAACATGAAGCAGGCGGATGCGGCGGTGGTCGCACGGCTGCGCGCCGCCGGCGCGGTGTTCCCCGCCAAGCTCGCGACGCATGAATTCGCCATTGGCGGGCCGGCCTTCGACCTGCCCTTCCCGCCGGCGCGCAACCCGTGGAACGCGGCGCATCATCCGGGCGGGTCGTCCTCGGGGTCGGGGTCGTCGGTGGGCGCGGGTATCCTGCCCGCCGCTCTCGGCACCGACACCGGCGGGTCGGTGCGCCACCCGGCCAGCCATTGCGGCATCGTCGGCATGAAGCCGACCTACGGGCTGGTGTCGCGCCGCGGCGTGTTTCCGCTGGCGTTCACGCTGGACCATGTCGGGCCGATGACGCGCGACGTGGCATCGAACGCGCTGCTGCTGAATGCCATCGCAGGCCATGACCCGGCCGACCCCGGCAGCGCGGCGGTGCGGGCCGAGAACTACGCCCGCGCGCTGAAGAAGGGCCTGACGGGCCTGACCATCGGCTTCGTGCGCCACTTCCACGAGACCGACCAGCCCGCCACCGCGGAAGTCGCCGCCGCGATCGAAACCGCGGCGAAGCTCATGGCGAAGCAGGGGGCGAAGGTGAAGACCGTGACCCTGCCCACGCTGACCGAATTCGCCGGCGTCAACCGCGCCATCCTGATGAGCGAGGCCGCCGCCATCCACGGGCGCTGGCTGCGCGAGGCGCCCGAGGGCTACTCGAACCTCACGCGCAAGCGTCTGGCCCCCGGCCTGTTCGTGCGCGCCGAGGACTACGTGAATGCGCAGCGCCGCCGCCGCGAACTGGTCGCCGCGGTGGAGGCCGCCCTCGCCGAGTGCGACCTGCTGCTGACCGCGAGCAGCATGGACCCCGCCTGCCGGATCGATGACCCCGAGGCGGTCGAGATCACCTATCCGCGCCAGGCGCGCACCCCCTTCAACGTGACGGGCCACCCGGCGCTGACGCTGATGTGCGGCCTCTCGCAGGCGGAAGGGCTGCCGCTCTCGCTGCAGCTGGTCGGGCGCTACTTCGCCGAGGCCACGATCTATCGCGCCGCCGCCGCCTACGAGGTCGCCGCGCCGTGGAAGGACCGGCGGCCGGCGCTGTGACTGAGGCACCGGCCCGGCGCGCGCGCCACGCGATGGCCCCGCATGGCCGCAGGCGCGGGATGCGACGCCCGTGAGCCCCGAGGGCCCCCTGCTCCCCGCGCCCGCCGCGCGCCGCACCGTGGCGTC
>NZ_JACADR010000138.1 GCF_016106005.1 Roseomonas rosulenta
CGGGCGCGGCGGACGCCACCGCCACCAGGCCGCGCGACGGGTCGACCCAGACCCCCGCCGCCGGGTCGGCCCGCCGGATGGCGGCGGTCAGCGCGCCGGACGCGCCGGGCGCATCCAGCCCCGAAACCTCCAGCACCCGCGCATCGGGCGGCGGCCCGCCCGTCATGCGCCGCGTATCCGCGCCGTTGCCCCCACCCGTCGCATCGCCGCCTCCCTTCGCGCACCAGCGCCGATCATCGCCCCGCGCCGGGTCGGATCAAGCCCGCCCTGCCGCCGGCCCGGGTCAGTAGGGCACCTTGTCGGGCTTCCCCGCCCATAGCCGGAAGGCCTCGATCGCCTCCGCCGCCAGCAGGCGGCGCAGCGGCAGGGCGCGTTCGGCCATGGGCCGGCAGACCTCCTCGTAGATCGCGGCGTCGTCGAAGCCGATCGCCGCCGCATCGGCGCGGTCATTGGCGTAGACGACCTCGCCGATGCGCGCCCACCAGATGGCGCCGAGGCACATCGGGCAGGGCTCGCAACTCGTGTAGATCACCGCCCCCGACAGGTCGTGCGTGCCGAGCGCCCCGCAGGCAGCGCGGATCGCCACCACCTCGGCATGGGCGGTGGGATCGCGGCCGGGCACCACGGCGTTGCGCCCTTCGCCCAGGATGCGCCCGTCGCGCGCGACCACGGCGCCGAAGGGACCGCCGCCTTCCTGTACACCCTGGCGGGAGAGCGCGATCGCCCGCCGCATGAAGCCAGCCTCGTCCATCGCGATCCCCTGGGCCCCGCCGGGCGCGCCGGCGCGCCGTGGCGGTCGCCACGCGCGAAACCGTGGCGCAGCCGCCACAGTGTCGCAAGCAAGAAGCATTGCGTCGGAGAAAAACGCCTTCCGCGACAAACCGAAAGCGGTATACAACCATTGCGAGAACAACATCTGGTGGCGCACGCGCCGGCCTCCTACCAGATGATGGACGTCATATCAGATACGAGATTCGAACCAAGGTCTTGATTTTTTGTGAATTCATTTTCTAATTTGTGGACATGAAGCCAGTTCGAGGGGGACAGATGGACGCGACCCTGATCACCGCTCTCCGCCGCGAGGAACGCACGATCCTGGCCGAGCTTCGCGGCTCGATACATTACCGCCGCCTCGAGGAGATCCGGCGGTTGCTGGGCCTCTACGTCGAACAACCGGCACAGCGGCAGCCTGAGGAAGCGCCGATCGGCGCCTTCCTCGACGCCATCCTGGGCGATGCGGACCACGGGCGCGCGGCGCCCTCGGCCCGCCATGCCGAGGTCATCGCCCTGAACTACGAACGCGCCATCGCCTGATCCGCGGCATGAAGGGCCTGCGCGGGGCGGTGGGACCGCCCTGTTGCCGCCCCCTGAAGTCGCTTTGAATCAGGTCATTATGTGGCATTCTTGAATCGAATTCTTACCGATCGCTGCATATCCGGCGGCGCCGGCTGCCCGCCCCTAGGGCCGCGGAACCGGCGACAGGCCCCGCGTCCGGCATCCTCCCGCCCCCTCTCCCGGCACGACCGCGCCATGCTTAACTCCCTCGCATGACCGGATTCACGCTCTCCGTCCTCGACCAGTCCTCCGTCGCCTCCGGCCGCACGCCCGGTGAGGCGATCCGCGAGACCCTCGCCCTCGCCCGGCATTGCGACGCCCTCGGCTACCGCCGCTACTGGTGCGCGGAACACCACAACTCCGCCTCCCATGCCGGCGCCGCGCCGGAGGTGCTGATGGCCGCCATCGCCGCCACCACGCAGCGGATCCGCGTGGGCTCGGCCGGCATCATGCTGCCGCATTATTCCTCGCTGAAGGTCGCCGAGCAGTTCCGCGTGCTGGAGGCGATCGCGCCCGGGCGCATCGACCTCGGCGTGGGCCGCGCGCCGGGCTCGGACGGGCGCACCGCCTTCGCGCTCAACCCCAATGCCAACCAGGCGGCCGACCGCTTCCCCGCGCAGGTGATGGAGGTGCTGGGCTGGCACGGCGACGGCCTGCCGGAGAACCACCCCTTCCGCTCCATCATAGCCCAGCCCGCGGTCGAGACGCGGCCGGAGATGTGGATCCTGGGCAGTTCCGACTACGGCGCGCAGGTCGCGGGGTATTTCGCCCTGCCCTACTGCTTCGCGCATTTCTTCTCCGATGGCGGCGGGTCGGAACAGGCCATCGCCGTCTATCGCGAGAGCTTCCAGCCCAAGCCCGGCATGCCCGGCCGCCTGGCCGCGCCGAATCCCGCCCTTGGCGTCTATTGCCTGGTGGCCGACACGGAGGCCGAGGCCAGGCGCCTGTTCCGCTCGCGCGAGCTGTGGCGCCTCAAGCGCGACCGCGGCCTCTATTTGCCCCTGCCCAGCGTCGAGGAGGCGGAGGCGCATGCGTACAACGACCTCGAGCTCGCCCGGCTCGAGCGCATGCGCGAGGGAGCCATGGTCGGCACCCCCGAACAGGTGAAGGCGAAGCTCGAGGCGCTGTCGGCCGCGCATGGCGGCATCGCCGAATTCGCCGTCATCACGCATTGCCACGATGCGGCGGCGCGGCGGCGGTCCTACACGCTGCTGGCGGAAGCCTTCGGCCTCAGCGCGGGCGGGGTGCCGATGGCGGCCGAATAGCGCGCGCGCCCGGCCTCCTCCTGCCACGCGCCGCGGCGACCGCCCCGCTCAGCCGCCCGCCATCACGTTGCGCAGCGTGCCGATGCCCTCGATCGTGACCTCCACCACCATCCCCGGGCGCATCGGCAGCGCGCCGACCGAGGTGCCGCAGGCGATCACGTCGCCCGGTTCCAGCGTCATCTCCCGCGACAGCAGCGCCACGATGCGCGCCGGCGGCAGGATCATGTCGGCGGTCGGGTAGTCCTGCCGCACGCGCCCGTTCAGCGCCACCTGCACCCGCAGCCCCGACCAGTCGAGCCCCGTCGCGATCGCCGGCCCCACCGGGCCGAAGCCGTCGCAGGACTTGGCGCGTGCCCATTGCGGGAAGGACGGATCGGCGTTGAGCAGGTCGAGCGCGGTGACGTCGTTCACCACCGTCAGGCCGAAGATCGCCTCGGCGGCCGCCGCCTCGTCCACGTCCTTGCAGCGCCGCCCGATCACCAGGCCGAGCTCGCCCTCGTAGAGCACCTTGCCCGCATAGCCTGCGGGCGGGGCGATGACGCCGTCGGGATGGTTCAGGCTCGTGCCGGCCTTGAGGAACCACAGCGGCGTCTCGGGGATCGCCGCCCCCGTCTTCGCCGCCAGCTCCCGATAATTGTTCCACAGACCGATGAACTTGCCGGGTGCGACGGGCGCGCGCAGCCCCACGCCATCGCGCGCGACAACCTCGCCAGTCGGCGTCGGCGCGGCGAAGATGTCGCCCTCATGCACGGCGATGCCGCCGTCCTGCAGCGTTCCGAAGCCTGTCGTGCCGTCATCCCGCGCGAAGCGGACCCACAGCGCCATGCGCCACCCTCCCCCATCGATGGGGAGGGGTTATGGACCGGCGCGCGCCGCGCGTCAGCGGCGGATGATGACGAAGCGCACGCCCTGGGGCGCGGTGCCGTCACGCCGCGCGCGGCGCATCCGCCACCACAGCGACCCCGCGCCGATGGCGCCCGCCAGGATGGCGATAGGCAGAAGGATGCTGATCGCCAGCACCGCGAGCCCCGCCAGCAGCAGCCCGCCGGCCACCACCGCCACCACCATCCCGGCCGCCCCGACCCGCGCCAACGCACGGTCGAGCAGCCCTGCGGCGGGCGACGGTGGCGCGTCGCGGAATTCGCCTTCCGGCGTCATGTCGATGACAGGCGGGCGTCGATGCGTTTCCATGGCCACCATGACGTGGCCAGGACGGGGCACCGGGTCAAGGCCTGTCACATTCCGTGACGCAGCGCGTCCAGCCGGGCGAAGATCTCGGCCACCGGCAGGCCGGTGATGTCGTGGTGCTCGCCCCCCGCCAGCGCGCGGTGCAGGTCGCGCGGCACATGGCCGAGCACCGCCTGCGCGACCGGCGCCGGCGCCACGATCGCGAAGCTGTCGGCCGTGCCGGCGCGCAGCGCGTCGACGATGTCATCGGCCATCCGGTGCGCCAGGTTGCGCTTCGCGTGCTCCTTGGGGCTGTCGTCCATGCCGTCGCGTTCCATGGCGCTGTGCTGGGTGGCGCCGGGGCCGGGGAAGGCGCGACCAGGCCGGTCCTCACCCTGCTCGGCGTCCTTGCGCCGGGCGTCGGGCGCATCCCAGGCGAGCACGGTATCGTAGCCGCTCTCGCCCAGGCGCTTCATCCAGGCCTTGCCGTGGCTGCCATTGGCAACGACGAAGAGGCGGCGCGCATGGCCGCCCTCGATGCTGGTTCCGCTCATGCTGCGATCCTCCTTGGGCTGTGACCATGCCGCAGACAGAGGTGCCGCGCCTTGCGCCGGAGCAAGTTTCGCCCGGCTATTCCGGGCGCACCACCAGCGTCGTCGCGCTATTCCGGGCGCACAACCAAGGTCGTGCCGTCCACCCCCTCGACGCGCACCCGCGTGCCCGAGGGGCTGTCCGCCACGTCGCGCGGCAGGCGCGCCGCCCAGTCGGAATCGCCCACCCGCACGCGCGGCCCGGTCGCGCCGGGCTCGGTCAGGACGCCGAAGCGGCCGATCAGCCCGGCATCGGGCGTGTTCAGCCGCGGGCGCGGGTGCTGAATCCGGCGCAAGCGCAGCGCAACCGCGATGCCTGCCGCGAGCAGCACCACGAAGGTCGCGACCGTCACCCAGAAGGGCGGCGCCACGGCGAACAGCATCAGCCCCGTGCCGACCGACGCCAGGCCGATCCACAGCAGGAACACGCCGGGGATGATGGTCTCCGCGCCGAGCAGCACCAGCCCGACGAGGATCCAGATCAGCGCGGGGTCCATGGCGAAGGCACCTCCGGCGCAGGCGGGGTGGATGGGCGCGGCGGCCGGGGCGGGGAGAGCCCGTCCGGCCCGCGCAGCAATTCCATCGCCTGGGTGATGCCCCCGGCCAGCGCACTGCTCTCCATCGGCACGATCACCAGCTTCTGGGCGTTGTTGCCGGCCAGCACTTCGAACGCCTTCACGTATTTGTCGGCGATGAAGTAGCGCAGCGCATCGGTGCCGGCGCCGGCGGCGACCTCGGCCACCATGCGGGTCGCGTTGGCCTCGGCCTCGGCGGACCGCTCGCGCGCCTCGGCATCGCGGAAGGCGGCCTCGCGCCGGCCCTCGGCCTGCAGGATCAGCGCCTGCTTCTCGCCCTCGGCGCGCTTGATCTCGGCCTCGCGCTCGCCTTCCGCCTTCGCGACGGTGGCGCGGCGCTCGCGCTCGGCGGTCATCTGCAGGTTCATGGCGCGGATCAGGTTCTCGGGCGGCTCGATCTTGCGGATCTCGACGCGCGCGATCTTCACCCCCCAGGGATCGGTCGCGCCGTCGAGGATGTTCAGCAGCGAAGAATTGATCCGGTCGCGCGAGGACAGCGTCTGGTCCAGGTCCATCTCGCCGATCACCGCGCGGATATTGGTCATGGACAGGGCGGTCAGCGCCTGTTCCAGGAACTGCACCGCATAGGCCGCCTTGGCCGGGTCCATGACGCGGTAATAGACGATGCCGTCCACCGCGACGGTCGCGTTGTCGCGCGTGATGACCGACTGCTCGGGGATGTCGAGCACCACCTCCTGCACGTTCATCCGCCGCCCGATCGTGTCGATGAAGGGGATAATGAAGTTCAGCCCGGGGCTGAGCATGGAGGTGAAGGCGCCGAAGCGCTCCACCGTCCAGACCTCGCCCTGGGGCACGGTGCGGATGCCGCGCGTGGCGACCAGCACCGCCAGCAGCAGGGCAACGACCAGCACGATGGTGGTGGGGGAGACGATGTCGAGGATGTTCATGGCCGCACCAGCCTAGCCCCTGCGGCCGCGGAACGGAACGCCGCCCTTGCCGGCGGCCGCGCGCGGCGGGACGATGCGCGAAGCATTTCACGGGGGGAGAGCGATGTCCGGCAGCAACCAGCCCTTGACGGTGGACCTTTCGGGCCTGCGGGTCGCGATCAGCGCCGGTGCGGGCGGGATCGGGCGCGTCATGGCCGACTGCTTCGCCGCGCGCGGCGCGCGGGTCTTCGTCTGCGACCTCGATGCCGAGGCCCTGGCCACCTGCCCCCATCCCGCGATGCGCGCCGACATGGGCGAGGTGGCGGAGTGCGAGCGTTTCGTCGAGGCCGCGGCGGCGCATCTGGGCGGGCTCGACGTGCTGGTGAACAATGCCGGCATCGCCGGGCCCACCGCGCGGGTCGAGGACGTCACGCCGGAGGCGCTGGACGCCACGCTGCGCATCGACCTCGCGGCCATGTTCCACTGCGCGCGCGCGGCCGTGCCGCATCTGCGCGCGGCGGGCGGCGGGTCGATCGTGAACCTGTCCTCCGCCGCCGGGCGCTTCGGCTTTCCGCTGCGCAGCCCCTATGCCGCGGCGAAATGGGGCGTGGTGGGGTTCACCAAGTCGCTGTCCATCGAGCTGGGCCCCGACCGCATCCGGGTGAATGCCATCCTGCCCGGCCTGGTGGCGGGCGATCGCATCCGCCGTGTCATCGAGGCCAAGGCCCAGGCGCAGGGCGTGTCCTTCCGCGAGAGGGAGGCGGAGCTGCTGCGCGACGTCTCGCTGCGCTGCTACGTCACGCAGCACGACATCGCCAACATGGCGCTGTTCGTCTGCTCGCCCTTCGGTGCCACCATCAGCGGCCAGGCGCTCTCGGTGGACGGGGACCAGCAGAGGCTCGGCTGAGGGAGCGGCGCCGCGCGGGCCGCCTGCCCGGCGCGGCGCGACAAGCGCGCCGCGGGCCGCTACCCTCGGGCGCGATGACCGCCCCGATCCGTTCCCTCGACGACCTCTCCCCCGGCCAGTCCTTCGACCTCGGCACGCTGTCCCTGCCGCTCGAGGAAGTCGTCGCCTTCGCCGCGAAATACGACCCGCAATACTTCCACCTCGACCCCGAGGCGGCGAAGGAAAGCCTGTTCGGCGAGCTGGTGGTAAGCGGCCTGCACACGCTCTCCGCCGTGTTCGGCCGCGTGATGGGCAGCGGCGTGATCTCGGCGGTGTCGATCGGGGGCAATCAGATCGACAGCAAGTGGCCCGCGCCGCTCCGCCCGGGCGAGGAGATCGCGATCCGCCTCGAGGTGGTGGAGGTCCGCCCTTCGCGCACCGGCCGCCCGCTCGGGATCGCGAAGCTGCGCTACGTGGCGCGGCGGGTGGCCGATGGCGTGGTGGTGCTGGACGCAGTCGGCACGCATTTCCTCAAGCGCTGAGCAAAGCGCCTCCGCGGCAGGAGCAAGACCGTCCGGCACCGCCGAAACTGCGCCGGGCGAAGCCTCGCGCATCCGCCAGGAGGCCGACGCGCGGCCCCCTCCTGCAGACGCCCGGATCGCGCGCGATGCGGCTCCGCTCGGGGGCGCGGCCTTCCACCTCGATGCGGCGATCCCCGCGACGGACCCGCGCGTCGGCGAGCGCGGCAGCCGGCGCAAGCAGGATCGCAGCGACCGCCCTGGACGGCGGGAGCCTCGTGGCGAGGTTCTTCCGACCCCGGCGGCGCGGCCGGCATGGGCCGCCGTCACGCGGGCCCGCAGGTGGCGCGCGCAACGAAAACGGCGCGGCAGGTTGCCCCGCCGCGCCGTTCCCTGAAGCCCGTCAGGCCGGGATGATCAGGCCGACTTCGCCATGATCTCGTCCGCGATGTTCCGCGGCACCGGCTCGTAGTGGTTGAACTGCATGGAGAAGGACGCACGCCCCTTCGTCATGCCGCGCAGGTTCGAGATGTAGCCGAACATCTCCTTGAGCGGGACGTGCGCGCGCACGATCACCGAGGTGCCCGCCATGTCCTGCGACTGGATCACGCCGCGGCGGCGGTTGAGGTCGCCCACCACGTCGCCGACATGGTCCTGCGGCGTGGTGACCTCCACGTCCATGATCGGCTCGAGGATGACCGGGCCGGCCTTCTTCATGCCCTCGCGGAAGCAGGCCTTGGCGGCGATTTCGAACGCCAGCGCGGACGAGTCGACGTCGTGGTACTTGCCGTCCACCAGCGTGTACTTGAAGTCCACGGTGGGGAAGCCGGCCAGCACGCCGGTGTCGGCCTGCATCTTGATGCCCTTGTCCACCGCCGGGATGTATTCCTTCGGCACCGCGCCGCCGACCACGCCGTTCACGAACTCGATGCCCGTGTTGCGCTCCTTCGGCTCGAAGACGATCTTCACCTCGGCGAACTGACCCGAACCACCGGTCTGCTTCTTGTGGGTGTAGGTCTCGGTGTGCGGCTTGCTGATCGTCTCGCGGTACGCCACCTGCGGCGCGCCGATATTGGCGTCCACGCCGTATTCGCGCTTCAGCCGGTCGATGATGATCTCGAGATGCAGCTCGCCCATGCCGGACAGGATAGTCTGGCCGGTCTCCTGGTCGGTGCGCAGGCGGAGCGACGGGTCCTCGCCGGCCAGCTTCTGCAGGCCGAGCGTCATCTTCTCGACGCCCTCCTTGGTCTTGGGCTCGACCGAGATGTCGATGACCGGCACCGGGAAGGCCATGCGCTCGAGCACCACCGGGTCGGCCTGATCGGCCAGGGTGTCACCGGTGCCGGTGTCCTTCAGGCCCACGAAGGCGGCGATGTCGCCGGCGGAGACTTCCTTCACTTCCTCGCGCTTGTCGGCGTGCATCTGGAACATGCGGCCGATGCGCTCACGGTTCCCCTTGGTGGTGTTCATCACCATGTCGCCCTGCTTCAGCACGCCGCGATAGACGCGCACGAAGGTCAGGTTGCCGTACTTGTCGTTGATGATCTTGAAGGCCAGGCCGGCGAAGGGCGCGCTCTCGTCGGCCGGGATCACGCGGCGCTCCGCGGTCTCGTCCTGGCCTTCCTCCGGCGCCACCTTGATGCCCGGGATGTCGACCGGGCTCGGCAGGTAGTCGATCACGGCGTCGAGCAGCGGCTGCACGCCCTTGTTCTTGAAGGCGGTGCCGCAGAGCACCGGGCGGAACTCGCCGCTGATCGTGCCCTTCTTGATGCAGCGCTTCAGCGTGGCGACGCTCACATCGCCCTTCTCGAAATATTCCTCCATCGCCGCCTCATCGACGCCCACGCAGGTGTCGATCAGGATCTGGCGATATTCCTTGGCCTTCTCGGCCAGGTCGTCGGGGATCGGGGCGTCGTGGTAGGCGGCACCCAGCTCGTCGCCCTCCCAGATGATCGCCTTCATCTCGACCAGGTCGACGACGCCCTTGAAGGTGTCCTCGATGCCGATGGGCAGCTGCAGCGTCACCCAGTTGATGCCGAGCTTCTCGGTCAGCGTCGCCGCCGCCTTGTAGAAATCGGCCCCGGTGCGGTCGAGCTTGTTGATGAAGATGATGCGCGGCACGTTGTAGCGGTCAGCGAGGCGCCAGTTGGTCTCGGACTGCGGCTGCACGCCGGCCACGCCCTCGATGATGAAGATGGCGCCGTCGAGCACGCGCAGCGAGCGGTTCACCTCGATGTTGAAGTCGATGTGGCCCGGGGTGTCGATGACGTTGATGCGGTGGTCGTTCCACACGGCGGTCACGGCGGCGGAGGTGATGGTGATCCCCCGCTCGCGCTCCTGCTCCATGTAGTCGGTCGTGGTGTTGCCCTCGTGGACCTCGCCGATCTTGTGCGACTTCCCGGTGTAATAGAGGATCCGCTCGGTCGTGGTGGTCTTGCCGGCGTCGATATGCGCCGTGATGCCGATATTCCGGATTCGCTCCAGCGGTGTGCGCGCCACGATGGGCCTCCATAAGCAGAAAGGGGCGCCTACGCTGGGCTTTCGCCCGGCGCCGCCCGCAGGATGATACGCCGATCAGGGGTTCGCCGATCAGTCGGTGGCGGCTATCTGCGACGTATGGCCCGGCTTTGCAAGCGCGATCGCGCGGCGCGGGGGCAGGCGCGGTCCATCGCGCGGGCAAACCCCAGCCATCATGCCCGGGGGGCCGCCGCGAAGGCGCCATGCGGCGCATGACGCCGCCCGCAACCGGCCCGGGCCCGGCCGCGAGAGGCGCCGCGGCACCGTGTCGGAAAACATGACAGCGCGGCCGGCACGCACGCCGCGGGCAGCCTGGGCGCAGCGGAGACGCTTCGTTGCGTGGCAAGCCGCCGGGCCTCGGCTAGATTGGCAAGGCCATGGACGCCCAGCCTGCGATCGCCGCCATCCGCTTCGCCTATGGCCGGCGCCCGTCCGACCCCGTCCCGGCCGACCCCGCCGCCTGGCTCGAGGCGCAACTTGCCCCCGGCCTGCCGGGCCCGGCCCTGCCGGCCGACACGCCCGCCACGCTGCGGGAGATCTTCCTCGCCCAGCAGGAGGACGGCCAGAGCGCGCGGGCCGGCAATGGCCGCCCCAACCAGCGGCGCATCACCGGCGGCGAGGCCGCGGCCGCCATGGCGCTTGCGATCGAATCGCCCAACGGCCTGCGGGAGAGGCTGGTCGCCTTCTGGGCCAACCACTTCACCGTGGCGCGGCAGAAGGCCCCCTACCTGGTCGGCAACTTCGTGCGCGAGGCGATCCGCCCGCACGTGACCGGCCGCTTCGAGGACATGCTGCTGGCCGTCGTCGGCCACCCCGCCATGCTGTTCTACCTCGACAACCAGGGCTCCATCGGGCCGGACAGCCCGGCCGGCCAGCGCAGCCGCCGCGGCCTCAACGAGAACCTGGCGCGCGAGATCCTGGAACTGCACACCGTGACACCCGCGGCGCGCTACACCCAGGCCGACGTGACCAGCTTCGCCAAGGTGCTGACCGGCTGGTCCTTCGCCCCGGCCCGCGAGCCCTACGGCTTCGTGTTCCGCGAGGCGACCCACGAGCCGGGCGACAAGACCGTGCTGGGCCGCATTTGGCCGGAAGGCGAGGCCGGCGGCCGGCAGGCGCTGACCTGGCTCGCCCGGCACGAAGCCACGCACCGCCACCTCGCCACCAAGCTCGTGCGGCATTTCGTGGCCGATGACCCGCCGCCCGGGGCGGTGCGCGCGGTCTTCGCCGCACTGCGCGACACCGGCGGGGATCTCGGCGCCGCCACCCGCGCGCTGATCCGCCTGCCCGACGCCTGGTCCCCGCCGCTGACCAAGCTGCGCACGCCCACCGACTACGTGCTGGCCGTGCTGCGCGCGGTCGAGGCCCCGGGCGACCAGGCCGAACGGCTCGCGGTGGGCACGCTCAATTACCTCGGCCAGCCGCTCTGGGGCGCGCGCGCACCGATCGGCTGGCCCGATGTCGCGACCGACTGGGCGGTGCCCGAGACCATGCTGCGCCGGGTCGAATGGGCCAACGGCATCTCCGCCCGCGGCGCCGGGCGCGACGCGGCGGCGCTGGCCGAGGCCGTGCTCGGCCCGCTGGTGCGCCCCGAGACGCTGCGAGCGGCGGCGCGGGCCGGCT
>NZ_JACADR010000139.1 GCF_016106005.1 Roseomonas rosulenta
CGGAACCGGCGCCGGCCGCGCCGCTCGCGGCGGAGTCGCTGCTGGCCCCCGCGGTGGCTGCCGCGGCAACCGCCTCGGTCGGCCAGTTGCTGCGCGCCGTCTCTTCGGAGCGCGGTGCGGCGGTCACGCGCGGCGGGCCGTCGATCGAGGATGTCGTGCGCGAGGAGCTGCGCCCGCTGCTCAAGTCCTGGCTGGACCAGCATCTACCCGACATCGTCGAGCGCCTGGTGCGCGCCGAGATCGAGCGCGTGGTCGGTCGCGCCCTGAGCTGACGCGCCGAAGCCCGGGCGTCAGTCCGGGCGGATGTTGTGCTCGCGCACGACGCGGCCCCAGGTCTCCATCTGCGTGTCCAGGAAGGCCCCGAAGGCCTCCGGCGTCGATCCCACCACGTCGATGCCGAGCGGGCCGCCGAGGCGGGCGCGCACCTCGGGCACCGCCAGCGCCTTCGCAAGCGACGCATGGAAGCGGGCCAGCACGGGCGCGGGCACGCCCGCGCGACCGATCACCGCCCACCAGGCCAGCGCGTCGATGCCGGGCACGCCGGATTCCGCAACCGTCGGCAGGTCGGGGAACAGCGCCGAGCGCCGCGCGCCGGTCTGCGCCAGCGGGCGCAGCGTGACACCCACCTGGCCGCCGAGCCCGGCATTGGTCGCCATGGGCATGTCGAGCTCGCCGGCGGCGGCGGCCGCGCTCATGGGACCGCCGCCGCGATAGGGCACGTGCACCACGCGGAAATCCCCCGCGGTCTGCATCAGCGACATGGTCAGATGCGCGAGGCTGCCATTGCCGATCGATCCGTAGGTGAGGGTGTCCGGGCGCGCCTTCGCCGCGGCGATCACCTCGGGCAGGCTGCGCCAGGGGCGGGAATTGTGCGTGGTGATCAGCATGGGCGCGGTGCCCACCAGCATGACCGGCACCAGGTCGCGCTTCGTGTCGAAGCCGAGGGTGGCGATGAGCGCCGGGTTCACCGCATGGGTGTCGAAGACCATGGCCCAGGTGGCGCCGTCGGCCGGGCCGCGGGCGAGGGCGGCGGTGCCGATCGCGCCCGAGGCGCCCGGGCGATTCTCGATCACCACCGGCACGCCGAGATCCGCCGAGAGATGCGGCTGCAGCAGGCGGGCGATGGTGTCCACCGACCCGCCGGGCGGGAAGGGGGCGATGATGCGGATGGGCCCCTGCGGCCATGTGGCCTGGGCGAGCGCCGGGCGCGCGAGGGCGGCGGCGGGCAGGGCGAGCAGCAGGCGGCGGCGTGCGGTCATGGTCGGTTCCCCGGCAGTCAGGACGGCCTCGTGGGCCGGCGCCGGTCGCCGCCCCGTCGCCATCCGCGGGATGCCCGGCGCCGGGCGTCTTGTCGCCTCCCTTAGCGCGATTGGCGCCGCGGTGGAATTGACGCCAGCGCGCGACCCTTGACGCAGGGCGTCCCGGCGGGGAAGGGATGCGGCCATGCTCGACAAGTCCTTCGACCCCGCCGCGATCGAACAGCGCCTCTACCAGGGCTGGGAGGGCTCCGGCGCCTTCTCGGCGAACCCGGCCTCGCCCGCGAAGCCCTTCACCATCATGATCCCGCCGCCCAACGTGACGGGCAGCCTGCATATCGGGCATGCGCTCGACAACACGCTGCAGGACGTGCTGATCCGCTGGCGGCGCATGCAGGGGCGCGATGCGCTGTGGCAGCCAGGCACCGACCATGCCGGCATCGCGACGCAGATGGTGGTGGAACGGCTGCTGGCGCAGCAGGGCAATGCCGACCGCCGCGCCATGGGGCGCGAGGCCTTCATCAAGCGCGTCTGGGACTGGAAGGCCGAGAGCGGGGGCACCATCACGCGGCAGCTGCGCCGCCTCGGCGCGTCGCTCGACTGGCCGCGCGAGCGCTTCACGATGGATGAGGGCCTGTCGGAGGCGGTACGCGAGGTTTTCGTCCGGCTCTATCGCGAGGGGCTGCTCTATCGCGACAAGCGGCTGGTCAACTGGGACCCGAAGTTCCTCACCGCGATCTCGGACCTCGAGGTCGAGAGCAGGGAGGTGAAGGGCCATCTGTGGCACCTGCGTTACCCGGTCGAGGGCGAGCCCGGCCGCTTCGTGGTGGTGGCGACGACGCGGCCCGAGACGATGCTCGGTGACACCGCGGTCGCGGTGCATCCCGAGGATGCGCGCTTCCGCGACCTGGTCGGCAAGCGCGTGGTCCTGCCGCTGGTCGGGCGGTCCATTCCCGTGGTGGCAGACGAGTATTCCGACCCGGAGAAGGGCTCGGGCGCGGTGAAGATCACCCCGGCGCATGACTTCAACGACTTCGAACTCGGCAAGCGGCACGACCTGCCGATGCCCTCAGTGCTGGATGCCGAGGGGCGGGTGATGCTGGAGGAGATCGCGGTGGCCTTCGCGCAGGTGGAGGGCGTGAGCGACCTCGACTTCGTGCGCGACCTCGCGGGGTCCGACCGCTTCGCGGCACGCAAGGCGATCGTCGCACGGCTCGAGGAGATGGACCTCGTCGAGAAGATCGAGCCCCACACCCATGCCGTGCCGCATGGCGACCGCTCCGGCGTGCCGATCGAACCGCGGCTGACCATGCAGTGGTACGTGGATGCCAAGACGCTGGCCGCGCCGGCGATCAAGGCGGTCGAGACCGGGCAGACCGTGTTCACGCCGCGCCAGTGGGAGAACACCTTCTTCGCCTGGATGCGCGACATCCAGCCCTGGTGCGTGTCGCGCCAGCTCTGGTGGGGCCACCAGATCCCCGCCTGGTACGCCCCCGATGGCGAGGTCTTCGTCGCCCACACCGAGGAGGAGGCCCTCGCACAGGCGCGCGCGAAGTTCGGGCGCGAGGTGGCGCTCGTGCGCGACGAGGACGTGCTCGACACCTGGTTCAGCAGCGCGCTGTGGCCCTTCAGCACCATCGGCTGGCCGCAGAAGACGCCGGAACTGGCGAAGTACTATCCCGGCGACGTGCTGGTGACGGGCTTCGACATCATCTTCTTCTGGGTCGCCCGCATGATGATGATGGGCATCCATTTCATGGGCGAGGTGCCCTTCCGCACCGTGTGCATCCACGGCCTGGTGCGCGACGAGAAGGGCCAGAAGATGTCGAAGTCGAAGGGCAATGTCCTCGACCCGCTCGAACTCATCGACGCGCATGGCGCGGATGCGGTGCGCTTCACCCTGTGTGCCCTGGCCGGGCCGGGGCGCGACATCAAGCTGGCGAAGCAGCGCATCGAGGGCTATCGCGCCTTCGCCACAAAGATCTGGAACGCGGCGCGCTTCTGCGAAATGAACGGCATCGCGCCGCGGCCTGGTTTCGATCCGGCGTCGGCGACGCTGCCGCTGTCGCGCTGGATCCTGGACGCTGCGAACACCGCGGTGGCGGAAGCGAATGCCGCGCTCGAGGCCTTCCGCTTCGATGACTACGCCTCGGCCTGCTACCGCTTCACCTGGGGCAGCTTCTGCGACTGGTTCCTGGAATTCGCCAAGCCTGTGCTGCAAGGCCCGGACAGCGCGGAGAAGGAGGAGGTGAAGGGTGCCGCGCAGCACGTGCTGGGCGTCATCCTGCGCCTGCTGCACCCGGTGATGCCCTTCATCACCGAGGAACTGTGGCACCGCATGGGCTACGGGGCCGAATGCAGCCTGATCCGCGAGGCCTGGCCGGAGGCAGCGGCGGTTGCCGGCGCGGCGGAAGCACGGGCCGAGCTCGACTGGGTGGTGCGGCTGGTCAGCGAAATCCGCACCGTGCGCTCCGAGATGAACGTCGTGCCGTCCATCACCGTGCCGCTGCTGCTGGCCGGGGCCTCGGGCGAATCCCTCGACCGCGCGAAGCGCTGGGAGGAGGCGATCAAGCGCCTCGGCCGCGCGACCGAGATCCGCGCTTTGGACGGCGAGGCCCCGAAGGGCGCCGTGCAGGCCGTGGTGGGCGAAGCCACCGTCATGCTGCCGCTGGCCGACGTCATCGACCTCGCGGCCGAGCGCGCGCGCCTCGCCAAGGAGCGCGCCCGCATCGCGGCCGAGGCCGGGAAGACCGAGGCCAAGCTCGCCAGCGAGGTCTTCGTCTCCCGCGCGCCGGAGGAGATCGTGCAGGAGATGCGCGACCGCCTGGAGACCCAGCAGACCGAGATGGCCCGGCTCGATGCCGCCATCGCCCGCATTTCCGCCTGACCGGCCAAGCCTGAGGAAACGCCATGACCGCCTGGGACAAGTCACGCCTGCCGAGCCGCCACACCACCATGGGCCCGGAGCGCGCGCCGCACCGCTCCTACTACTACGCGATGGGCCTGACGAAGGAGGAGATCGAGCAGCCGCTGGTCGGCGTCGCCTCCTGCTGGAACGAGGCCGCGCCCTGCAACATCGCGCTGTCGCGCCAGGCGCAGGCGGCGAAGGTGGGCGTCAAGGAAGCGGGTGCGACGCCGCGCGAATTCACCACCATCACGGTGACCGACGGCATCGCCATGGGGCACCAGTCGATGAAGTCCTCGCTGGCCAGCCGTGAAGCCATCGCGGATTCGATCGAGCTCACCATGCGCGGGCATTGCTACGACGCGCTGGTCGGCATCGCCGGCTGCGACAAGTCGCTGCCGGGCGTGATGATGTCCATGATCCGGCTGAACGTGCCGAGCGTGTTCATGTATGGCGGGTCGATCATGCCGGGCCGCCACCACGGCCGCGACGTGACCGTGCTGGATGTCTTCGAGGCGGTCGGCCAGCACGCCGCCGGCAACATGTCCGACGAGGAGCTGGACGAGCTCGAGCGCCACGCCTGCCCCGGCGCGGGTGCGTGTGGCGGCCAGTTCACCGCCAACACCATGGCCTGCGTGTCCGAGATGATCGGCCTCGCGCTGCCGTTCTCCGCCGGCGCGCCGGCGCCGGACGAGGATCGCGACCGCTGGGCGGTGGAATCCGGCCGCGCGGTGGTGGAGCTCATCCGCCGCAACATCCGCCCGCGCGACATCGTCACGCTGGACAGCCTGCACAATGCCGCGGCCATCGTGGGGGCGACCGGCGGGTCCACCAACGCCGCGCTGCACCTGCCCGCCATGGCGCATGAGGCGGGCATCCGCTTCACCCTGCAGGATGTGGCGGAGATCATGCGCAAGACGCCGCATATCGCCGACCTCAAGCCCGGCGGTCGCTACGTCGCGGCGGACGTGCATCGGATCGGCGGCGTGCCGGTCATCATCAAGGCGCTGCTCGAGGGCGGCTACGTGAAGGGGGATTGCCTGACGGTCACTGGCAGGACCCTCGCGGAGAACCACCGGGAGGTGATCGTCCCGCGCGACCAGGACGTGGTGCGCCCCTGTTCCGACCCGATCAGCCCGATCGGCGGCGTTGTGGCGCTGAAAGGCAACCTCGCCCCCGAGGGTGCCATCGTGAAGATCGCCGGCATGCACAACCTGCGCTTCGAAGGCACCGCGCTGTGCTTCGACTGCGAGGAGGACGCCTTCGCCGCGGTCGAGGCGCGCGCCTACAAGGCGGGCGACGTCATCATCGTGCGCTACGAAGGGCCCAAGGGCGGGCCCGGCATGCGCGAGATGCTGTCCACCACCAGCGCGATCTACGGCCAGGGCATGGGCGACAAGGTGGCGCTGATCACCGATGGGCGCTTCAGCGGGGCGACGCGCGGCTTCTGCATCGGCCATGTCGGGCCGGAGGCCGCGGTGGGCGGGCCGATCGCGCTGCTGCAGAACGGCGACCGCATCGTGATCGACGCCGAGGCCGGCACCATCGACATGATCGTGCCGGAGGAGGAGATCGCCCGCCGCCGCGCCGCCTGGAAGCCGCGCGGGCACGACTACAATGCCGGCGCGCTGTGGAAGTATGCGCAGCTGGTCGGGCCGGCCTATCTGGGCGCCGTGACCAACCCCGGCGCCGCGGCCGAGACGCACTGCTACGCCGACCAGTAGCGTTACACTTCGCATGCCACGGCGCTGCCATCACGGTGGCGCAGGAAACTCCCGTGCGAGGGCGCGCCCGCGCCCGCGCCCGGGAGACCGCCGATGATGCTTCGTCGCCTGTTTCTGCCCGTCCTGGCCGGCGCCGGCCTGGCCGGATGCGTGGCCTACCAGGAGCCGGTGGCCTATGCGCCGCCGCCGCGCCCCGTCTATGTCGCCCCGCCGCCGGTCTATGTCGCGCCGCCGCCTGCCCGGGTCTATGTTCAGCCGCGCCCGCGCCGCTACTGGGTGCCGCGGCGCTGCGACGCCTGGGGCCGGTGCTGGGGCGGCTACTGGCGCTGAGCCCGAAGACCGAGGGAACCCCGATGCGCGCTATGCCCGCCGCCATCGCCTGCCTGCTGCTGCTGGGCGGCTGCGTGGTCTACCCCGATGGCAGCATCGGCCCGGTGCCGCCGCCGGGGGCGACCATCCCGCCGCCGGTGCCGCCCATCGCCTATGCGCCGCCGGTCTATGGCGACGGCTATGGCGTGGCCCCCCAGCAGGGCGTGCCGATCTACGTGGTGCCCGCGCCGCAGCCCCCGCCGCTGGTTGTGACGCCCTCGATCGGCATCGGGCTCGGCTGGGGCTGGGGCGGCGGCTGGGGCGGGGGCTATTGGGGGGCGCGCCCGGGCTATTGGGGCCGGCCCTACTACCGGCGCTGGTAGCGGCGCCTCAGCGCAGGGTCGCGATCACCGGCGTGTGGTCGGAGGGCTGCGCCTCGCTGCGCGGCATGGTGTCGACCTCGCAGGCCTCGAGCCGCTCCGCGAGGTCGGGGCTCAGCAGCACGTGGTCGATGCGCAGGCCGCGATTGGTCTCGAAGGCGGCGCCGTAGTCCCAGTAGGTGAACAGGGTTTCGGCGGGATGCAGCGCGCGCAGCGCGTCGGTCAGGCCGAGATGCAGCAGGGCGCGGAAGCGCGCGCGGCTCTCGGGGCGCACCAGCGCATCGGTCGGCGGCAGCGCGCCGGGGGCGAGGTCGGCATCGGTCGGGCAGACATTGAAGTCGCCCAGCACCGCAAAGGGGGTGAAGCTGTCGAGCCGGTCCGTCGCCACGGCCCTAAGCCGGTCCATCCAGGCCAACTTGTAGGCGAAGCCGGCCTCGCCGCCGGAATTGCCGTTGGGCAGGTAGATGCCAGCGGCGTTGATCCCGCCGGCGCGCACCTCGATGTAGCGGGCGTGGCTGTCCTCGGCGTCGCCGGGCAGGTGCTCGGCGACCACCTCGAAGGGGATGCGGGCGATGACGGCGACACCGTTGCGCCCGCCGCCCTGGCCGACCGCATGGGTACGGTAGCCCAGCGCCTCGAACTCCATCGCCGGCACCTGCTCTGCGGTGCAGCGGGTCTCCTGGAGAAACAGCAGGTCGGGCTGCGCGCGCGCCAGGAAGCGCGCCACGTGCCCGGCGCGCTGGCGGATCGAATTGACGTTGAAGGTGGCGAGCTTCAGGGATCAGCCCACCGAGAAGGAGGTGCCGCAGCCGCAGGCCGAGACCGCCTGCGGGTTGCGGATGGCGAAGTGGGCGCCGATCAGCTCTTCCGCCCAGTCGAGCTCGGCGCCCGCCAGCAGGTCGAGCGAGACCGGGTCGACGAAAACGCGCCCGGCGCCTTCGCCGACCACCAGGTCGTCCTCGGCCGGAGCGTCCTCAAGGCCGAACTTGTACTGGAAGCCGGAGCAGCCGCCGGCCTCAACCGCCAGGCGCAGCCCGGCGGCGGGCCGGCCCTCGCGCGCGGCGATATCGGCCACCTGGGCGGCGGCGCGTGCGGTCACGCGGAAGGCGGGCGGGGGGGATGCACCATCGGGCATGGGGAAGACTCCTCGGCACCGAACATAGGCGCTTCGCGGCCCGGTTCCAACGCGGGGGCGCGGTTGCCGGGGGGCGCGCCCGGGTGCTACGGCCCCCGCGATGACTCTCGCGCCCCACGCCGTCCGGCCCGAGACCTCCCGCGGCCGGCTGCATCCGGAGGCGGGGGGCGATGTGCGCTCGCCCTTCCAGCGCGACCGGGACCGCATCATCCACGCCACCGCGTTCCGACGGCTGCAGTACAAGACGCAGGTCTTCATCTACCACGAGGGCGACCATTTCCGCACGCGGCTGACCCACAGCATCGAGGTGGCGCAGATCGCGCGCTCCATCGCGCGGCTGCTCGCACTCGACGAGGACCTGGCGGAGGCGCTGGCCCTCGCGCACGATCTCGGCCATCCGCCCTTCGGCCATGCCGGGGAGGATGCTCTGAACAGCGCGATGAAGCCCTATGGCGGCTTCGACCACAATGCGCAGTCGCTCAAGGCCGTGACGCTGCTGGAGGCACGCTATGCCGGCTTCGATGGGCTGAACCTGACCTGGGAGACGCTGGAGGGCCTGGCCAAGCACAACGGCCCGCTGCGCCGGCCCGCGCCCTACATCGCGGAATACGACGCGCGGCATCCTCTCGACCTGCACACGCATGCGAGCGCCGAGGCTCAGGTGGCCGCGCTCGCGGACGACATTGCCTACAACAACCACGACCTCGATGACGGGCTGCGCGCGCGGCTGTTCAGCCTCGAGGAAGTGGGCGCGTTGCCGCTGGTGCGCGAAGCGCTGGCGCAGGCGCGCGCCGCTGCCCCCGATGCGCCGCCCGAGCGCCTGGCCTCGGAGATGATCCGTCGCGTCATCAACGCCATGGTGGGGGACGTGGTGGCGGAATCGCGCCGGCGCATCGCCGCGCTGGCGCCCTCCACGGTGGAGGACATCCGCCGCGCGGACCGCCCGGTGGTGGCCTTCTCGGATGCGATGGCCGAGGCGAACCTGCCGCTGCGCGACTTCCTGTTCACCCGCATGTACCGGCACTGGCGCGTCAACCGCACCATGGCGAAGTCGAAGCGCGTGGTGCAGATGCTGTTCAGCCACCTGCATGGCGGGCCGCAGATGCTGCCGCCGGTCTGGCGCGCGCGTGCCGGGGATGCCGGTTCCGCACAATGCGCCCTGGTGGTGTGCGACTACATCGCCGGCATGACCGACCGCTACGCGCTGGAGGAATACCGGCGCCTGAACGACCCAGACATCCCAGGCTGAGCACCCCATGACCGAGAACATCTTCACTCTGCTGACGCAGGAGGTGCGCGGCGCGCTCTCTGCCCTGGTGCCGGAGCTCCCGCCCGAGGCGCTGGCCCGCGTGCAGGTCGAGCCCCCGCGCGACACCGCGCATGGCGACATGGCGACCAATGCCGCGCTGGTGGCGGCGAAGCCCGCGCGCATGCCGCCGCAGAAGCTGGCGGCCGCCCTGGCCGAGAGGCTGCTCGCCCTGCCCATGGTGACCGAGGCCGCCCCGGCCGGCCCCGGCTTCGTGAACCTGCGCCTGGATGAGACCTTCCTGCGCGCCCAGGTCCCCGCCGTGCTGCGTGCGGGCGAGGCCTATGGCGACAGCCGCATCGGCGCGGGCATCCGCGCCAATGTGGAATACGTCTCGGCCAACCCGACCGGGCCGATGCATGTCGGGCATTGCCGCGGCGCGGTGGTGGGCGATGCGCTCGCGAACCTGATGGCCAAGGCGGGCTACGACGTCACCAAGGAGTACTACGTCAACGACGCGGGCAACCAGGTGGCCGCGCTCGGCTGGGCAGCCTATTGGCGCTACCTGCGCGCGGTTACGCTGAATGCGGACGAGTGGAACGCGGAAGCCGCCGAGCACCGCTTCGGCACCACGCTGCAATACCGCGGCGACTACCTGGTGGCGGTGGGCGACGCGCTGGCCGAGCGCTTCGGCGAGCAGATGATGGCGCGGCGCATCGAGCCCGGCATGCTGCCGGCGGAGGAGACCGTCTCCGCCTTCGCCCCGGCGCTCGAGCGCGGCTGGCTGGTGCGCACCGCCTGGCTCGACACCGCGCGCGAGACGGCGGTCGCGATGATGATGGCGGAGATCCGCGAGGACCTGGCCCTGCTCGGCGTCACGCACGATGTCTTCGTGAGCGAGCGCGCGCTGGTCGAGGCCGGCGGCGTCGATGCCGCGATCAAGCTGCTGTCGGGCAAGGGCCTCGTCTACCAGGGCGTGCTGGAGCCGCCCAAGGGCAAGACCCCGGAGGACTGGGAACCGCGCGAGCAGCTGCTGTTCCGCGCAACCTCCTTCGGGGACGAGGTGGACCGCCCGCTGCGCAAGTCCGACGGCACCGGGACCTATTTCGCCAACGACATCGCCAACCACCAGCACAAGATCGACCGCGGCTTCGCGGAACTGGTGCATGTCTGGGGCGCCGACCATGGCGGCTACGTGAAGCGGATGGAGGCGGTGGTGGCCGCGCTGTCCGACCGCCGCGTCAGCCTCGATGTCGTGCTCACGCAGATCGTGCAAGTGATGAAGGGCGGCGAGCCGGTGCGCATGTCGAAGCGCGCGGGCACCTACGTCACGCTGCGCGACCTCATCGAGGAAGTGGGCCGCGATGCGGTGCGCTTCACCATGCTCACGCGCAAGGCCGATGCGCAGATGGAATTCGACCTCGACAAGGTGGTCGAGCAGACGCGCGACAATCCGGTGTTCTACGTGCAGTACGCCCATGCACGCTGCCGATCGGTGCTGCGCCAGGCCGAGGCGACCGACGCCGCGCTGGTGGCCGGGCTGGAGGCCGTCCCGCTCGATGCCTTGGCCGATCCGGCGGAGATGGCGCTGATCCGGCGCATCGCCGCCTGGCCGCGCAGCGTGGAAGCAGCCGCAACAGCGCGTGAACCGCACCGGATCGCGTTCTTTCTCCAAGACTTGGCCTCGGACTTTCACGTATTGTGGAACCGTGGTCGCGACGATTCGACGCTCCGGTTCATCCGGGCGGAGGACCCCGCCGCGACCCGGGCCCGGCTGGCCCTCGTCGCGGCGACCGCGACGGTGATCCGCTCGGGCCTGGGCGTCATGGGGGTGACGCCGGTCGAAGAGATGCGCTGAGGGGCTGGCCCGGGCCCCTGGCAGTCAGGGGGTGGGGCGTGACCGATGTACCTGTGCCGTCCTATCGGGTGCGGCCTTCGGATGATGGCGGGCCGCCCTGGCGGCTGATCGCGATCGGCGGCGGGCTGGCCGCGACCCTGCTGGTCGGCGCCGCGCTGGTCTGGGGCATGAGCCGCATGGGCGGCGGGCCGCGATCGGTCCCGCTGATCGAGGCCGATCCCCGGCCCTTCAAGGTGCGCCCGGATGATCCGGGCGGGCTGCGCGTGCCCAACCAGGACGAGCTGATCTTCGAGCGCAACCGGGGTGCCGCGGCGAATGGCGGGGCGCGGCTGGCGCCGGAGCCGGAAGGGCCGCGGATCGATGCCTTGCGCGCGCAGGTTGCGCAGCCGGCGCCGCGGCCGGTTGCCCCCGCCGCGCCGAATGGGACCGCGGCACCGGGTGCGCCGACCGCGGCGGCTCCGGCGGG
>NZ_JACADR010000014.1 GCF_016106005.1 Roseomonas rosulenta
GCCTTCCGCGGCCAGCGCCGGCGGCAGCGCCGCGCCATAGACGCCCCGCAGATGCTGCAGGCGGGACGCCGGGTCCCGCAGCGCGCCCGCTGGCGCGAGGCCCCAGCCGGTCAGCACGGGCCGGTCCTCGATGGCGAGGATCGAGTCCGGGCCCGCGAGCACCAGCGCGCCGCGCAACAGCGGATCTGACATCAAGGGCGCCAGCGCCGCAAGCTCGGCCGCCAGGCGCTGCTCCATCGCGGCGCGCCGCGCCGGCGGCAGCGCCGCTAGCGGCACCGGGTCGCCCGCCGCCTCGGCATACCAGGAGACCGAGCCGGCGTTGCGGCCATTGCCCCAGGTCACCACGGGTTCGGCGAACAGCGCCGCGCGGTCCGGGCCGAGCAGCGCGCGCAGCCGCGAATCGGCGTCGAGCACAGCGGCGCCGCCTATGGCGACCGGCTCCAGCCCCTGGAGGTCGGTCTTCAGGATGAAGCGCGGGCTCGCCATGGTCTTGTCGGCTCCGGGCGGAATGCTGCGGCGGCGCGGCCGAGTCCCGCGTCGCGATCGACTGTAGAAGCCAGCATGGCGCGCGAGAATGGCGTTGCCGTGGCGGGGGTCACCTTGCGACAGCGCAAGGGGTGGCGTCCGTGAAGCGGTTCACGCCGCGCCGCCGTGCTTGACCCCCGATGGCGGCACGCACGAGCCTGCGCGCCGCGAAGGAGGGCCATCGACATGATACGCGCGATCCTGCTTTCCCTGGTCCTGGCCCCGCCGGCGCTGGCCCAGCCGCTGCCCACGGCGAAGCCGCCGCCGCTGGCCCAACAGGCCCCTGCGGCGCCTCCGGGCCCCGCCGCCGCGCCCGGCGATCGCTGTCCGGCGCAGCTTGCCAACGCCTGCCTCAGCCAGCAGGGCGCCTGCCAGGTCGCCTGCCCGCCGTTATGGAGCCCGAACCCGGGCGCCCCCGCCTTCACGCCCACCGATCGCGCAGGCTGCATGCAGCAATGCTTCCAGCGCTGGCTGGCCTGCCGGCGCCTGCACGGTTGCTGAGGCTCAAGCGTCGCCTCCTGCTTGCGAGGGTGTCGCCTCCACCCTTCCTGGCGGAGCTCACGCGTGCAGCCTCGTTGGCGAGGCTCACGCCTCCAACCTCGCTGGCGAGGCTCACGCCTCGACGACGACGTAGCTGTCCTCGACGCTGACTGGAAACGTCTCGGCGCGATGCGGGCCTTCGACCAGCGCCGCGCCAGGTTCGACATGCGCAGGGAAGGGCCGAACCTTCACCCGCCGCGGGTCGAACCAGGATTTCCCCGTGCGGATGTCGAATTCCCACTGGTGCCAGGGGCAGCGCAGGAACTCCCCGGCGCGCGAGAAGCGATAGGTGCCCGGCACGTCCGACAGCGTCAGCCCGCATTGCAGCCCGCCCGACAGCGGCCCGCCCTGGTGCGGGCAGCGGTCCAGCAGGGCGAAGAAATCACCATCGAGGTTGAACACGACGATGCGCTTGCCCGCCGCCTCCACTACCCTGCGTGCACCGGGCGGGATCTCCGCCACGGATGCGACCACGTGCCGTGCCATCAGATGCGATAGAGCGCGCGCGCGTTGCCGCCATAGATCGCGGCGCGCTTCGCCTCGGGGATGAAGGACGGGATCGCGAGGCGCGGGTCGTCGAAATCCCAGTGCGGATAGTCGGAGGCGAACAGGATCCGGTCCCAGCCGATCCAGCCCATGGTGTCGAGCAGGTGCTCCGGCCGCTCCGGCTCCTCGATCGGCTGGGTCGAGACATAGACGTGCTCGCGCATGATGTCGCTGGGTGCACGGGTGAGGTGCGGCACCTCGTCGCGCAGCCGCTTCCAGGCGCCATCGAGCCGCCAGGCGAGCGGTGGCATCCAGGCGAAGCCGCATTCGATCATCAGCACGCGCAGGCCCGCGAAGCGGTCGAAGATGCCCTCGACCACCATGGAGGCCACCTGCGCCTGCGCGCTGGTCGCGTGTTCCTGTACTTCCTCGACATAGAATGAGGGCCAGCCGCCATTCGTCATGGCATGGCCCGAATATCCGAAGGCGTGGATGCCAACCGGCAGCCCGACTTCCGCCGCCGCCTGCCAGATCGGCCAGTAGCGCGCGCGGCCGAGGGGTTCAGACGTGCGGCTCATCAGCAGCACCTGGCAGAAGCGGTCGTCGCCGGCCCAGTGGCGGATCTCGGCCGCCGCGGCCGCGCCGTCCTCGTAGGGCACAACGATCGAACCGCGCAGGCGCGGCTCGTGGCGCAGCCAGTGCTCGACCTGCCATTCGTTCACCGCGCGCGTCAGCGCGATAGACATCCCGTCGTTCACGTCGCCCTGGCCCGAGGGCTGCAGCGGGTTCAGCACGCCCACGTCGATGCCGTGCTGATCGAGCAGCTGCTGCTGCAGGAAGGGCAGGTCCGAGGCGGGCGGCCCGCCGCCCGGCGGCCAGGCGTCGCGCCGGCAGGCCAGCGGCGCCGCCTTGGGGAAGGGGTAGCCCTTGGCAAAGCCGTGCCGCGCATGGATGCCGTAGGTGGCGAGGCGATGCCAGGCGGCCTCACTCAGGAAGGGCCGGAACTCCGACAGGTCGCGCACCCGCGGGTGGATGTCGCAATCGACCAGGCCGAGCGTGGCGGCTGCCGGGCGACCGGGCGCCGCGATGGGGCGAACGAGGTTCATGCGCTGGCTCCTTCCCGCAGGCGAGAATACGTCGCGCGCGGGTTCTCCACCATGATCTTCGGCAGCAGCGCCGCGGGCAGGCCGGGCGGCAGGATGGCGTCGCCCTCGAAATGCGCATGCGGCCAGTCGGTCGCCCAGAGCAGCATCTCGTCCGAGCGCAGGTGGTCCATCAGGCGTTCGATCGTGCCGGCATCCTCCGGCGCGTCGAAGGGGCGGATGGTCAGGCGCACCTGGTCGCGCACGATCTCGGCCGGCGGGCGGTCCACCCAGGGGATCTCGAAGCGCACGCCCTTCCAGGCCTTGGTCAGGCGCCACAGGAAGCCCGGCAGCCAGGTCACGCCGGATTCGATCAGCACGACCTTGAGGCCCGGGTGCTTGTTGAA
Organism: Roseomonas rosulenta; assembly: GCF_016106005.1. Classification (GTDB taxonomy): domain Bacteria; phylum Pseudomonadota; class Alphaproteobacteria; order Acetobacterales; family Acetobacteraceae; genus Neoroseomonas; species Neoroseomonas rosulenta. The sequence goes on from NZ_JACADR010000014.1 coordinate 3,041, forward strand.
CACGCCCTCGGTGAGCAGCGAGGCGAGGCTCGCCTGGAAGCCGTAGACGTTCGAGGTGTATTCCTCGACATGCCAGGACGGCCAGCCGACCGAGGTCGGCGGATGCCGCCAGGCGCTGCCGGCATGAATGCCAAGCGGCAGGCCGTGGCGCTCCAGCGCGGCATGGACCGGCCACCATTCGCGCCGCCCCAGCGGGATCTCGCCCATGCAGAGCACCATGCCCTGCACGAAGCGGTGGTCTGGGGCGAGGCGTTCGATCTCCGCCACCGCCTCCTCGATGCCGTTGGGCAGCAGGATCGAGGCGCGCAGGCGCGCGTCGCGGTCGAGCCATTCGGCGCGGATCCAGTCGTTCACCGCCCGCGCCATGGCCGCCGAGATGTCGCGCGAGAACGGCAATTGCGCGGGAAACAGCGGGTTCAGGATGCCGGCCGCGGCCCCCCAGCGGTCCAGCGCCTGGGATTGCAGCTGCGCCACGCTGGAGGGCGGCTGGCCCTTCGGCCCGCGCCAGTCGGCGCGCGCGGTGGTCGGCGCGTTCGGCGGGTAGGATGCGCTCTCGAGGGATTCGATCCCCCGCTCCACCAGCGTATGGCGCCAGTGGTCGTCCATGTAGGGCAGCAGCGTCGCCACACCCGGCACATGCGGGTGCAGGTCGCAGTCTATGGCGGCCTCGGTCACGTTTCCTCCGCGCCTTGCCTGGTCGCGCGGCGCGCAGGTTCGGCCGGTTCGGCGCGCGCGGCAATGGGGCGCCGGACAGCCATGCCGCAGGCGGGGTTGAGCCCCCCGGCGCGCCGCGCCACCCTGGCCCCGCATGCAGATCGAACCACCCCCGCCCGGCCAGGCCCGCGAGATCATCCCGGGCCTGCGCTGGCTGCGCTTCCCCCTGCCCTTCCCGCCGCATGACGTGAATGTCTGGCTGCTGGAGGATGGCGGGGGATGGCTCGCCATCGACGCCGCCATCGCCAATGACGAGACGCGCGGTCACTGGCGGGCCGCGCTGGCCGGCGAGGCGTTCGGCAATCGCCCGCTGACCGGCCTGCTGGTCACGCATTTCCACCCAGACCATGCCGGGCTGATGGGATGGCTGGCGGCCGGGCACGGCCTCACGCCCATGATGACGCGCATCGAATGGCTGCAGGCGCGCAGCCTGTGGTTCGACACCGATCCCGAGATGATCGAGCATCAGGCGGAGTTCGCGCGCATCGCCGGTGCGCCGGCCGAATACTGCGCCTTCCTGCGCGGCCGCGGCGCGCTGTACGTCCGCGCCGTCGCGCCGCTGCCGCGCGCCTTCGCCGCCATTTCCGATGGCGAGGTGCTGCGCATCGGCGGGCGGGACTGGCGCGTGCTGACCGGCCAGGGGCACGCGCCCGACATGGCCTGCCTTTATTGCGAGGAAGCGCGGGTGCTGATCGCCGCCGACCAGGTGCTGCCGCGCATCTCGCCCTATGTGGGGCTGCATGCCGGGGAGCCGATGGCCGATCCGCTCGGCGCCTTCCTCGCCACGCTCGAACGCTTCCGCGCATTGCCGGAGGATACGCTGGTGCTGCCCTCGCATGGCGCGCCGTTCAGGCCGCTGCATTCGCGGCTCGATGCGCTGGTGACGCATCACGACGATCGGCTCTCGGCGCTGGAGGATGCCTGCCGCGCGCCGGCCACCGCGCATGCGCTGCTGCCCGCGCTGTTCCGCCGGCCGCTCGACCAGCGCAACCTCGGCTTCGGGCTGGGCGAGATGCTGGCGCATCTGCGTCGCCTGGAAGCCATGGGGCGCGTGGAGCGCCTGCCCGATGCCGATGGCGTCATCGCCTGGGGGAGGAAATAGACATGCCGCGTCCCGCCCGCCGCATCCCGGCGCCGCGCGCCATGATCGTTGCCCCGCAGCCCGAGGCGGTGGAGGCAGGTACGGCGGTGCTCGCCGCCGGCGGCAACGCGATGGACGCGGTGGTCGCCTGCGCGCTGACGCAGGGCGTGGTCGATCCGATGATGTGCGGCATAGGTGGCCTCGGCGTCATCACGCTGCACGACCCGCGCACCGGCACGCAGGTGGTCTTCGACGGCTTGTCCCCCTGCCCCGCCGGCGCGCATGCGGACATGTGGTCCAACCTGTTCGAGCGAGAATGCGCCGACGGCTACGGCTTCGTGCTGCGCGGCGCGGTCAACGAGATGGGGCGCACGGCGGTCACCGTGCCGTCCATCCTGCGGACTTTCGCGGATGCCCATGCGGCGCACGGGCGCATGCCGTGGTCGTCGCTGTTCGAGGGCGCCATCGCCTGCTCGCGGGACGGCTGGATGGTGCGCCCGCATGTCCACACCATGATGGCGATGGACGAGACCGCCTATGGTCGCGTCAACACCTCCGAGAAGCTGAAGCTCACCGAGGATGGCGCGCGGCTGTATCTGCGCGCCGACGGCACGCCGAAGCGGCCGGGCGATCGCGTGGTGAATCCCGAACTGGCTGCGACCCTCGCCACCATCGCGCGCGACGGCGCCGACGCCTTCTACACCGGCGAGATCGCGCGCCGTATCGCCGCCGACATGGCGGCGCATGGCGGGCTGATCACCGAGGCCGACCTCGCGGCCGTGCGGTCGCGCCGGGTGGCGCCGCTGCGCGTGCCCTACCGCGGCCGCACGCTGGTGCTGCCGCCGCCGCCGGCCGGTGGCGTCTTCGTGGGCGAGGTGCTGCGCATCCTCGAGCATTCCGATCTGCCTCCGATGGGCCACAACAGCGCGGCGATGGTGGCAGTGCTGGCCGAGGCGATGAAGATCGCCGGCATCGACAATGACACCCATGTGGGCGATCCGGATTTCGTGCCGGTACCGCTCGACCTGCTGCTGGGCGATGCGCATGCCGCTGCGGCCGCAGCGCGCATTCGCGCGGGCGAACGCGCCGACCTCACGCGTGTCGGCGGGGAGCCGAAGGGCACCACGACAATCTCCTGCGTCGATGCCGATGGGCTGGTGGTGAGTGTGACGCACACGCTCGGCGTGCCGTCGGGCGTGGTGGTGCCGGGGCTCGGCTTCATGCTGAACGGGGCAATGAACTGGTACGACCCGCGGCCCGGGCGGGCGACGTCCATCGCGCCGGGCAAGCGCCGCTATTCCTCGATGTCGCCGCTGATCGTGATGGAAGGCGCGACACCCGTCGCGACGCTGGGCGCGCCAGGCGGGGCCTGGATCGGCGTCGCGCTGGCGCAGGTGCTGGTGAACCTGCTGGATTTCGGCATGGGCCTCCAGGAAGCGGTGCTTGCGCCGCGCGTGAGTGCGACCAGCGCGACACTGGACATCTCGCTGCGGGTGCCGCGCGCGACGGAAGCCGCGCTGGCCGCGCAGGGCTATGCCGTGAAGCGCGTGCCGACGACCTACGCCTTCGCGGGCGTGCATGGCATCGCCATGTGGGACGGCGTGTTGGAAGGTGCGGCCGATCCGCAGCGCGACGGCTATGCGGCGGGGGTCGCGTGACGACGCTCACGCAATTCTGCCGCGACCTGCCGAAGGTGGAACTGCATGTCCACCTGCTCGGCGCGATTCGGCTCGACACGCTGGCCGAGATGGCGGCCCGCCAGGGTGCGGGCTACACGCCCGACGAGGTGGCAGAGCTCGCGCGGCGCGATGCGAAACCGAAGGGCGTGCTGCACATCCTGCGCGCGCTGGAACAGCGCATCCTGCGCGGGCCCGAGGACCTGCACCGCATAACCTACGAATACCTGGCCGATGCGGCGGCGCAGGGCGTACGGCATGCCGAGATCTTCTGGAACCCGACCGGCACGGCGCGCGACAGCGGCGTTCCCTACGCCGCCGGCGCGGATGCCATCCTGGCTGGCTTCGATGACGCCAAGCACGACCACGGCATTTCGGCGCTGCTGATCCCCTCCATCGACCGCGAGGCGACGCCCGAGGAGGCGGTCGAGATGGTCGGCTGGATGGCCGCACACCGGCGCGAGCGCATCATCGGCCTGGGCATCGACTACCGCGAGACCGACGGCCCACCCGAAGCCTTCTGGAAGGCCTATCGCGAGGCGAAGCGCGCCGGCTTCCGCCTCACCGCCCATGCCGGCGAATTCGGCTGCCACTGGCGCAACATCGAGACCGCACTGGACCTGCTCGGCGTCGAGCGCATCGACCATGGCTACACCGTGCTGGACAACCCGGAGCTCACGCGACGCTGCGCGGATCGGGGCATCGTCTTCACCGTGGTGCCGACCAATTCCTACTACCTGCGCACGCTGGCCCCGGAGCGCTGGGCTCTGGACCACCCGATCCGCCGCATGCCGGCGGCGGGGCTGCGCATCCACCCCAATACCGACGACCCGCCGCTGCACCGCGTCGATCCGCAGCGCTGCTGGTCCATGATGGTCGAGAATTTCGGCTTCGGGCTGGACGAACTGCGCGGCTTCATGCTGAACGGCATCGACGCAGCCTTCCTGCCTGAGGCCGTCAAGCCCGGCCTGCGCGCCACCTTCACCGCGGAGTTCGACCGCCTCCGCGCCGCACTGGATCTGCCCGCATGAACGCCACCGAGACCATCGCCGCCATCCGCGCCGATGCCCGCTTCGCCGCTGCCGCCGCGACGCTCGCCGCCGAGCACGAGCGCACCGTCGCCGACGTCATCACGCTGACGGAAATCCCCGCGCCCCCCTTCGGCGAGGAAAAGCGCGCCGCCGCCTATCTCGATTTGCTGCGCGCCCATGGCCTCGAGGAGGTCGAGCAGGACGAGATCGGCAACGTCATGGGCATCCGCCGCGGCTTCGGCAATGGCGACGTGCTGGTGGTCGCCGCGCACCTCGACACCGTCTTCCCCGCCGGCACCGATGTGCGCGTGCGGCGCGAGGGGACGAAGCTGTTCGCGCCCGGTGTCAGCGACGACACCTGGTCGCTCGCGGTGAACCTCGCCTTCATCCGCGCGCTAGACGTCGCCGGCATCCGCACGCGGCACGACCTGCTTTTCGTGGGCGATGTCGGCGAGGAAGGGCTGGGCGATCTGCGCGGCGTGCGGCATCTGTTCGCAGCATCCCGCCACCGACCGCGCATCAGCGCCTTCCTGACGGTGGACAGCCCGCAGGTGGACCAGATCGTCTCGGGCGGGGTGGGCTCGCGCCGTTACCGCGTGACCTTCCGCGGGCCGGGCGGGCATTCCTACTCCGCCTTCGGCCTGGTCAACCCGATGTATGCGATGGCCGAGGCGGCGCGGGGGCTCGCCGCGGTCGAGGTGCCGGCCGATCCGCCGACCACGCATTGCGTGAGCGTGGTCTCGGGCGGCACCTCCATCAACGCGATCGCCAATGCGGTGACGATCGAAGTGGATCTGCGCTCCGCCTCGGCCGCGGAGCTCGAACGCCTGGACCGCCGCTTCCTCGCCATCGTGGACCAGGCGGTCGCGACCGAGAACGCCGCGCGCTCGACCGCCGCCGGCGTGGTCACCGCCGAGATCACGCGTGTCGGGGACCGCCCGGCCGGCGAGACGCCCCCCGGTTCGCCGATCCGCGAGATCGCCGCGGCCGCGGTGGCTGCGGAGGGCTATGCGCCGCATTTCGAGTTCTCCTCGACCGACGCGAATGTGCCCATGAGCCTTGGCATCCCGGCGCTGAAGGTGGGTGCGGGCGGGCGCGGCGGACGGGCGCATTCGCTAGAGGAATGGCTCGATATCGAGCCGACCGAGAGCCTGCGCGGCATGCGCACCACGCTCGCCGCGATCCTGGCGCTGGCGGGGATGGAAGGGATCGGCTGAGGCGGATCAGCCGCCGCTCATTGCCGTCGTTACCAGCATTTCGGCATGCGGGCGCAGCGGCGTCGCGAGCGTCGCCCTCTCGCCATCGACGAAGACGTTGAGGTGGCGGCGGATCGCCGGCGTGGAATCGCACAGCCGGTCGCGCATGCCGGGCCATCGCGCGTCGAGTGCGGCGATGGCGCCGGCGACGTCGGCCGCCTCGACCTCCGTCGCCCGCGCTGCGCCGGGAAACAGCCGCACGAGCGCCTGCGGCAGCAGCACGCGCGCCATCGCTACCCCTCCAGCACCTCGACCGAGGTGATGGTGGGCAAGTGCTCGGCGATGCAGACGAAATGCTCGCCTTCATCCGCGCTGGCATAGAGCGCGCCGCTGCTGGTGCCGAAATACAGCCCCGCCGGCGTCAGGCGGTCGGTCGTCATGGCCTGGCGCAGCACGCCGAAGAAGGCGTTGCGCTGCGGCAGGCCCTCGCGCAGCGCCTGCCAGGTCGCGCCGGCATCGCGGGTGCGCCAGACCGCCGCCGCGGCCTCGGGCACAAAGCGCCCGGCGGTGTCGCCGTTGAGCGGCAGCAGGAAGAGCGTATCGGGATCGCGCGGATGCGCGGCGGCGGGAAAGCCGAAGCTCGACGGCAGCCCCTCCTCGATGCTGACCCATTGCCGGCCGGCATCCTCGCTGCGGTACATGCCGCAATGGTTCTGCTGGTAGAGCCGGTCCGGCATGCCGGCCGCCATCACCAGCGAATGCACGCACTGACCATGCTCCGGGTAGCGCTGGTCCGCCGGCGCGTAGTCCTGGCGCGTGCCGCGGTTGCGCGGTTCCCAGGTCGCGCCGCCATCTTCCGTGCAGAACACCCCGCCGGTGGAGATTGCCACCCACAGTCGTCGCCCATCGGTCGGGTGCGGCAGGATGTGGTGCAGGATCAGCCCGCCGCCGCCCGGCTGCCATTCGGGGCGCGAGGGATGGTCGCGAAGCCCCTGCAGATGCGTCCAGGTGACGCCGCCATCGGCGCTGTGGAACAGCCCCGCGGGCTCCACGCCGGCATAGAGCCCGCCCGGTCCCTTCGCGAGGCTCCAGACCGACCTGATCGGCGTCTCGCCGGCCGCATAGGCGAGGCCGGCACTGGAATGTGTCCAGGTCGCGCCACGATCATGCGTGGTCCAGACCGCCGGGCCGAACCATTCATTGCCGCCGCCGGCATGGATCGTGCCGGTCGCCGGGTCGGCGATCATGTGGTTGATCGGCCAGGCGTCGCAGAAGGGGCCGCGCAGCGTCCAATCGCGCCGCCCGGCGTCGCCCTCGAACAGGAAGGCCCCTTTCTTGGTGCCGACCAGAAGCGTGACCATGGCTTCCTCCCGCCGTTCAGCCGATCCGCCGGTAGCGCGCCGACATGACCTGCTGCCAGGTGCCGTCCGGCATCCGCATGCGCGATGTCAGGGTCCGCGCGTCGTCGCCCTGCAGCGCGATGATGTCCTGGTACGCCGCCATGCCGTCGCCGCCGAAATCCGGCCCCTCGGTATCCAGCGTCAGCGTGTCGCCCGCCAGCGTGCCGCGATAGAGCCAGAGATGCGCCATCATCGACGCGACGAAGTTGCCGACGAAGACGCCCTGCGCCGGGTCGAAGCCGATCGTCATCAGGCTGTGCGCCGCGCCACCGCCGGGCATCGCGCCCTCACCTTCGGCCAGGACCCATAACCCGCCGAGGCTGCGCACGCGCTCGGTGCCGGTCATCTGCACCGGCGCCTCGCCTCGCGGGGCGGCGCATTCGCCCTCGGTCCGCCAGGTGCCGACAAGGCGATCGAGCCAGCGATGCTCGGGGCCGGGTTGCGGAAGGTCCATGCCGCGTCTCCTCGTCAGGCGTTGCCGAAGCGCGCGGTCAGGCGGTCGAGCGATTCCGTCCAGCCGCGGCGATGGCGCGTCGCGGTGCCTTCGTCGGCGAAGCGGTCATGCGTCACCGTCACCTCGGTGCCCTCCGCGATCGCGCGGAAGGCGACGGTGACGCGCGAGACGCGCTCCGGCGCATTGGTCCAGGCCCAGGAGAAGACCAGGCGCTGCTCCGGCACGAGCTCGGCATAGGTGCCCGAGACCTCGTGCCGCGGACCGGTATCCTCGACCAGCACGATGCGGAAGCGGCCACCCGCGCGGGCATCGATCTCGGCCTCGGCCACCCGGGTGTGGTGCGGGCCCCACCACAGCGCCAGGATCTCGGGGCGCGTCCAGGCCTCGAACACGCTGGCGGGCGGCGCCTTGATGCGGCGCACCAGCGTGAGGCTCGGGATGACCGTGTTCATGCCTTGCCCTCCAGCGCGGCGGCCAGGCGGTCGAGGCTTTCCGACCAGAAGCGCTGGTAGCGCGCGAGCCAGCCCATGGCGTCCTCCATCGGCGCGGCGGTCAGGCGGCAGGTGACGGTGCGCCCGGCCTTGCTGCGCGCGAGCAGCCCGGCCCCTTCCAGCACATCGAGGTGCTTCATCACCGCCGGCAGCGACATGGGCAGCGGGCGGGCGATCTCGCTCACGCTGAGCGCATCGGATGCGGCGAGGCGCTCGACGATGGCGCGGCGGGTCGGGTCCGCGAGCGCGCCGAAGATGCGGTCCAGGCCCGCGGCTTGTAGGTCAACCATACGGTTCACTTAACCGTACGGTTCACCGTTGGTCAAGCGGTTACGGCGCCAGCAGAAGCACCAGCGTCTGGCTCGGCACCACGCGGCAGCCGGGAATGTTGGTGCTGTTCTGAAGCGACATGGAGGTGAGGCGCGTGCCGGGTGCGCCACCCACCAGGATCGTGAAGGCTGCCGTCAGATGCCGCGACGGCCCCATCACCGTGCCCGAAGCGACGCCGAGCAGTACGCCCGCATTATCGCCATTCGTCATCGGGATGGTGGTCGACATGTTGTGCATCGGGGCGCCGAGGATCAGCGAGTTGAACTGCGAGGGGATCGCGGTCGGCCCCATCGCGATGTTCGGATAGGGGATCGGCACCGGCGGCACGGCCGGCGTCACGCACACGTCGGGGAAGGCGAAGTCCATGCCCATCATCTGCGTATTGGCGAACATCGCGGGTTTCCCTCAGCCGAGGTGGATCTGTGCGCTCTGCACCTTCACCAGCGCCTTGGCCTGCACGGCGGTGGTATCGCCGCGCAGGTGCAAGTGGCCGCTGGCACGGTGGTCGATGTCGCGGGCGCGCAGGTGCTCGCCTTCCTCGACGAAGCGATAGCTGCGGCGGAAGCGGCCGATGACGCGCTCGGCCATGCTCTCGATCGCCTCCGCGACCAGGCGAACCGCACCGAGACGCACATCCGTGCGGCCGGCCAAGACACCGAGCTTCGTCGCCGCGACCTGCGCCGCATCGGCCTGGAGCGCGAAGGTGCCGGTGGCGACGTCGATCCGCCCGGGCGTTGCGGTGATGCTCGCACCCTCGGCCAATGGCAGGCACAGCGGTGCATCGCCGCGGCGTTCCAGCACGGCCAGGATGTAGCGTTCGCCACCCGCGACGGCGACCAGCACCAGGTCGCCCGGCGCGGGTTCGACGAGGCAGGAGAAGGCCCGTCGCGCGCAGGCGCGCTGGCCACCCAGAAGCAGGGCGAAGCCTTCGCCCTCCGGTCCCAGGATCTCGGCGGTACTGCTGGAGGTCCCTGCAAAGGCCGCGAGGCCGGTGATCGCGTTCATGCCATTTCTCCTTGGGCCGGGCGGCTCATCGCGGCGCCCAACGCTGCTGCCATTGTTCCGACTGTGCGCGGTCCTGGTCCGGCGCCAGTGCCGAACGGCGGTCCGGGATGCGCGCGCCGGCATCCCGGATCATGTGGAGATTCGCCCGGGTGAGAGTCGCGCCCGCGAGATCCGCCTGCTCGAGATCGGCGTGGCTCAAATCGGCATAGGTCATGTCGCAGTTGCCAAAGCGCGCCTGCGGCGCCCTCATGCCCACGCAGATTGCCTGGTACAGCCGCGCGCCCGTGGCGTCCGCGCCGGTCAGGTCGGCATCCTTGAGGATGGCGTTGCTGAGGTCGGCACCGCGCAGGTTGGCGCCGGGCAACGAGGCCTCGAGCAGCACTGCGCGCGCCATCTGCGCGCCCTCGAAGATGGTGCCCGCCGCCTTTGCCTTCTGCAGGCCAGCCTGGGTCAGGTCCGCGCCCGATAAGTCGCAGCCGGTGATGTCGCATTCGTTGAAGAAGCATCCCGCCGCCTGCAGCCCCGGCAGTGGACGCCCGGCCAGGTAAACCTGGATGAAGGCGGTGCGCACGAAGCGCGTCCCCGCGAGCGCCACGCGGGTGAAGTCGCCCTCGATGAAGATTACGTCCTCGCAGAGCGTGCCCGAGATGTCGATCTCGTCGGTGCGGCACTTCATCATGTTGACCTTGGCCATGGTCGCGCCGACGAAGCTCGCCCGCGTGAGGCGGCACTGGATGATATTGGCGCCCGTCAGATCCGCGCGCGCGAAGACAACGCCGCGCAGGCTGCTGTTCACCACGTTCCACATCGATGCCTTGATGCCCGCGAGGTTCACGCGGGTCATCGCGCATTCGGAGAAGCTCGCCTGGGTGAGATCCGCGCCTTCCAGGTTCGCGCCGTCAAGGCGCACGTTGGACAGTATGGACTCGCGGAAATCGGCCCCGCGAAGGTCCGCATTCGCGAAATCAGCGCCTTCGAAGACGGCGCCGGAGAGGTCGGCGCCTCGCAGGTCGAGCCCGGCCCAGCTCGTGTCGCGGCCGATCATCTCGCCGTCGCGCACCAGCGCTTCGAGGGCTGCGCGTGTCATGCCGGGGTCCGCCTGGGATTGAGCCGCACCCGCGTGCGCTGGATGCGCTCGTAGCGCGTCGCGCTGTCGCCATGGATGCGGGCGAGATCGGCTTCATACAGACTGCTGTCGCTGAGATCGGCGCCGCGGATGTCGGCCCGCGCGAGGCTCGCGCCCGCGAGGTCGGCGCGGGTGATCCGCGCGCCGCGCAGGTCGGCGACGGTGAAGCGCGCCTCGCGCGCGCGGGCCAGGTCGAAGGACGCGCCGGTCAGCACCGCATCCGAGAAATCGGCGCCTTCGAGGTTGGCGCCGTCGAACACCGCGCCCTCCAGCCGGTTGCCGCGCAGGTTCACACCCTTCATCTGCGCGCCGGCGAACCGCGCCCCCGTCAGGTCGCAGGATTCCACGAAGGCCGCGCGGGTGAGGTCGGCGCCGTCGAATATGGCGCCTGCGGCCTTGGCGCCGACGAACCCCGCCTGAGTCAGCGACGCGCCGCTGAAATCGGCGCCCATCAGCGATACGCCGACGAAGACCGGCGCACCCAACTGCGCGCCCACCGCCCGCACGCCGTCGAGCGAGGCATCCTTGAGGACCATGTCCTCGGCGACGATGCCACTGAGGTCCGCGCCGTCGAGCCGGGCGTCGAACAGCTGCGCCTCGGTAAGTTCCGCCTGCACCAGCCGGGCGCGGCGCAGATCCGTATTGCGCAGCACCACCCCGCGCAGCCGCGCGCCCGTGAGGTCCGCCCCGACCAGGTTGGCACGCCCGAGATTGGCGCCGGCGAGGTCGGCCTGCGCGAGCCGCGCGCCCTCCAGCCGCGCATGGGCGAGCACCGCATTCGACAGTCGCGCACCCGACAGATTCGCCCCGGTGAGATCGGCGCCGTCGAGCCAGGCTTCGGTCAGGTCGAAACCCGACAGGTCGAGACCGGCCAGGTCGGCGCCACACAGGTCGAGCCGCCGCCCGCCGCGGCTACCATCGAACAGCCGCGCGCGCACCGCTTCATTGGCCGCCGCATCGAGCCGCGGCGCCGGGTCCTGCTCGTCGACGGTGCCGAGGTAGCCGCTGCGCGCGCTTTCTTCGCCCTCGATCCAGAGCTTCGCCAGCGCAGGGTCGGCGAGTGCGGCGCGTTCCTGCGAAGCATCCTTGCCGGCTGCTTCCAGCGCTGCCGCATCGGCCTCGATGCCTGCGCGGATCCCGGCGGCTGTCGTCCTCGGCGGGCCGCTCGCCTTCTTCTTGAGGTCGATCGGCGGCTGGCCGGATTCGGCGCTGGCCTCTGCCATCTGCTGCGCCTCAAACGTGTCCGCGTCGCGGCGGATCTTCTCCGCCTCGGCGCGCACGCGCTCGATCAGGGCGGGTATGCGGTCGAGCGAGGGCGGCGGCTCCTCCTCCTGCGGGCGGACCAGGCCGTGCTTGTCGGGGTCGAGGCCGGCGGCGGCCATCTCCTCGCGCTGCTTCTCGTATTCGCGCACGCGGCGCTGGAAGGCACGCTTGCGCATCAGGCCCTTGTCCTCGTGGCGCGCCTTCGCCTCCTCGAGACCGGGGTCGGGAATGATCAGGTCCTCGGGGACCAGCGCGCTGTCGCGCAGCGATTCCAGCAGTCCGTGCTCGGGGTCGAGCCGGGCGCGCATCACGGCCTCGAACTCCGCCGTCCGGCGCGGGACGCCAAGGCGGTCGGCGCCGATCATCAGCAGCGTGACGTCCCGCGCATCCTCCTCGTCCACCCGGGTGCGGCCGTGATGGATCATCACCAGGCGCTTCTGCGCGGGGAAGAACCACACCGTGGTGAGCACCAGCGGCACGTCCTCGAGCCGACCGGAGCCGCGGCGCTCGATCAGGATGCGCGTCTGGATGCCTGGCAGGCGGCCGGTGATCTCGGCCTCGGTCGGGTGAAGGTTGGACAGCGCGTAGTCCTCGTCGCCGCGCAGGAAGCCCGGAAAGCGCTGGTCCGGGCTCGCGGCCATGAAGATGCGCCAGTCGATGTCGCGGGCGAAGCCGGGGAAATCCTCCTCGAGCCAGCGCTGGTCGTGGGTGCCGGCAAGCTTCGAGCGCTGCGGCCAGGTCATGTCGATCGCGCCGTAGTTCACCGGTTCGGGCGAAGAGGGGCGCGGCGCGCCCTGCGGCAGCACGACATTCGGCAGCGCGACGCGGAAGCCCACGCCCGGGATCGGCATTTCCTCGATGCCGCGCCCGAGCGGATTCTGCGCGTATTTCGGGCCGCCATAGGCGCGGTCCCAGCCCAGCGGCATTTCGGTGAAGGGCAGCGGGGCCGTCGGCACGCCGTCCTGGATGTAGCGGTCGCCGACGGCGGCGAGGCGCTTGGTCACGGCGCCCAGGCGCACCGATGTCGTGATGGTCTGCACCGGCCGCCCGCCCGGGGCGAAGGCGCTGCCGGTAACGAGGAATTCAGCCGCCGTCTTGGGTAGCACGAGGTCGACCGCCTGGCCCGGCGGCAACACCTCCGGCAGGAACTTCCACATCGCGATGTCGCCGAGCAGGCCCGGCGTATCGCCCATCGGGCAGAAGCTGACGGCGGCGACGCTGAGGAAGAACTTACGTCCGAACTCGACCGGGCGCGTCAGCGCCCCCAGCGCGAAAGGCTTCAGGATCTTCATGGACGCCCCTGGCCTGGTATCATGGCATCACCGCCACCCGCTCGGGATGATTTGGGTCGTAGCGCAGGTCGAACTGCCGCCCGGGCATGAAGAACGGCACGTCAGCGGTCGAGGGAATGCGCGTGAGCGAGGCGCGCCAGGGCGCACGGCCTGGCGCGGACACCTCCAGGTGCACGGTGATCTCAGGCACGCGCTCAATGCCGAAGTGGCGGCCGGTCTCGGTGATGTCAACCACCGTCGCGGTCGCCGGCAGGCCCTCGGCGCGGATACGCTTCTCCTGGAAGTGGCGCAGCACGTTCGGCCCGAAGATCACCGTCGGCACCGCCAGCGCCACGCCGAGCACCGCCACCACGATCGCCAGGATCATCCAGTCCCCGCGCATCCCGCAATCACGCCGAGTACAGCTTCAGGCCGCGCTTTGCAGCGAAGGCCTCGCTGTTCGTCTTGAGCGCCTTGTTCTTGATCTCGACGCCGCCGGTCTTGATCGCCATGCCGAAGGTGTCGAGCTTGAGGCCGAAATTGTCGATCTTCACGCCGCCATTGTTCACCGAGATGCCGGAGTTGTCGTTCTTCACGGCGGCCGTGCCGGTCTTCAGGACATAGGCGTCGCCCGAGGCCAAGCCGGTCTTGAACCAGGACGGCCCAATCTGCTTGATCGACGGCGCGGTCAGCGTGATCGAGACCATCGAGGTCACGCTGATGGCGGCCGGCGACCACATCGAGATGCCCCCGACGGCCTTCAGGTCGTAGGCACCGGGAACGACGGTGATGGAATAGTCGCCGAACACCGTCTCGGTGAAGCTGCCGATGACCTTGCGCTCCTCGTTGGCCATGAAGGTCTCGGTCACATTGCCGTTGACCGTGCGGAATTCGGTCTTCTGGACAAGTTCCGTGAAGTGGCCGTTGACCGTGGTATTCTTATCGTTGCCAACGGTCAGCGTCTCGTCGTTCTTGATCTCGGTCGTGCGGTTACCGGTACCGCTGCCCACGCCCACCTTGCGCGTCTCGTTGTTCTCGACCACGGTGTCGAGATCCTTTTCGGCGTGGACGTAGATCTGCTCGGAGCCCTTCAGATCCTCGAAGCGTATCTCGTTGAAGTTCTCGGTGCCGCCGCCTTTTGACGATCGGGTCTTGATGCCGGACTTCGTCTTTTCGCCGGGCAGCGCGTAGGGATACATGTTCTCGGCGTTGTAGACGCGCCCGGTGATGATCGGCCGGTCGGGATCACCCTCCAGGAAGTCGACGATCACCTCCTGGCCGATGCGCGGGATGTGGAACTGGCCCCAGTTCTGCCCTGCCCAGCCCTGCGAGACGCGGATCCAGCACGAGGAATTCTCGTTCTTCTGGCCAAGCCGGTCCCAGTGGAACTGCACCTTCACGCGTCCGTACTTGTCGGTGTGGATCTCCTCGCCGCCCGGGCCGGTGACGATCGCGGTCTGCGGGCCCTGGACGAAGGGGCGCGGCGTGACACGTTCGGGGCGGTACTTCACGTTCTGCGGAATGCAGACGAACTCGTTGCCGTAGAATGGCTCGCGCTGCTGGGCCAGGTCGTCGCGACGGCGCCGGCCGATGCCGCGGTGGCGCTCGCTCGCAGCCCAGTCCTGGTCGGTCCAGTGGCTGTAGTCCTGCGCGCGGTGCCGCACCTCGGTCAGCAGCACCTCGGGGTTGGGCGTGCCGGTGATCGTCACGCGCGCGCCGGCGACGAATTCGGCAACCCCGCTGTCGCCGCGACGCACCAGGTGGAAGGTCTCCTCGTTTTCGATGCGGTGCTTGGCCACGTCGGTACCCGCGCTGGTCTGAAGATAGATGCCCGGGTAGTCGAAGCGCTCGCGCTTCTTCATCTCGGCGACGTTGATGGTGGTCGGCTGCGTCGCCTCGAGCGAGAGCGAGGGCGTCTCGAAGTTGAAGTCGCGCAGCGTCCACTTGCCGGAGCGCACCACAATCTCCTCGTCGAGGCTCATCACCGAGCTGCGCGGGTCCTCGCCTAGGTAGCTCACCTCGCCGAGCGGGATGGTCGGGGCCGAGACGTTGCTGTCGGCGAGCACCAGCTTGTGGTCGTCCTCCGAGTGCTCGTGCCAGTAGAAGATGCCTTCCTGCTCCATCAGGCGCTGGATGAAGTCGAGCGCGCTCTCGCGGTACTGCACGACGTATTCGCGGGGCTGATAGGTCCCGAGCAGCTTCTTCTCGACGCTGGTGACACCGTGGAGCTGCAGCACCTCCATGATGATGTCGGGGATGGTCTTCTCCTGGAAGATCCGGCAGTCGCTGGTGCGCGAGAGGAACCACAGCGTCGGCACCACCTCCGCATGCCACTCGATGCCATCCCCGCGACCGGCCATGCCGCGCCGCAGCCGCTTGATGTGGCCGTGCAGGCAGCGCCGCTCGATGCCGCTCTCGGCCTCGGGCCAGCCCATCTTGATGCTGACCGCCGTGCCGAGCAGCCTCGCAACCTGCGCCGGCTCGGCCTCGGAGACGAAGCTGATGTTGAAGAGGTAGGGCTGCGAGATCCGCTCCTCGCCCTCGAGCTCGGTCAGCATCGCGAGGTCGGGCCCGAGCGTCGTCTGGATCTCGAGCACACGCGTCGTCTGAGAGTAGCTCACGTCACTCTGCCTCCATCGGCGTGGCCCATAACGGACCCGCACCGTACTGCGCCGCCACCGGGCGAAAAGGTCATGGCTCGGCGCGAAGCACGCACCACCGGCGTGGGCGCGGCGATGAAGCGTTGCACAGGCGCGCGGGCGGCAAGCGCCCGGCGTGGCGACGGGCTCGGGATCGGCAGGATGGTCGGGCTCTCTGGGGGCAGCATGATCGGTCTGACACCTCCCCGGCGCCGGGCCTGCGCGATGGCCCTGGCGGCGCCCATCCTGCTGACCTGCGCGGTCGCCGCGCAAGTGCTCCAGCGCACGCCCGACGCGGCTCCGCTAGACGTTCATCGCCGTCATCCGCACGACGCAGGCGACGGTATGGCAGAATGTCCCGCCGGGCCTCGGTTCCGCCTTCCCGGCGCGGGCCTGGATCACGGGGCGCGGGGCAATGACCGGCAGGCGCCGGATGTCGTGCCGGAGGCGGCGCGCTGCGGCAGGCGCCCGTGGATCGTGCCATCCGCGCCTCGGGCGGCACCGGGTTCGGTGGCGAATATCGCCGGAGCTCCCCTCATCGCTCCCCTGTCCGCCGCCCCGCGCGCATCGCGATGTCGGCCAGAAGGCCGGCCATGTCGGTCTCCGTCGTTCCCGCCGCGCCGACACGGGTGTGCAGCTTGACCAGCAGGGCTGTTCGCTGCGCCTCGTCCGGCCGCAGACGAACGGCCGAGCCGCCCGGCTCCACGCGCGTCACCTCGGCGCGCACGCGGCCGATGCCCTCGATCGCAACCTCGAGCTCGTCCCCGGTCACGAGGAAGGGACCGCCACGCAGCCAGGCATCCTCGAGGGTGAGGCGCATCAGCCAGGCGCTGCCTTCGCGGCCGGACGCGTAAAGCCCGACGCGCTCCGGCACGATGCGCGTCGCGGTCCCGGCGCGCGGCAATTCGACGCATACGGCCATGGAGACCAAGAGCACGACCAGGTTGTAGATCGTCCAGGCGAGGATCACCCACTTCCCGTCCCCGGCATCACGGTCGAAGACGATGTCGGTCGCCGGGGTGAAGAACAGCCCGCCCAGCGTCAGCAGGAAGATCAGCAGGAGAGGCCGCAGGAACGGCCATTGCACGACGATGCGCGTGCGGTCGCCGCCCTTGGACGTGACCTTGAACTTGTGGCCCTTGGGCTTCGTGATCCCGATGATCACGGCCTTCGTGATCTCGCGCGCACCGAGCAGCTGGCTGACATCGTTGAGCACCGGCACGATGAGCCCGCCCGAGATCCAGTTCACCGCCACCAGCACGGCGATGAAGTAGGGCAGGAAGTACTCGATCACGCCGGCGACCGGGGCGTTCACCACGGTGATGCCGAAGTACCAGTATGCCAGCGGCGTCACGAGGCAGGCGAGCCGGAACGGATAGGTCGTCGCCCAGTAGAGGAAGCTGTCGACGAGCCCGACGCGGTCGCGCAGCCGCAGGCGGTTCCGCGCCAGGGGCCCCGACGGGCCGCGCACGATCTGCATCAGGCCGAGGCACCAGCGCCCGCGCTGGGTGATGTATTCGCCGAGCCCCTCGGGCGCGAGGCCCTCGGTCAGCGGCTCGTTGAGGTAGGCGGTTCCGTAGCCTTCCTCCTGCAGGCGCAGGGTGATGAGGTAGTCCTCCGTCACCGAGCCAACCGGGAAGCCGCCGATCGCCTCGAGCGCCGCCCAGCGCATGACCGAGGAGGTGCCGCAGCAGAACGCCAGGCCCCAGGCGTCGCGCGCGGGCTGGACGTGGTCGAAGAAGAAGCGCTGTTCGTCCGGATAGGTGCGCCCGAGGCCGAGGTTCTGCTGGATCGGGTCCTGGTTGAAGAAGTGCTGCGGGGTCTGCACCAGCCCCACCTTCGGGTCGTGGAACAGCGCCAGCGCGCGGTCGAGGAAGTCCCGGTGCGGCACGAAATCCGCATCCAACACGGCGACGAAGTCGGGCGGCCGGTCGAGGGCGCGCAGCGTCGCGAAGGCGGCGTTGATGTTGCCCGCCTTGGCGTGCGCATTGTCCGCGCGCGTCAGGTAGCGCGCGCCCAGTCTTTCGCACAGCGCGCGCAGCCAGTCCCTGCGGCCGTCGTCCAGCACCCAGACGCGGGTCGCCGGATGGCGCAGCGCGAGCGCGCCGGCGATGGTGCGCTCGAGGATCGGCTCCTCCTCGTTGTAGGTCGCGATCAGCACGTCCACGACCGGCGGCGGCGCCGCACCCCACCAGCCGGTATGCGCGTCGGCCTCCTCGGAGCGGTCGCGCCGGCGCGACAGGATCACGAAGGCGATCGAGGAGGAGACCAGCGTCGTCGCCTCGAGCAGCGCGAAGCCCCAGCCGACCAGCGCATCGATCGTCCAGTCGAGTTCGGGGATGGTCTCGGCGAAGCGCCAGGCCATGTAGCGCCAGGCCAGCACGATCGCGATCCCGCACAGCACCCCCCGCAGCACGGGGTTGTCCCGCCGTGCCAGAGGCAGCACCACCAGCGCGATGCCCAGCACGACCAGCGACGGACCGAAGGCCGCGGCATAGTCGCCGAGGAGAAGCATCAAAAGAGCCCGAACAGCGCCATCAGCCGCCGCAGCGCATCGAGCGGTCGCCCGGCGAAGACCGCCCGCCCGGTGCGGCCGACCGCGCAGGCGAGGGCGGGGTCGCTGGCGAGCGCGGGCACCGAGATCGCGACGTCGAACCGCTTGAGATGCTCCGCGCTCGGCCCGACGGCGAGGCTGCGGTAGATCGTCTCCGCACCCGATCCGGCCAGTCGCGCCACCACGCCGTCGAAGACGCGCCCGTCGTCGAACAGCCGGAACTGCACCGCATCGCCGACCTTGAGGCGGTTGTAGACGGCTTCGCGCACGCTTGCGGTCACGAGGGTCGTGCTGCAATCCACCAGCCGCAGCAGGTCCTGCGCCCGGCGAACATACTCCCCGCTGCCGGTCATGACCTCCCACAGCACGCCCGGCGCAGGCGAGGTGATGACGGCATCGCGGAAGCGGGCGAGCCGGACCCGTTCCTCGTCGATCACGGCCTCGAGGATGGCGATCCGGCGGTTGCGCTCGCGCACTTCGGCCGAGAGCTCGCCGATCCTCTGGTCGAGCTCGCGCACGCGCTGCTGCGAGGACGGGGCATCATTGTAGGAATCGCCCAGGAAGACGCCGCGCCGCGCGGCCTCGGCCTCGATGGTGAGGTAGACGATGCGGTTGCGCGCGGCCTCGACCTCCTGGCCGGCGACCTCGAAGGTCGCGCGGGCCCGGTTGAAGTCGGCCGCGGTCTGGATGCCCTGGCGGGCGAGGTCGGTCGCGCGACGGCTGGTCGCGTCGGCCTCGCGCAGCCGTGCCTGCGCGGCTTCGAGCGAGGCATTCGCCTCGGCAAGGCGCGCCTCGACCTGCCGCGTGCGGCCGGTGCCGTAGTCCTGGGACTGCTGCACATAGGCCGCGCGGCTGGTGACGAGGGCGCTGGTGAGATCCTCGAGGCGGCGCAGGTCGGCCTCGGCCAGGGCGAGGGTCTGGCGCAGGTCGGTCAGGCGAAGCTCGTCCGGCCGGGGATCCGTGACGGTGCCGAGCGGCTCGTTCGCATCGAGCCTCGTGCCGAGGTTGCGAACGCGGAGGTTCAGGACGCCGTCCACCGGCGCGCGGACGATCACGACCTGCGCGTTGACCATGGCATTGGCCGACACGCCGGCCATCTGCTCCCCGACGATGACATAGAGCCCGACGCCGGCGAGGGCGATCCCGGCCGCGACCTTCAACCATCTGTTCATGCCGCCCCCCCCGCGGGCCTGGATGTCGAGGCGTCGCGACCACGGTCGAGACGCGCCAGGGCCGCCGACAGCAGCGCGGCCTCGCGTGTCGACCGGGCCTCGGGAACCGGGGCGTCGAGGCGCCCTTCGGCGAGCGCGGTCGCGCTCTCCGCGAGCCTCGCAAAGGGCTGTCCGATCCAGCGCGCAAGCGCGATGCCGGCGAGGAGCAGCAGGCCTGCGCAGGCCACCAGCGGACCACCGATCGCGCGGGCGAGGGAGCGCACGCCGACGAGCGCCGCCTCGGGCGGCTGGCGCACGATCACGGTCCAGCCGAAGCCGGGAAGTCCGACCGCCGTCCCGGCGGGCACGCCCGCCGCAAGGTACCGGTGCCCATCAGGCCAGGCCTCGTCGCTGACGACGCTGACGCCCTGCCCGGCGGCCAGGGCACTGCGCAGCGTGAGCCGGCTGCCTTCCACCCCCGGGGGGCCGACGATGACCGTGCCGTCGCGCGCGACGAGCAGCGCCTCCATTCCGCCCGGCAGGGGCGCGTTCCTGACCCGATCGCGCATCCACTGCCAGTCCACGTGGCTGCCCAGCACGCCGATCAGCGAGCCGTCCGGGCGGCGCAGCGGTGCCGCGAAGTCGATGAGGCGAAGCGGTGCGCCGCTCGGCTTCGGTGGAAGCAGACGCTCGAGCATCACCGCTTCGTGCAGGTCGCCGGCGAAGTCACCCTGCAGGCCCGCGCTGAACCAAGGGCGGGCGGACACGTCCTGGCCTTCCAGAACGCGGCCCGTCGCGACCAGGACGCGACCCTCGGGCGAGGCCACGCCCATCCATGCCAGGTTCGCGTTGACGGCCCTGACGGTGTCGATGCGCAGCGGGAAGCTGCCCCCGATTCCCTCGGTCGCCGCCCAGCTGGCGACGACCCGGAGCTCTGCCCATTGTTCCGAGATTCCCGCGCCGAGACGGGTGCTGATCTGCCTCGCCGCCAATGCGAGGCTTTCCGCCGCGCGATCGCCGACGGTGCTGCGCGAGGAGGCGATGAAGCCAGGAACGGCGAAGGCCAGAGGGAGCACCGCGGCAGCGATCGTCAGCAGGATGATCGTAGCCGTGAGCGTGCGTTTCGGTATTCGCCGCATATGATCTCCGTCAAGATCGGGCCGAGACTACATGACGGGTCCGGGGCGGCAAGGCGACGTGAGGAAGGATATTGGACCGCGACAGCGGTTCAAGGCTGGCGGCGCCAAGCACGGCGCTTGAGTTCACATTGTCGTTGCCTCGCATGATCGATCCGATGGCCGTGCGGGCAGCGTCGATCACCTGGTGGGCGCGCGTCCCGGCCATTGCGTCCCGTCCCGGGAATACGGGGCGCTTATGGCGAGACCGCAGCCCGGGGTGGGTGGTCGTCGCTTGCCGCGGTCTGGCGCTGACGGATCGCGCGCCGCATGGACACGGGTGCCTCAATCGACGTCCGCCACCACCGCTCCGGCCTGCCGTCTGTCCCGTGGGGAAGCGAAGCGCGGTGCCATGCGCCCGGGCCCGTGGTAACGCTGCGCGCATGAGCAGCCTCGATCTCATCGTCGTCGGCGCGGGCATCGTCGGCCTCGCCCATGCGCTGCACGCGGCGCGCGCCGGACGGCGCGTGCTCGTGCTCGACCGCGACGCGCAGGCCAATGGCGCCTCCATCCGGAACTTCGGCTTCATCACCGTGACCGGCCAGGGCGCGCGCGACACATGGCGCCGTGCCCGCCGCGCGCGCGATGTCTGGGCCGAGGTCGCGCCGCTCGCGGGCATCGATGTCCATCATCGCGGGCTGCTGATGTGCGCCCGCCGGCCCGAGGCCGCGGCGGTGCTGGACGAATTCGCCGCCGGCCCGATGGGCGAGGGCTGCCGCGTGCTGCGTGGCGCCGCGCTCGCGGCCCATGCGCCGCCGCTGCGCGGCGATGGCATCCTCGCCGCGCTGCACAGCCCGCACGAGCTGCGCGTCGAGAGCCGCGATGCCATCCCCCGCCTCGCCGCCTGGATGGAGGCGTCGCTCGGCGTGCAGTTCCGCCGGCAGGTGGCGGTGCTGGGCGTGGCGGAGGGCCGCGTGGAGACGAGCGCGGGCAGCTTCCACGCCCCGCGCACCGTGGTCTGCCCGGGACCCGACCTCGCGAGCCTGTTTCCCGAGGCCTTCGCGCGCCGCGGCGTCACGCTGTGCAAGCTGCACATGCTGCGCCTGGCCGATCCCGGCTGGCGCCTTCCGGCGGCGGTGATGAGCGACCTCGGCCTCGACCGCTACCGCGGCTATGCGGAGTGCCCTTCGCTGCCGACGCTGCGCGCGCGCCTGCGCGCCGAGCAGGCGGAGGAGGTCGCGAACGGCGTCCACCTTATCGTCGTGCAGGGCGCGGACGGCTCGCTCGTCGTCGGCGACAGCCACCACTACGGCCCGACGCCCGACCCCTTCCAGCCAGAGCATGTCGACGCGCTGATCCTGCGTGAAGCGCAGGCGGTGCTCGACCTGCCGGCGCCACGGGTGATCGAGCGGTGGACGGGCCTCTATCCCTCCGGGCCCGACGACGCCTTCTTCGAGAGGGTGGCACCCGGCGTGCGCCTTGTCTCCGTCACCTCCGGCACCGGTGCCAGCACCGCCTTCGGCCTCGCCGAGGAAGTGCTGGCCGATCTGGAAGCCTCCCCATGAGCACCACCATCAAGGCCGTCATCCTCGACTGGGCGGGCACCGTGCTCGACCACGGATCGCGCGCGCCTATGGGCGCCTTCGTCGAGGCCTTCGCGCGCTTCGGCGTCGCCATCTCCATCGCCGATGCGCGCGGGCCGATGGGCATGGCCAAGCGCGACCACATCCGCCTGGTGGGCACGGCGCCCGCCGTTGCCGCCGCCTGGCGTGCGAGGCACGGGCGCGACTTCGACGAGGCGGCGATCGACGCGATCTTCGATGTCTTCGAACCGCTCAACGTCGCGGCGGTGGAGGCGCATGGCGCCCTCATTCCCGGCGTGCGGGCCGCGCTCGACTGGTGCGTCGCGCGCGGCATCCGGATCGGCTCTACCACCGGCTACACGCGCCCGATCATGGAGCGCCTCGCGCCGATCGCCGCCGCGCAGGGCTTCGTGCCGGAAGTGATGGTCTGCGCCGGGGACCTCGCCGCCGGCCGGCCGGCGCCGCTGCAGATGTGGCACGCCATGGCGGCGATGGGGGTCTGGCCGGCCAGCGGCGTGGTGAAGATCGACGACACGCCGCCCGGAATCCGCGAGGCACGCGCGGCCGGCTGCTGGGCGGTCGGCGTGGCGCTGACGGGCAATATCGCGGGGCTGACGGTGGAAGAGCTCGCCGCGCTCGACGCCCCGGCGCGCGACGCGCTGCGCCGCCGGGCGACGGCCGAGCTGATGGCGGCCGGCGCGCATCTCGTGGTGGATTCGGCCGCTGACCTTCCTGCGGTGGTCGAGCACATGGAGGCCCGCCTCGTGGCCGGGGAGCGCCCCGGCCTCATCGAGGCGCCCTGACACGGAACCGCAATGCTTTCGTCACATGACTGACGCGGGGTGCGGGCTAGGGACCGGGCGACCCCCGAGGGAGCCCCACCCATGCGTCGCCTTGCCCTTCTCGCCTGCGCCCTGATCGGCTTTGCCCCGGTGGCCGAGGCGCAGCAGCGCACCCGCCTGACCGTCTACACCGCGCTGGAGAACGAGCAGCTCGCCCCCTTCAAGCAGGCCGCCGAGGCGGCGCTGCGCGACATCGAGATCGCCTGGGTGCGCGATTCCACCGGCATCATCACCGCCCGCCTGATCGCCGAGCGGCAGAACCCGCGCGCCGACGCGGTGTGGGGCCTGTCGGTTTTCTCGCTGCTGCAGATGGAGGCGCTCGAGATGCTCGAGCCCTACACGCCGCGCGGCGCGGAAGCGCTGCGCGCCAACATGCGATCTGAGCGCAGCCCGATGACCTGGACGGGCATGGACGCCTTCGTCTCGGCCATCTGCTTCAACACGGTGGTCGCGCAGCAGCGCAACCTGCCGCGCCCGACCACCTGGAACGACCTGCTGAACCCGGCCTTCCGCGGCCAGGTGGTGATGCCCAACCCGAATTCCTCCGGCACCGGCTTCCTGACCATGGCGGGCTGGATCGGCGCGCGCGGCGAGGCGGGCGCCTGGGACTACATGACGCGCCTGCACGACAACATCCAGGTCTACACCCATTCGGGCAGCGCGCCCTGCAACAACGCCGCGCGCGGGGAATTCGGCGTCGGCATCTCCTTCGACATGCGATCCGTCACGCTGCGCAACCAGGGCGCGCCGATCGAGATCATCGTGCCCACCGACGGCGTCGGCTTCGACCTCGAGGCGACGGCGATCCTGCGCGGCACGCGCAACCTGGCGGCTGCCCAGCGGCTGGCGGACTTCGCCGTCTCCCGCCCGGCGATGGAGCTCTATGGCCGCTTCTACGCGCTGCTGGCGCTGCCCGGTGTGGAGCCCACCGTGCGCAACTACCCGGCCGACTTCGCCGAGCGCCTGGTCAGCGCCGATTTCCGCACGATCGCGACGCAGCGCGACCGGCTGCTGCGCGAATGGGCCGGCCGCTTCGACGGCAAGTCCGCGCCGCGCAACTGACGCCCCGCGTGACCGCCGCCACGCCCGGCATCGCCGCTGCTGCCCTGGCGGCGGCGCCCCGCCGCGAGGACGCCTATCTCCGTGTCGAGGAGGTGGGCAAGCAGTTCGGCACCTTCGTGGCGCTGCACCGCGTGAGCCTCTCGGTGCAGGCCGGGGAGTTCGTGACCTTCCTCGGCCCCTCGGGCTGCGGCAAGACGACGCTGCTGCGCGGCATCGCCGGGCTCGATCCGCCCACGACGGGGCGCATCCTGCAGGAAGGGCGCGACATCACGCACCTGCCGCCCTCCGAGCGTGATTTCGGCATCGTCTTCCAGTCCTACGCGCTGTTCCCGAACCTCACTGTGAACGCGAATGTCGGCTACGGGCTGCGCGGCGCCGCCTGGCCCAGGGCGCGCGCGCGGGAGCGTGTGGCGGAGCTGCTCGGCGTCGTGGGCCTCTCGGACCAGGGGGAAAAATACCCTTCGCAGCTCTCGGGCGGGCAGCAGCAGCGCGTCGCCCTCGCGCGCGCGCTGGCGAACGAGCCCGGCCTGCTGCTGCTGGATGAGCCACTCTCCGCCCTCGACGCCATCGTGCGCCAGCACCTGCGGCAGGAGATCCGCTCGCTCCAGCAGCGCCTCGGCGTCACCACCATCATGGTCACGCACGACCAGGAGGAGGCGATGGGTGTCTCCGACCGCATCGTGGTGATGAGCCGCGGGCGGATCGAGCAGATCGGTACGCCGGCCGAGATCTACGCACGCCCGGCCAGCCCCTTCGTCGCCGGCTTCATCGGCCATTCCAGCCATTTCGAGGCGGTGGTGGATTCGCCCGCGGGCATGCTGGTCGCCGGTGGCGCGAGGCTGCCCGCGGAGGCCGCGCGGCCCTTGCTCGATGGCGCGCGCGTCGCCTGCTTCATCCGGCCGGAGCATCTGCGCCTGGCCCCGCCGGATGCGGCGCCGCCCGGCGCGCTCAAGGCCCGTGTGACGGGGGGCGAGTTCCTCGGGCCCAGCTGCCGGGTGTCGCTCGAGGCGGGAGCGCTGCGCCTGCTCGCGGCCGTGGTGCCGGCGGAGCTGGCGGCGCTGGGTGCGCTGCCCGGCGCCGAGGTCGCCGCCACCCTGCCGCCCGAGCACCTGATGGTCTTCGCCGAGGATGCCTGACGCGGTGCTGGCCGCGGCGCCGTCCCGCCCGCGCCTGTCGCTCGACCAGCAGGTCATGAGCTGGGGGTTGTGGCTGGCGCTCGCCTTCCTGCTCGCCTTCCTGGCGCTGCCGCTCGGCACGCTGCTGCTGCGGGCCTTCGAGACGCCGGAGGGCGGCTTCGCCGGCCTCGCGAATTTCCGCACCTATGCGACCACGCCAGCGCTGCTGGTCGCGGCCTGGAACAGCGTCTGGACCGCGGCGCTGAGCGCGGTGATCGTGGTGCCGCTCGCCTTCGGCTACGCCTATGCGCTGACGCGCGCCTGCATCCCCGCCAGGCCGCTGTTCCGCGCGGTGATGATGCTGCCGCTGCTCGCACCCTCGCTGCTGCCCGCCCTTGCGCTGATCTATCTGTTCGGCAACCAGGGGATGCTGCGCGGGCTTCTCATGGGCGGCAGCATCTACGGGCCGGCGGGGATCGTCGCGGCGCAGGTCTTCTACTGCTTCCCCGCCGCCGCGCTGATCCTGGCCGTCGCGCTCTCCACCGCCGATGCGCGGCTGTACGAGGCCGCGGCGGCGCTCAGGGCCTCGCGCGCGCGCATCTTCCTGACCGTCACGCTGCCTGGCGCGCGCTACGGCCTGGTCTCGGCCTTCGTCGTCGTCTTCACGCTGGTGGTGACCGATTTCGGCATCCCGAAGGTGATCGGCGGCCAGTTCCCGGTGCTCGCGACCGATGTCTACAAGCAGGTGGTCGGGCTGCAGGACTTCAACATGGGCGCGGTGGTGGGCATCGTGCTGCTGGTCCCGGCGGTGGCTGCCTTCCTGCTCGACCGCTGGGCGAGCCGGCAGCGCAGCGCGACCATGAGCGGGCGCGCCGTGCCGCTGCGCCCCGCACCGCGCGCCGCGCGCGACCGCCCGCTGCTCGCGCTCTGCCTCGTCGTCGCCGCGGTGCTGGTGGGCATCGTGGGCGTCGCCGCCTGGGGATCGCTGATCCGCTTCTGGCCCTACAACCTGTCGCTGACGCTCGACAACTACGGCTTCTCGCGCTTCGACGCGGCGGGGTGGCAGGCGGTGTGGCTCTCGGTGCGGATGGCGGGTCTCGCGGCGGTGCTGGGCACGGCCATCATCTTCGTTGTGGCCTATGTGCTGGAGCGCGGGCCGCAAAAGGGGCAGCTGCCGGGCCTCGGGCGCTTCGCCGCGACGGTGCCGCTGGCCGTGCCGGGGCTCGTGCTCGGCCTCGCCTATGTCCTGTTCTTCAACCACCCGGCCAATCCGCTGGGCGTGCTCTACGGCACGCTGGCGATCCTGGTGCTGAACTCCATCGTGCATTTCTACACGGTGGGGCACCTGACGGCGGTGACCGCCATCCGCCAGCTCGACCCGGAATTCGAATCCGTCGGCGCCTCGATGCGCGTGCCGGTCTGGGTGACCTTCGGGCGCGTCACCGTGCCGATGTGCCTGCCGGCGATCCTCGAGATCGCGATCTACCTGTTCGTCACCGCCATGACGACGGTGAGCGCGGTGATCTTCCTCTATGGTCCCGACACCAAGCCCGCCTCGGTCGCCATGCTGCACATGGACGAGGCCGGGCAGGCCAGCGCGGCCGCGGCGATGGGTGTCGTCATCCTCGGCATCACCACCGCGGCGAAGCTCGCCCAGCTTGTGCTGGGCGCGCTGCTCGGGCGCGCCACCCAGGCCTGGCGGCGCTGATCAGGCCGTCATGCCAAAGTTTCATCTTTGGCATACCGGCATGGCGCGCGGGGTTTGCGGGGCGGCCTCGCGCGAAACCAAGGGGTGATGCGCGGCTGACAAGGGTCGATCCCTTGTCAGCCGCGTATCACGCGCGGCGCAGCGCGGTCGGATAGAGCCGCCCGGCCTCGCTGCGCATCGCCTCGAGCACGAAGCCGCCGGGCAGCGCGTGCAGCTCCTCGGCCGGCAGGATGTCGGCCGCGGCATCGATCGCGCCGCGCAGCGGTCGCCCTTCCATGCCCTCGACCGCGAGGCCCAGCACATGCAGCACGGTCGGCACGATGTCGGTGAGGTCCGCCGCCTGCCGCGCGACGGCGCCGCTGCGGAACGGGCCGCCCTGCATCACCAGCACGGTCGCGAGCTCCGCCCGGTGCAGCCCGCCATGCATGCCCCCGCCCTCGGGCACGTCCGGCGCGTCGAAGGGCGCCGTGCCAGGCCTGCCCCAGGCATCGGGGCCTTCGTCGCCCGCGAAGGTCGCGACCAGGTCGGCGCTGCGCGCATGGGCGCTGCCGAGCAGCGCGAGGGGCACGGCGCGGCCCGGCGGCAGGATCGCCGGATCGCGCGCGAGCAGCGGCCCGGCCCAGGGCTGCGTGGCGAGGAAATCGGCGACCTGCGGCGCGAGCGACGGGTCGCGCAGCCAGATGCCCGGCGCGGCGGCGGGCGCCACCACGACATCGACATCCGCCGCCATGCCCGTGCCCGCGCGGAAGCCGGCCTGCTGCAGTTCGGTGCGCAGGCTGCGCTTGCCGCGGCCCGTGACATGGCCGTGGTCCGACAGGACGACGATCGCGATCTCCGCCGCATCGGGCTGCGCGTCGCGCCAGGCGACGATGCGCCCCAGCACGGCATCGGCGGCGCGCAGGGCGCGCAGCGTGTGCTCCGCGCGCAGCCCGCCCCAATGGAAGGAGACATCGGGCTCGGAGAGCCACAGCAGCGCGACGTCGGGGCGATGGCGGGGGAGCACGTGATCGACCAGCACGCGGCCGGCGAAGTCGACGCGTGGGATGTTCGGCACGGCGGCCTCCGGCGTGGCGCCGAGCGCGGCGCGCACCTCCTCCGCCGTCGCGCCCTGCGTGTCCTCAACGTTCCAGCGGAAGGCGCCGAGGCGCTCGGCGGCCGGGTGGAGCAGGCGCGCCGCGCCGGCGGTGCCGGCGCTCACCAGGGCGAAGCGCATCCCGTGCGGTGCCATGCGCTCCGCGAGGCTCGGCCGCTGCAGCGGCGATTCCGCGCCCGCCGCCATGGCGAGCACATCCTCGACCAGCTTGGTGCGCAGCAGCCGGTCCGGCGCGACGGCCGCATCGAACAGCGTGTTCGCCACCATGCCGTGCCCGCCCGGCCGGCAGCCGGTGATGAGGGAAGGGGTCGCGACGCGCGTTTCGGAGGGAAAGACGCTGCGCGCATTGGCGAAGCGCGTGCCGACCGCCGCGAGGGCCGCGAGATGGGGCGTCAGCGTCGCATCGACCATGTCCGGCCGCAGCCCGTCGAGCGCGACCATGATGACGCGGGTCATGCGCCGGCCCTCAGGCAGCGGGCGACGCAGGGCAGGAAATGCGCGACGGGCGGCGTCTCCAGGGCGCGGACCTTCGCTGCCTCGCCGTAGCGGCGCAGCGTCACCGCCGCGGCGTGATGGGGCAGCGCCTCGAAGGCCGCGATCTCCGAAGCGCTCATCGGGCCGCCCTGCAGGGCCAGGCTGCGCACGCTGTCGGGCGAGAGGCGCGCGACGTAATCCGCCTCCGTCGCACATAGGTAGCGCTTGGCGGCGACGTGCAGGCGCACGGGTTCCGTCACCTCCGGGCCGAAATGGCGCGTGAGCCAGGCATGGCCGAGCTCCTCGTGCCGGTCATCGACGCCCTCGGCCGCCGGGTCCTCGCCGAGGTCGTGAACGAGATGGCCGATGTCGTGCAGCAGCGCCGCGGCAATCAGCGCGTCCGGCTGGCCGTCGCGCTCGGCGAGCCGGGCGGCCTGGAGCGCGTGCTCGCGCTGCGTCACGTCATGCAGGCCATAGGCGCCATCGGCGCGGTGTTCGAGCAGGTCATGGATCTCGGTGACGACGTCGGGCGTCATGGCGCTCTCGTTGGGCGGGTTGAAGCGGCAGCAGCGCGATCATGGACCAGGCCCGGCGGGCCCGGCCACGGCCTTGCGGATCGACGCCGCGGCACCCGAGCCTCTCCCACGACGCCGGCAACGGTTCGATGACCCCTGCATGACACTGGCGTGAATCGCTTTCGCCGCCACCGCGCGGCGCGCTGGCGCCGGAGCGCCCGTGATCCTGCCCCGGCGTCCGGGATGGCCGGTCGGGCATGCCGAATCCTCGATCGCCCGCCTTCCCTTGCGGAGGGCGAGCCTGCGTAACAGCATGGCGCCGGCAATCGCGGAGGAAGCGCATGGATTTCGGCCTGTCGCCCGAACAGGAGGCGATCGTGGAGGGCGTGAGCGCCGTCTGCCGCCGCTTCGGCGACGAGTACTGGCGGTCCTGCGACGACGAGGCGCGCTTCCCCTGCGAATTCCATCGCGCCATGGCCGAGGGCGGCTGGCTCGGCATCACCATGCCGGAGGTGCATGGCGGCGCGGGCCTCGGCGTCACCGAGGCCGCGCTGATGATGCACACCGTCGCGCGCCATGGCGGCGCGATGGCCGCGGCGTCGTCCATCCACATCAACATGTTCGGCCCGCACCCCATCGTGGTGCACGGCACGCCCGAGCAGAAGGCGCGCTGGATCCCGCCGCTGATCGCGGGCACCGACCAGGCCTGCTTCGGCGTGACGGAACCCAATGCGGGGCTCGACACCACCTCCATCACCACCTTCGCGACGAAGGTGCCCGGCGGCTATCGGGTGAACGGGCGCAAGATGTGGACCTCGACCGGCCAGGTCGCGAACAAGATCCTGCTGCTGACGCGCACCACGAAGAAGGAGGATGCGCGCAGGCCGACCGAGGGCATCACGCTGTTCTACACCGACATCGACCGCAGCAAGGTCGAGATCAAGCGCATCCCGAAGATGGGCCGCGCGGCGGTCGATTCGAACATGACCTTCATCGACGACCTGTTCATCCCCGACGAGGACCGCATCGGGGAGGAAGGCCGCGGCTTCTCCTACATCCTCGACAGCCTGAACCCCGAGCGCGTGCTGATCGCGGCGGAAGCGATCGCGATCGGCCGCGATGCGCTCGATCGCGCGGCGCGCTACGGCCAGGACCGCGTGGTCTTCGGTCGGCCGATCGGCCAGAACCAAGCGATCCAGCATCCGCTCGCGGAATGCTGGACGGCGCTCGAATCCGCCTGGCTGATGACGCTGAAGGCGGCCTGGCTGTATGACACCGGCAGGCCCTGCGGGGCGGAGGCGAATGCGGCCAAGCTGCTTGGCGGCCGCGCCGGGCACAATGCCTGCCTGCAGGCGGTGCTGACTCATGGCGGCATGGGCTATGCGAAGGAATACGTGGTCGAGCGCTTGCTGCGCGAAGTGCTGATCTGCCGCATCGCGCCGGTCTCCGAGCAGATGGTGCTGTCCTTCATCGCCGAGCGCGTGCTCGGCCAGCCGAGATCCTATTGAGCCTGACGGCGCCACGGCGTCCGCGCCGCGGGCGACATCTGCCCAGCCTGACGTCCTGACCCCGCGAGGCCCGCCCCATGCCGACCCCCGCCAATGCGCTGCGCATCGCCGTCCTGCCGGGCGATGGCATCGGCACCGAGGTGACCGAGGCGACGCTCGCCGTGCTCGAGCCGCTGGCGCGGCGGCATGGCATCGGCCTTGCTTTCGAGACGCTGCGCGCCGGCGCCTTCTGCTACCGCGACACCGGCACGGCCATGAGCGAGGAGACCTTCGCGCGCGCCGCCGCCGCTGATGCCATCCTGCTGGGGGCGATGGGCTGGCCGGAGATCCGCGCGGCCGACGGCACCGAGATCGCCCCGCAGCTCGACCTGCGCTTCCGGCTCAACCTCTATGCCGGGGTGCGGCCGTTCCGGGCCATCCCGGGCGTGCCTTCCGCGCTCGCCGATCCGCGCGCGCGCGACATCGATCTGGTGATCGTGCGCGAGAGCACCGAGGGGCTGTTCTTCTCGCGCGACCGCGGCGTGGTCACGCATGACATGGCCGAGGAGACGCTGCGCATCACCCGCCCGGTCACCGAGAAGCTGGCGCGCTTCGCCTTCGGCCTGGCGCGGCGTCGCGCGGAGGCGCGCGGGCGTCCACGCGGCACGGAGGCGCGCGGGCGCCCGGGCGTGGTGACGCTGGTCGACAAGGCCAATGTGTTCCGCGCCTTCGCCTTCATGCGCGCCATCTTCGCCGAGGTGGCGGCGGAGTTCCACGACATCGAGAGCCGCAGCCACTACGTCGATGCCATGGCGCTCGACCTGGTGCGCCGGCCCTGGGACTTCGACGTGCTGCCGACCGAGAACATGTTCGGCGACATTCTCTCTGACCTCGGCGCGGGGCTGGTGGGGGGCATGGGCTTCGCGCCGAGCGCCGATATCGGCGACACCCACGCGGTGTTCCAGCCGGCGCATGGCACCGCGCCCGACATCGCGGGGCAGGGCGTGGCGAACCCGACCGCGACGCTGCTGAGTGCCGCGATGATGCTGGATTGGCTAGGCGCGCGCGGCGCCGGCCAGGGCTTCACGGATGCCGCGGCAGAGCTGGAGGCGGCGGTGGATGCGGCCTTCGCCGACGGCCTGCGCACGCCTGACATCGGCGGGCGCGACGGGACGGGGGCGGTGGCGCGGGCGGTGGCGGCGCGGATCGGCGCGGCGTCCGGTTGAGGCGCCGGCCGCCCGCGCGGGACGATTTCACGCTATGGTCACGCCAATGTGTTGATAGGCCCTTGTCGAATCAAACCACAGGTTGAAATGCCTCAGCAGGCAACCGGGCACGAGGCGACGAGGACAGTATGGCGCTGACGGCATGGAGAAGACGCACGGCGTCCTCGTTGCCGGCCTCATGGGCCTGGGCAAGGCAACGTTCGACGGCGGCGGTGGCGGCGGAGATCGGGTCGGTCGTGACCTCCGACAGGCTCCGCGTGGCCTTCGCCCCGGTGCTGAGAAACAAGCTCGTGACGACCTGATTCATCGGAATTCCCCCTGCAACAGCCTCAGGGCCTGGCGGCGCCCCCGCGCCTGCCGTGGCTCGCGCCCTGGTCGGCATCCCCATGCCGGCCCGGTTCCTGATATTGCCCCGAGGCGGCGGATCGAGGCACTCCTTTCCGCGTCTTCCCGGCCGTGGGATGTCATTGTGCCGTCCGGGTGTTGCAGAAAAGAATCACCCCGGCTTTGGGCGATGTCTTTATCCGGCGAGAAGCGCATCGAATTCGGCGAATATAGTTCAAAAAACGGCACGACGGGTCCTTGAGCCGCCGCGATGTCGCGCGAACCGACCCGGCCCTGCCCGGGGGGCTGCGAGCAACGCCCCGTCGCACTGCCATCGCGGCTAGGACGCCGCACCGAGACTGCATCCGCAGGTTCTCGCGATGCCGCACCGCCGCGTTGTCGGCGGGAATTGGAGGGCTGCGTCCTCCCGCGGCAGGGTCGCCGGGCGTCCGGCCCTGGCAATGCAAGCGAGTCGATCCGACCGAGGGCGCGCGTAAGTTGCAGCGAGAGCGGATTTTTCACTGTCGATGGCAATAAAAACGCCATTGCACACTCTTGTGAATTTCTCGAATACTTTAAAAACCGGTGTTGTCGTCAGGGATGCCGGTACCCCCCCCGCGTGCTGCCGCCTTCCCCCCAGGCGGCACGCGCCCAGCCGGCGGACTGCCGGATGAACAGGCTTGGCCATGATGCGCTGCGGAACCCCCGTTGCCCGGCAGCACCTGCGTAGCGTCTGCCGCCCTTCGCGCGCCGATTGCCGGATCGTGTCGTGCTGAACGTTGGCGCCCCCGGCCTCGCCGAGGCATGCTGCGACCGCTGGGCCGATGGCAGCGGCCGCCTCGCCCTGATCCGCCCGCGCCCCGATGGGCCAAACGAGGCGGTGAGCTTCGACGCGCTGCACGTCACCTCCTGCCGCGTGGCTCAGGTGCTGCGGGCGAATGGCATCGGCCGGCGCGACCGCGTCGGCATTCTGCTGCCGCAGGGGCCCGAGGCGGTGATCGCGCTGCTCGCCGCCTGGCGGCTCGGTGCCATCGCGGTGCCGCTGGCGCGCATGCTGGACGGGCCGGCGCTGGCCTTCCGGCTCGAGCACGCCGGCGTGGCCGCGCTGGTGACCGACGATTCGGGGCTCGATGCGACCGAGGCGCTGCGCCCGGGCCTGCCCGGCCTGCGCCTGGTGCTCGGCACCGAGCGCACGGGCGGCGGCGTCCTGTCCTTCTGGCAGGAGGCCGGGCGCGCGCCGGGCGGCGACCCCGGCACCGTCGTCGCCGCGGGTGACCCGGCGCTGATCCTTTACACCGCCTGCGCGCGCGGCGTGCTGCATGCGCATCGCGCCCTGGCGGGCAACCTGCCGGGTGTCGCGGCGCAGCACGGCGGCTTCCCGTGTCCGGGCGACCTGGTCTGGACGCCGATGGACTGGGCCTGGCGCTCCGGCCTGTTCGATGCGCTGCTGCCGGCGCTGTTCCACGGCGTCCCGGTCCTGGCCGCCCCCATGCCGCGCTTCGAGGCCGCGCGCGCGCTGGCGCTGATGGCGCGCCACGGCGTGCGCAACGCCGTGCTGCCGGCGGCCGCGCTCGGCGCCCTGCGCGATGCCCTGCCGCCGGAGCCTGCCG
>NZ_JACADR010000140.1 GCF_016106005.1 Roseomonas rosulenta
CAGCGCCGCTACATGAGCCTTGAGACGCTCGCCCCCATCAGCGATGCTCCCAATGTCAGCCTGCCCGCCGTGGCAGACTGAACGCAGCTCATACCCGCTCAGGAGACCAGGGCGCTCCTACACCACGTCACGGGACGCTACCTTCCGTCGCGCCATGGGGGAGCTCCTTCTTTCCCATCATGACCGGCCATACACGGAAATTCAGACAGTCCCCACCAAGTTCGGCCGTGCCTTCGTCGCCCGGCTACAGAGTGCAGGCCTGATCATCGTTACCCACCAGCCCTCCCTGGTCCGCCAGCACTGCTCGCGCGCGGCAGTGCTGGATCAAGGGACGCTGACCTTCTACGAAGACATCGATGAAGCTCTCGCCACCTACAATAGTCTTTAAACCCGGCAAGGCCGAGCCGGTCGAGGCCTGGAGCGAGGCCAGGCCGACCCCACCGCCCAGGCCGGAGCGGCGGCTGCGGCGCTTCCTGCGCCACCCCTTCACCTGGTGCGTGCTGGTGCCCACGCTTCTGGTGACCGCCTATTTCTACGTGCTGGCGTCGCCGCAACACGTCTCGGAGGCACGCTTCGTCGTACGCTCGCGCGCCGATGCGCCGCAGCTCTCGCTCGGCGCCGTGATCTCGGCCGCGACCGGGGGCGGCGGCGGATCGGTGACCGACGCGAACAGCGTGCGCGACTTCCTGCTGTCCCACGATGCCGTGATGCGCACACAGGAGCAGGTCGATCTGATCGCGATGTGGACGCGCGACGATGCCGATTTCTTCGCGCGGCTGCGCTACGACGACCCGGAGCGGCTGACGAAGTTCTACAACTCCATGGTCTCGGCCAGCCTCGACACCTCGACCGGCGTGACGACGCTGCGCGTGCGCAGCTTCCGGCCCTCGGATTCGCAGCAGATCGCCACAACGCTGCTCTCGCTGTCGGAAGCCCTGGTGAACAGCCTGTCCGAACGCGCCCGCGAGGACGCGCTCAGGATCGCCCGCGCCGAGCTCGTGGTGGCCGAGCAGCGCGTGGCGGAATCCCGCGCGGCGCTGACGCGCTTCCGCGAACAGCAGCAGGACCTCGACAGTGCCGGCACCGCCACCGCCGCGGCGACCACCATCTCGGCCATGGAAAGCGCGCTGACCGCGGCCAATGCGGAACTGCGCGAACGCATGGCCTACATGCGCCCCGACAACCCCGCCCTGCAGGTCACCCGCAACCGGATCGAGGCGCTGGAACGCCAGATCGCGGCGGAGCGCGCACGCCGCACCCAGGGCGACGACGCGCTCGCCCAGCAGCTCGGCAGCTTCGAGCGGCTGATGCTGGAACGCGAATTCGCCGACCGCCAGCTCGCCTCTGCCACCGCCAGCCTGGAAGCCGCCCGCGTCGAGGCACAGCGCCAGCAGGTCTACATCGCGCGCGTGGTCGAACCGAACCTAGCCGTCTATCCCCTCTATCCTCGGAAGATCATCAGTGTGGGCAGCGTCTTTCTTGGGCTCTCGGTGGCGTTCGGCATCGGTTGGCTACTGGTCGCGGGCATGCGTGAACATGCGGTCTGAGGCGCTGCGCGGCGCGCTTGCCGCGCTGCTGGTCCTGATGGGGCCGGTGGTGGCCCAGGATGCGTCGGCGCAGCAGAACCGCACCCTGGCGCCTGGCATCGGCGGCGTGCCGGGCCAGTTGCCGGGCTTCCCGCTGCTGGGCCAGAACG
Organism: Roseomonas rosulenta; assembly: GCF_016106005.1. Lineage (GTDB taxonomy): Bacteria > Pseudomonadota > Alphaproteobacteria > Acetobacterales > Acetobacteraceae > Neoroseomonas > Neoroseomonas rosulenta. The sequence goes on from NZ_JACADR010000140.1 coordinate 1,697, forward strand.
CAGCGCCCGGCGCCGCCGGCACGATGGTGCCGGGCGCCGCACCCGCCGTGCAGCCGCCGCCGACCTTCGACCAGCGCTCGCTCGCCGACATCCCAGGCCAGCAGCGCGGCACGGAACGCCTCGGCAGCCCCACCCAGGCGGAGGGCGGCGCGTCGCTGGTCGCCCCGCTCGGCGACCAGGCGCGCATCGCCGGGCCCGCCACCGCGGTGTTCGGCGCGGCGCTCTTCACCGGCCAGCAGCAGAGCTTCTCGGAAGCGCCCAACCCCAACTACGTGCTGGCCCCGGGCGACCGCGTGAGCGTCCGCGCCTGGGGCGCGGTCGATTCCGAGCTGGTCGGCGTGATCGACCCCGCCGGCAACCTGTTCCTGCCCAATATCGGCCCGGTGCGCGTCGCCGGCGTGCGCGTGGGCGACCTGCAGGCGGTGGTCGAGGGCGAGATCCGCAAGGTCTACACCACCCAGGTGCAGGTCTATGCAACCGTGCTCTCCACCCAGCGCATCGGGCTGTTCGTCGCCGGCTTCGTGCGATCTCCCGGCCGCTATGCCGGCGTGGCGTCGGAGAGCATCCTCGATTTCCTCGTGCGCGCGGGCGGCGTCGATCCGGGGCGCGAGTCCTTTCGCGAGATCACGGTGACGCGCGGCGGCGGCACCATCGCCAGCGTCGACCTGTATCGCTTCCTGCTGCAAGGCCAGCTGCCGCAGATCCGCCTGCAGGAAGGCGACACCATCATCGTGGGCCGCCAGCGCGCCATGATCGGCGCCGACGGCGCGGTGCGGAACAACTACCTGTTCGAGAGTACCAGCCGCGCCAATCTCAGCGGCCGCGAGCTGATCGACCTCGCCCGCCCGCTGCCGGCGGCGACCAACGCCGTGGTGCGCGGGGTGCGCGCCTCGCAGCCCTTCTCGCGCTACATGACGCTGACGGAGCTGGCGCAGCAGACGCTGCTCGACCAGGACACCGTGACCTTCGTGGCGGACGTCTCGGCCCGCACCATCCGCGTGAACGTCGAGGGCAGCCGGCTCTATCCCTCGGTGCTGGTGGCGGACCGCGACATGACGCTGTGCGGCATCCTCGACCACATCGCGGTGGACGCGCAGCTCGCAAATACCGAGGGCGTGTTCCTCCTGCGGCCTTCCCTCGCGCTCTCGCAGAAGCGCGCGATCGACGAGGCGCTCGACCGGCTCGAGCGGCAGCTCTTCCTGGCGCCCTCGGCGACCACGCGCATCGCCGAATCCCGCGCCCAGGAAGCCAACCTGATCTCGCAATACATCTCGCGCGCGCGCCGCGTGCAGCCCGAGGGGCGCGTGGTGGTGATGGGCGCCGCCGGCGCCTGCGCGCCGATCCGGCTCGAGAACGGCGACATCATCGTCATCCCCGAACGCTCCCAGACCGTCTTCGTGCAGGGCGAGGTCAACATGGCCCAGCCGGTGATCTGGCGCGAGGGCTGGGGCATCGAGCAGTATCTCGAGGCCGCGGGCGGGCTGACCGCGCGCGGCGCGCGATCGACCCTGATGCTGCGCCGCCCATCGGGCGAGGTCGTGCTCGATCCCCGCGTGCCGCCGCGCGCGGGGGACGAGCTGATCGCCCTGCCCTATCTCGACCCGAAGTACTGGCAGATGGGTACCGACCTGGTCACCGCGCTGTTCCAGATCGCGCTCGCCGCGCGCGTCTTCATCAACAACTGACGGCCCGGGCATGCGTATCGCGATCCTCGCCGACGTGCATGCCAACCTCGAGGCCTTCCGCGCCTGCCTTGATCATGCCCGTGCGCGCGGGGCGGAGCGCTTCGCCCTGCTCGGCGACCTGGTCGGCTATGGCGCGAGCCCCGAGGCGGTGATCGAGATCGCGATGGCGCTGGTCGCCGCCGGCGCGCTGGCGCTGCTCGGCAACCATGACGAGGCCGCGGTCTCCGGCAGCGCGGCCGGCATGAACGACATGGCGGCGCTGGCCATCTCCTGGACGCGCCGGCGCCTGACCGACGCGCAGCGCAGCTTCCTCGCCGCCCTGCCCCTCACGCACGAGGAGGACGGGCGGCTCTTCGTCCATGCCGATGCCTCGGCGCCGGGGCGATGGCGCTATGTCAGCGACGCGCTGACGGCGAGGCGCAGCCTAGAGGCCACCGACGCACAGATGACCTTCTGCGGGCATGTGCATCGCCCCGCGCTCTACAGCCTGGGCGAGACCGACAAGGTCAATACCTTCACACCGGTCTGCGGCGTGCCGGTGCCGCTGGCGCGCGGGCGCCGCTGGCTCGCGGTGCTGGGCGCGGTCGGTCAGCCGCGCGACGGCAACCCCGCCGCCTGCTATGCCCTGCTCGACACCGCGCGCGGCGAGGTCGCCTGGCAGCGCGTGCCCTACGACATCGCGGCGGCGGCGGCGAAGATCCGCGCCGCGGGCCTGCCCGCGAGCCTCGCCGACCGCCTGTTCCTCGGCCGCTGACCCATGCCGCTGCGCGGGCGGACCATCGACGGATTCGAGGTGGGCGAGGTGCTACACGAGGGCGGCATGGCGCTGCTCTATCGGGTCTCGCGCCCCGATGACGACACGCCGCTGCTGATGAAGGTGCCGCGGCTGCGCGCCGGCGAGGACGCGGCCTCGATCGTCTCCTTCGAGATGGAGCAGATGATCATGCCGCGCCTGGCCGGGCCGCATGTGCCGCGCTTCGTGGCCATGGCCGGCTTCGAGACCGAGCCCTACATCGTGATGGAGCGCATCGAGGGCGCGGCGCTGTCGCTGCGGCTGCGCGAGGTGCCGCTGCCGCCCGACCAGGTGGCGACGATCGGCGCGGCCATCGCCGATGCGCTGGACGACCTGCACCAGCAGCACGTCGTCCATCTGGACGTGAAGCCCGCCAACATCCTGTTCCGCCCCGACGGCACCGCGGTGATGGTCGACTACGGCCTCGCGCACCATGACCAGCTGCCCGACCTGATGGCCGAGGAATTCCGCCTGCCCTACGGCTCCACCCCCTACATGGCGCCGGAGCAGGTGCTGGGCATCCGGCATGACCCGCGCAGCGACCTGTTCGCGCTGGGGGCGCTGATGTACCAGCTCGCCACCGGCGAGACGCCCTTCGGCGAGCCCCAGCACCTCAAGGGCGTGAAGCGCCGCCTGTGGCGCGATCCCGTGCCGCCCCGCCGGCGCCAGGACGCCATCCCGCCCTGGTTGCAGGAGGTGATCCTGCGCTGCCTGGAAGTCAGCCCGGACCGCCGCCACCCCACGGCCGCGCAACTCGCCCTCGACCTGCGCCACCCCGCCCAGATCGCGCTCACTGCGCGCGCCGAGCGCCGCCGGCGCGACGACATCCTCACCGTGCTGCGCCGCCGCCTGCGCCCCGAACCGCTGGTGCCGCGGCGCCTCGACACGGCCGGGCGGATTGCCGCCGCGCCCATCCTGGCGGTGGCGATCGACCTGTCGCAGACCACCGACGAACTCGCCGCCCTGCTGCGCAGCCAGGTGCAGAAGATGCTCGCGAGCCGGCCACGCGCGCGGCTCGCCTGCCTCCATGTCCTGCGCGGCGCCGCCGCGGCCGGGGCGGGCGACGAGGCCGCGCAGAACCGCCACGTGCAGTGCCTGCTGGAACTGCGCCACTGGGCCGCGCCGCTGAACCTCGCCCAGGGCCGCGCCACCTTCCACGTTCTGGAGGGGGCGGATGCGGCCGAGGCCATCCTGGACTACGCGCGCGCCAACCGCGTCGACCACCTGGTGCTGGGTGCGCGGGAGAACTCCCTATCGCGCCGCCTGCTCGGCTCGGTCTCGGGGCAGGTGGCGGCGGAGGCGCCGTGCTCGGTGACCGTGGTGCGACGCCGTCGCGCAGGCGAGGGCGATCACGGGCCGGCGGGCAGCGACTGACACCGGGCGCACGAAGGTTTCATCTTCGTGCGCCTTCGGCGTGTCGTGCCGGAGGCACGCGTTCGGATTGACGTGCCGCAGGCACGCCTTCGGCGTAACGCGGACCGCATCGGCGGGCCCTGGTTTCGCCGGATCGCCCGCCGGCCGCATGCGCGGCATCGGCCCTGCGGGCCGCAGGTCGAAACTTTGTGCGCCTGGCATGAGCCCCCCTTCCCGACGGACCCAGGCCGGTGGGCGGCGACCGCGTCGCGCGGTCGGGCAGCGCCCTGGGCCGCGGCGACCTGGACGGGTGCATCAAGCCCTTGAACACCGCGGGGCTTTCGTTCCAAATCGATCCGACCACGCGACGGATGCGCGGACCAGAGCCCTGCATCACGCTTCGCCGGGCCGCGCACCGCGCCGCAACGGCGCAAGGAAGACCGCATGGCGACCCTGAAGGGGCTGGACCTCAACCTGCTCCTGGTGTTCGAGGCGCTGTACGATACCCGCTCGGTCTCGCGCGCCGGGCTCAGGCTCGGGCTCAGCCAATCGGCCACCAGCCACGCGCTGGGGCGGCTGCGCGAGACCTGCCGCGACGAATTGTTCCTGCGCACGCCGACCGGCATGACGCCGACCCCCGTCGCCAACCGCATCTTCCCCGAGATCCGCCAGGCGCTCGAGGCCCTGCGCCATTCGGTGGAGGAAGCGCGCGGCTTCGACCCCGCCACCAGCACGCGCCGCTTCGAGGTGGCGATCCCCCACCCGATGGGCCCCGAATATGCGCTGCGCCTGCGCGACGCGGCCCTGGCCGCCGCACCTGGCGTGCGGCTGCGCTTCGACACGCGCACGCTGGCCGATGATGCGCCGAATCTGATGCGCGAGGGGTTGCTCGACCTCGCGGTGGACTGGATTCCGGCCGCCGACGACCGCTTCGTGAACAAGCGCATCTTCGACGACAGCCTGGTGATCGCCGCCCGCGGGGGGCATCCGCGTGCCTTCAAGGGCATGGGCTGGCGGCACCTGGCAGCGGAGGAATTCGTCCGCTGCCACCGCCGCGCGCCCGAGCGCCGGCCCAGGGCGCTGTCCGGCAAGCTGTGGGACCTCATGGCGGAAAGCCGGATGATCGTGAGCGAGTATCTCGAAGTGCCCTTCGTGATCTCGCGCACCGACTATCTCGGCGTGCTGCCGCGCTCGATGGCGCGCATCGCGGAGAAGGAGTTCCGCATGATCATCACCGACGTGCCCGGCCCTCCGATCCGCATCCCGATCTGGCTGGTCTGGCACGAAGGTCGCCGGCGCGATGCGGGCCATGCCTGGCTGCGCGCCCTGGTCACGCGGGAGATGCAGGCCGCGGCCGCCGAGGCCGGGCTCGGCCGCGACGCCAACGCGATGCCGGTCGCGGCGGAGTAACCGCGGCGGCCAGCGCACGGTCATCTCCCACCAGGAGCACTGCATGCGGATCGCGCGCAGGCGCGTTCCGGGAGGGAACGGCGCGCAAGCCGGGTGACCGGAGCCCGCGCCCGGCCCCTGAGGGCAAACACGAACTCGGATCGCGCTTTGCGCGATCCGGGACCGCCCGGCGCGACCGCGCCCCGGACCGTCAGCCGCGCCCGGCGAACCAGTGCTGGGCGCGCAAGCCAAGCGGCCGGAGGCCGCGCCCGGCGCCTGAGGGCGAGAACATCACCCCGATACCAACCCGTGCTGCTCGCGCACCGGCAGAAAGCGGATCATCGGCCATTCCTCCTCGGCGCGGCGGCGGCGCCAGTCGGAGGTGAAGAAGGCAACCTGCTCGGAATCGTGGTCCTCGGCCATGTCCATGCGGTTGCTCGCGGCGAAGCGCTCGATCGCCGCGCGGTCGTCGGATGCCATCCAGCGCGTCAGCGTCCAGGGCGCCGCCTCGAAGGATGCGGGCACGCCGTATTCGGCCTTCAGGCGCGACTGCAGCACATCGAGCTGCAGCAGCCCCACGACGCCCACGATCGGCTGAGACCCGTCCAGCGGGCGGAACAGCTGCACCACGCCCTCATCGGCCAGTTCATCGAGCGCCTTGCGAAGCTTCTTGGCGAGCATGGGGTCATCGAGGCGCACCCGGCGCAGATGCTCCGGCGCGAAGGAGGGCACGCCCTGGAAGTTCAGCGCCTCGTTCTCGGTCAGCGTATCGCCGATGCGGATGCCGCCATGGGTCGCGATGCCGACCACGTCGCCCGGCCAGGCTTCCTCGGCCACCTGGCGGTCCTTTGCAAAGAAGAAGAGCGGCGCGTTGACCGGCACCAGCTTCCCGGTGCGCACCTGGCGCAGGCGCATGCCCTTCTCGAGCCGGCCGGAGCAGATGCGCAGGAAGGCCACGCGGTCGCGGTGCTGCGGGTCCATGTTCGCCTGGATCTTGAACACGAAGCCGGACAGCTTGGGTTCCTCCGGCCGCACCAGGCGCGTATCGGCCGGGCGTGGGCGCGGCGGGGGCGCGAAGCGCGCCAGGCCCTCCAGCAGATGCGCCACGCCGAAATCGCGCAGGGCCGAGCCGAAGAAGACCGGCGTGAGCGATCCCTCCAGGAACCGCCCGAGGTCGAATTCGGCGCAGCCACCGGCCGCCAGTTCCGCCTGCTCGCGCAGCGTGGCCGCCAGCCCCTCCGGCACATGCGCGCCCATCGCCGGGTCATCGAGGCCCGACAGCGCGATCACCTCCTCGCTGTCCACCATGCGCAGCGATGGGCGCAGCATGTCGTAAACGCCGCGCAGGTCGGCCCCCTGCCCGACCGGCCAGGCGACCGGCGCGGCGTCGAGTGCGAGCGTCTTCTCGATCTCGTCCAGCAGCTCGAAGGGGTCGCGCCCCTCGCGGTCCATCTTGTTGACGAAGGTGATGATGGGGATGTCGCGCAGCCGGCAGACCTCGAACAGCTTGCGGGTCTGGCTCTCGATGCCCTTGGCGGCGTCGAGCACCATCACCGCCGCATCGACGGCGGTCAGCGTGCGGTAGGTGTCCTCGGAGAAATCCTCGTGGCCCGGCGTGTCCAGCAGGGTGAAGACCGTGCCGTCCTTCTCGAAGGTCATCACGCTGGTCGCGACCGAGATGCCGCGTTCCTGCTCGATCTTCATCCAGTCCGAGCGCGTGCGGCGCGCGTTCCCCTTCGCGCGCACCTGGCCGGCGAGCTGGATGGCGCCGCCCTTGAGCAGCAGCTTCTCGGTCAGCGTGGTCTTGCCGGCATCCGGGTGGGCGATGATGGCGAAGGACCGGCGCCGCGCGGCCTCGGCGGCCACGCGGGCATCCGCGGGGAGGGGCATGTCCATGGTGGGCTGAGCCTATAGGCCAGAACGCCCGGGCCGGGAAACCGGCAGATGGGCCGCCGCGGGCACGCGCAGCTGCAGCAGGGGTGCAACGCCGCCCGGGAACCAGGCCTTGGTGCCCCGGCCCGGCCGCATCCCGCTTACGCCATATTCGCGACCTTGCGGCATGATCTGGTATTGCCGCCGGACATTATCGAGGAAACGACACCCGTGCCACTCAAGCCCCTCAAGAAGGCCGTCCTGCCCGTCGCGGGCCTGGGGACCCGATTCCTGCCCGCCACCAAGGCGATGGCCAAGGAAATGCTGCCCGTGGTGGACAAGCCCCTGATCCAGTACGCGGTGGAGGAGGCGCGCGCCGCGGGCATCGAGCAGTTCTGCTTCATCACCGGCCGCGGCAAGACCGCCATCGTCGAGCATTTCGACGTGGCCTACGAGCTGGAACGCACACTCGCCGACCGCAACAAGACCGCGGAGCTGGACGCGCTGCGCGCCCAGGCCATGGTGCCGGGCTCGATCGTGACGGTGCGCCAGCAGGTGCCCATGGGCCTCGGCCACGCGATCTGGTGCGCCCGCGCCTTCGTGGGCGACGACCCCTTCGCGATCCTGCTGCCCGACGACCTGATGATGTGCGACGTCTCCTGCACCGCGCAGCTGGCGGCCGCCTATCAGGAGACCGGCGGCAACGTGGTGGCGATCGAGGAGGTGCCGCGCGAACGCGTCAACCGCTACGGCGTGCTCGATGTCGATCAGGACAAGGGTCGCCTGGTCTCGGTGAAGGGCCTGGTCGAGAAGCCCCCGGTCGAGAAGGCGCCGTCAAACCTGACCGTGATCGGCCGCTACGTCCTGATGCCCGAGGTGATCGGCCATCTCGCGAAGATGGAGAAGGGCGCGGGCGGCGAGGTCCAGCTCACCGACGGCATGGCCAAGCTCATCGGCCACCAGCCCTTCCACGGCCTGCGCTATGAAGGCAAGCGCTTCGACTGCGGCGACAAGGCCGGATTCCTGGAGGCGCAGGTCGCCTTCGCGCTGAAGCGTCCGGACCTTGCTCCCGCCATGCAGGCGATCCTCAAGGCCTATGGTTGAGGGCACGCTGCCCGGCGGGATGCCGCCGGCCGATCGCGACCTTGGCGGCTACGGCGGCAACCCGCCTGACCCGGCCTGGCCGAGGGGCGCGCGCCTCGCGCTCTCGATCGTGGTGAATGTCGAGGAAGGCGCGGAACTCTCGATCGCCTCCGGCGACGAGCGCAACGAGAGCGGACCCGAGACCGGGCAGCTGGTGCAGGGTGTCCCCGACCCCTGCATGGAGACGCATTTCGCCTATGGCTCGCGCGTCGGGCTGTGGCGGGTGATGGACGTGCTCGACCGCTACGGGGTGAAGGCCACCTTCTCCTGCTGCGCCCGTGCGGTGGCCGTGACCCCTGCCCTCGCCGCGGCCCCCGCGGCGCGCGGACACGAGGTCAGCGCCCATGGCTGGCGCTGGGAAATGCATGCCAACATGCCCGAGGCGACCGAGCGCGCGGTCATCGCGCGCACCGTCGCGACGCTCGCCGAACACGCCGGCACGCGGCCGGTGGGCTGGCACACCAAGTCCGCGCCCTCGGTCAACACGCGCCGGCTGCTCCTGGAAGACGGCGGGTTTCTCTATGACTCCGACGCCTATGACGACGACCTGCCGCGCCTGGTGCCCGGCGCCGCCGGCCGTCCACACGTCATCCTGCCCTACGCCTTCGACACCAACGACATGCGCTTCCGCCCGGGGCAGGGCTTCGTCTTCGCCGAGGATTTCTCGCGCTACTGCATCGCATCCTTCGACCGGCTGATGGCCGAGGGCGGGCGGATGATGTCGGTCGGGCTGCACCTGCGCACGATCGGGCGGCCGGGGCGGATCGCCGGCCTCGAGCAGCTGCTCGACCATGTCGCGCGGGCGGGCGATGCGGTCTGGATCGCGCGGCGGCGCGACATCGCGCAGCACTGGCTGAAGCGCTTCGGACAGCCGGCGCCCCGCGCGCGGTATCCTGCGCCCCATCCGGCAGCGATGGACGGGATATGAGGCGCGCAGTGGTGATCCTGGCGATCCTGGCGGCGACCGGCGGCCCGGCGCTGGCGCAGGAACGGCGCTGCGGCTGGCTCGACAATCCCGGCCCGGGCAACTGGTCGCTGACCGACCGCGACGGGCGCTGGGTGCTCTGGACCCAAGGCCGTGCGATGCCGCCGGGCATGCGCGAGGTGACAGGCATGACGGCGCAGGACTGGGTCAGGCCGGTGGGCAACTACGGCTACGGATGCGCCTGCCTGACGGTCGTCGCGGATCCTGCGACGCGCGTCGTTAACCGGGTCACGCAGGCCCGGCAGTTGCCGGTCTCGCGTTGCGCCGCCGACCCGGCCCTGCCGCCGCGCGGCTGAGGCCGCACGGCCCCGCGGCGCGGGCGGGGCGCTGGCGGGGCGAC
>NZ_JACADR010000141.1 GCF_016106005.1 Roseomonas rosulenta
CCGGCCGCGCCATCGGCACCGGGTCGGCCTTCGCCGTCACCGCCAATGGCCTGGCGGTGACCAATGCGCATGTGGTCCAGGGCTGCGCCCAGGTGGTGGACGAACAGGGCCGCCCGGTGCGCGTGGTCGCGGCGGACCGCCAGCGCGACCTGGCGCTGATCGATGCCGGGCGCGGCTTCGGCACGGTGGTGCGCTTCCGCCCGCAGGCGGCGGTGGATCTCGGCGAGACCGTGCTGGTCTTCGGCTTCCCCTATGGCCAGGCGCTGGGCACCGGCATCAACGTGACCAACGGCATCGTCACCGGCCTGGCGGGGCCCGGGGGCGACAATTCGCGCTTCCAGATGAATGCCGCGGTGCAGCCGGGGAATTCCGGCGGGCCGGCGGTGGACGATGCCGGGCTGCTGCTGGGGGTCGCGGTCGGGCGGCTGAACGACCTCGCGGTGCTGCGCGCGACCGGATCGCTGCCGCAGGGCGTGAACTTTGCCATCCGCGCTGCCGAGGTCGAGCGCTTCCTGGCCGAGCAGAACGTGCGCCCGGCGCGCGGGGCGCAGGGCGGCACCGGGGCGCGGGCGGTCTCGGCCAATGTGGCGCCGGCGGTCTTCCAGGTGCTCTGCCGCGGCTGAGCCGCGCCGCGGTGCGTTGCCACGCGACCGCCGCAACCTTTCCGCCATTCGGGCGCTTTGCTGCGGGAGGGTGTTCGCGTGATCGCCCCGCATGGCGACAGGAGGGCTGCATGTCCGAGGCCGAGATCGAACGCCGCATGGCCGAGCTGGACCGCCTGCTGAACGACCCCGAGACGCGCATGGACGCGCACCGGGTCTGGGCGCTGCTGGCCGAGCTGGCGCGTCAGCCGCAGCCCGCGCGCCGGTAGTCAGGCGTCCTTGACCGCCGCGATCAGGAATTCGCGGTTGCCTTCCGGCCCGGTGATCGGGCTCGGCTCGATGCCCAGCACGCGCCAGCCCGGCAGTGCCGCCCACCAGTCGCGGATGGTCGCGCAGACCTCCTCGTGCACCGCGGGGTCGCGCACCACGCCGCCCTTGCCCACGCGCGCTGCCCCGGCTTCGAATTGCGGCTTGATCAGCGCCACCGCCCAGGCCCCCGGCGCGGCGAGCGCGAGCGCCGCGGGCAGCACCGTGCGCAACCCGATGAAGGAGGCGTCGCAGACCACCACGCCCGGTGCCTCGGTCACCTGTTCGGACGTGAGATGCCGGGCATTGGTGCGTTCCAGCACCACCACACGCGGGTCGCGCCGCAGCTTCCAGTCGAGCTGCCCATGGCCGACATCGACCGCATGCACGCGTACCGCGCCATGGGTGAGCAGCACGTCGGTGAAGCCGCCCGTCGAGGCGCCGATGTCGAGCGCCACGCGCCCGGCCGGGTCGAGCCCGAAATGCGCCAGCGCATGGGCCAGCTTGATCCCGCCGCGGCTGACCCAGGGATGGTCCTGCCCGCGCACCTCGACCGGCAGGTCCCGGGCCAGCAGGTCGCCGGCCTTGGCGATGCGCCGTTCGCCCGAGAAGACCCGGCCCGCGAGGATCAGCGCCTGCGCGCGCTCCCGCGAGGCGGCCAGGCCGCGTTCGACCAGCAGCACGTCGGCGCGCTGGCGCGCAGGGCCGCTCGTCATGCGCTGGCCGGCGTCAGGCCCTGAGGCGGGACCGTCGCAGCCGCAGCGCCGATTCCGCGATCACCGCAGCGTCGATCGCGCTGCCGGTATAGCCATCGAGTTCGAGCGTCCCGGGATGCTCCGGCAGCAGCCCGGGCAGGCCACCGCCCAGCACCAGGATTGCGGCATTGCGCGAGGCGCGGCGCAATTCCCGGACCGTTGCGCGGATATCGTCCGCATGCAGGCCCGGCTCGATGCTGATCCAGACCACGTCGAAGCGCCGGTCATGGGCCGAATCGAAGGCCTGTTCGTTCTCATGGCTGACGCAGTCACAGACATCCCAGCCGGCGCGATCGAAGAAGCGCAGCGCCACGCCGTGCTCGACGCTCGGCATGTCGTGCGTGCCGGCGAGCGTAAGCGCGGTGTTGATCGGCGCCGGCGCGCCATCCCCTGCCGTTTCGGCATCGTCGAGCGAGAGCAGGCACATGCGCAGCTGCCAGACCTTCGCGAGCCGGTCGGACTGGTCGAAGCTGTCCGGATCGAAGCGCCGTCGCAAGGCATCGGCTGCCGGCAGGATGATGTCGCGGCAGATCGGGCGGAACATCTTCCCGTCGGGGTTCAGCGCGGCGAGGGCGGCGATGCCCTCGTCCAGCGTGCCATCGGCGAGTGTGCCGGCCAGCGCCGCGGCGTCGCGCTGCCAGCTGCCCACGCGCGGCGCGCCGAAGCGCGCGAGCAATGCCGGCACCAGCAAGCCGCCGGCGATGTCCTGGATCAGCGCGCTGCGACGTCCGGAGGCAAGGGGCACTTGGCGTGACGTGGCTTGTCGGGTGTTTCCATCCAGCGGTGCCACGTCTTAACCCTCCCCCTCCGCCGGCAGGACGTCGCCGGTACGGTGCCTTCTTCTTCCCGGCGAAGGCGGCGAGCGGGCCGCATGAACCCGGAGCCGGGCCTCGATCCACCAGCATGTGTGGATCCATCGTCACCGCCAGCGTAACCACGCCTTGCCGGACGTGACAATGGGTTTGTAAATTCCGAACGACAGCGGTTCGATGTATCGCAACGCACCGCGCCGCCATGCTCGACGGCTGCGCGGCCGGCGCCGCGCCGCGTCAGGCGCGCGCCGGCTGCACCTTGGCGGATTGCCCCAGCGCGGCGAGCGCGGTGGCGACGATCTGCGGCGCGTTCAGCCCCGCCTCGTCGTATTGCTTCCTCGGCGCATCGTGGTCGATGAAGCGGTCGGGCAGGCACATGGGGCGAATCTTCAGCCCGCCATCGAGCAGCCCGCGCACCGCCAGGTGCTGCATCACCAGGCCGCCGAAGCCGAGGATCGAACCTTCCTCGATGGTGATCAGCACCTCGTGCTCGCGCGCCAGGCGCTCGACCAGCGCGGCATCGAGCGGCTTGGCGAAGCGCGCATCGGCGACCGTGCAGGACAGGCCGTGGGTGAGCAGCTCGTCCGCGGCCTTCAGGCATTCCTGCAACCGCGCGCCATAGGACAGGATGGCGATGGAACTGCCCTCGCGCAGCACGCGCCCGCGCCCGATCTCCAGCACCGATCCGCGCGCCGGCAATTCGAGCCCGAGGCCCTCGCCGCGCGGATAGCGGAAGGCCGAGGGCGCGTTGTCGATCGCGGTCGCGGTCGCGACCATGTGCATCAGCTCCACCTCGTCCGCCGCGGCCATCAGCACCATGCCGGGCAGGCAGCCGAGATAGGCGATGTCGAAGATGCCCGCATGCGTCGCGCCGTCCGCGCCGACCAGCCCGGCGCGGTCCATGGCGAAGCGCACCGGCAGCGACTGCAGCGCGACATCGTGCATGATCTGGTCGTAGGCGCGCTGCAGGAAGGTGGAATAGATCGCGCAGAAGGGCTTCATGCCCTCGGTCGCCATGCCGGCGGCGAACGTGACGGCGTGCTGTTCCGCGATGCCGACATCGAAGCAGCGCTTGGGGAATTTCTTGCCGAACATGTCGAGGCTGGTGCCCGAAGGCATCGCCGCGTTGATCGCGACGATGCGATCGTCCAGCTCCGCCTCGGCGATCAGCGCGGTCGCGAAGACCTTCTGGTAGGTGGGCGGGCCGGGCGGGGCCTTGGCCTGCTCGCCGGTGACCACGTTGAACTTCTGCACGCCGTGATACTTGTCGGCACTCGCCTCCGCCGGCGCGTAGCCCTTGCCCTTCTGCGTGACCACATGCAGCAAGATCGGCCCCTCGTGGTCGGTGTCGCGCAGGTTGCGCAGCACCGGCAGCAAGTGGTCGAGGTCGTGCCCGTCCACCGGGCCCACGTAATAGAAGCCCAACTCCTCGAACAATGTCCCGCCGGTCAGCAGGCCGCGCGCGTATTCATCGGCGCGACGTGCGGCGCGTTCGAGCGGCCCGGGGAAGCGCTTCGCCACCCGCGCCATCAGGTCGCGCAAACTCAGGAAGGGACGGGAGGACACCACGCGCGACAGGTAGGCCGACATCGCCCCCACCGGCGGGGCGATCGACATGTCGTTGTCGTTCAGGATGACGATCAGGTTCGCCTTCGACGCGCCTGCGTTGTTCATGGCTTCGTAGGCCATGCCCGCGCTCATCGCCCCATCGCCGATGATGGCGATGACGTGCCGATCGTCGCCCTTGAGGTCGCGCGCGATCGCCATGCCGAGCCCGGCCGAGATCGACGTCGAGGAATGCGCCGCGCCGAAGGGGTCGTATTCGGATTCCGAGCGCCGGGTGAAGCCCGACAGCCCGCCGCCCTGGCGCAGCGTGCGGATGCGGTCGCGCCGCCCGGTCAGGATCTTGTGCGGATAGGCCTGGTGGCCGACATCCCAGATCAGCCGGTCTCTCGGCGTGTCGAACACCGCATGTACCGCGACGGTCAGTTCCACGACACCGAGCGAGGCGCCGAGGTGCCCGCCGGTGACGGAGACGGCGTCGATCGTCTCCGCGCGCAGCTCCTCCGCCAGCCGCTTCAGCTGGTCGCCGGAGAGGTTCTTCAGGTCGGCCGGGACGCTCACGCGATCCAGCAGGGGGGTGGCCGGGCGGTTCATCAGGTCCTCCGCGCGATCGCGTAGTCGGCGAGCGCGCGCAACAGATCGGCACGTTCACCCAAAGCGTCCAGATGGGCGGCCGCCTGCGCGGCCAGACGTTCCGCATGCGCACGCGCACGCGGGATGCCGAGAAGGCCGACCAGCGTCGCCTTGCCGGCCTCGGCATCCTTGCCGGTGCGCTTGCCCGCCTCCTCGGCGGAGACGGTCGCATCCAGCAGGTCGTCGGCGATCTGGAAGGCGGCGCCGAGGTCGCGGCCATAGGCGGACAAGGCATGGCGCAGCTGCAGCGGCGCCTTGCCCAGGATGGCCCCGGCCTCGGCGGCGAATTCGATCAGCTTGCCGGTCTTGAGCAGCTGCAGGCGGCCGATCTCGGCTTCCTCGAGCGGTTCGCCCGCTTCCTCGGCCAGCATGTCGAGCATCTGCCCGCCGCACATGCCCCGCGGGCCGGCCGCGCGCGCCAGGCAGCGGCAGAGCTCGGCCCGGACATAGGGGTCGGAATGCGTGTCCGGCTCGGCCAGGACGTAGAAGGCATTGGCCTGCAGCGCATCGCCGGCCAGCACGGCGGTGGCTTCGTCGAAGGCCTTGTGCAGCGTGGGCTTGCCGCGGCGCAGGTCGTCATCGTCCATGCAGGGCAGGTCGTCATGCACCAGCGAATAGGCGTGCAGCATCTCGATCGCGGCGGCGGTGCGCAGCGCCGGGTCGCGCGCCACGCCGAACTGCCTGGCGCCTTCCAGGACCAGGAAGCCGCGCAGCCGTTTGCCGCCGCCGATCGCGGCGTAGCGCATGGCCTCGAAAAGCCGAGCCTCGGGGCCTTCGGGGCGCGGGATCAGGATAGCGAGCGCCTCGTCGATATCGGCAGCCGACTGGGTCATGGCGGCGCGCAGGCCTTCGGAGGAGGCCGTCAGGGTTTCCATGCTTATTCCACGTCCCGCAGCGACAGCCCCGCGGGGCCTTCCACGATGGCCTGCACCTTCTGCTCGGCCTCCGCCAGCTTGCGCTCGCAATGCGCGCGCAGCGCGGCGCCGCGCTGGTAGGCCGCGACCGATGCCTCGAGCGCCCCCTGCCCGCTTTCCAGCGCCTTCACGATGCCTTCGAGCTCGGCGAGCGCCTGCTCGAAGGACAGGGTTGCGATGTCGGCGGGCGGCTCGTCCGCCTCGGTGCGTGTCCTGGCCATGTCAGGCAAGGTTAACAGTCCGTCGTGGGGAAGGCTATTGCGGCTCGATCCCGGCCTGACGGATGGCATTGGTCCATTTGGTGGTTTCGGCCCGCACGAAGGCGGCGGCCTGCTCGGGGGTCGACCCGCGGATGGTCATGCCGAGCGCGCCGGCCAGGCGGGTGCGCATCTCCTCGGTGCCGAGCGCGGCCTGCACGGCGCGGTTGAGCAGCGCGATGCGGTCCGGGGCCGTGCCGGCGGGGGCGAAGAGAGTGAACCAGGCGATGACCTCGTAGTCGGGCAGGTTCGCGGCCTCGCGCACCGTCGGGACGTCGGGCACGGCGGCGGAGCGTTCGGCCGAGGTCACGGCCAGGATGCGCAGCGCGCCGGCCTGGGCCTGCGGCAGGATCACCGCCTGGTCGGCGATGAACATGTCGACGCGCCCGGCCAGCATGTCCTGCACCGCCAGCGGCGAGGAGCGGTAGGGCACCGCCAGCATGCGCACATTCGCCATGGCCGCAAGCGAGGCCGAGGCCACTTCCTGCGAGGAGGAGGCGGAGGCGTAGGTGATCGCCTCGGGCCGCGCCCGCGCTGCCGTGATCAGGTCGGCCAGGGTCCGGTAGGGGCTGTCCGCCTTCACCGCGACCAGCAGCGGCACGGTGGCGATGGTCGAAATCGGCGCGAAGCCGGCCTCCATGTCGAAGGGTACGTTGCGGAACAGGGCGCGGGCCGCGGCGTTGGTGGAATTGGTGCCGACCAGAAGCGTGTTGCCGTCGGCGGTGGCGCGGGAGACGGCCTCGGCGCCGATCAGGCCGTTGGCGCCCGCGCGGTTTTCCACCACCACGGGCTGGCCGAGAGCGGCGCGCATGCCCTCGGCGAGCAGCCGGCCGACCGTGTCGGTGGCGGAACCGGGGGCGAAGGGCACGATGGCGCGGATGGGCGCGCTGGGCCAGGCGGCCTGGGCATGGACGGCGGCGGGCAGCAGGGCGGCGGCCGGCAGGGCCAGCAGGGTGCGGCGGTTCATGGCGGATCCTTCCCGGAGATCGGACCGCAGATAGGGCGGCCCGGCCGGAATGGGCAAGGGCTACCGCCCCGCCCGCATCCGCCGCGCCGCCATCTCCCCGACCATCACGCAGGTGAAGTGCAGGTTGGCGCGGCAATCCGTCGGCATGATGGACGCATCCGCCACGCGCAGCCCGCTCACGCCCCGCACACGCAGGTCGGGGTCCACCACGCCCCGCGGGTCCTCATGCGCGGTCATTCGGCAGGTGCCGGCGGCGTGCTGGATGTCGGCGGCCTCGCGCAGCATGATGGTATCGAGCGCATCGTCGGGCAGCGCAGCGGCCTCGGCCATGGACATCCCCGTCTCGCCGAAGGTGATGGCGCCCAGGCGTGCGAGCGGGTCGAGCGCCGCCAGTCGCGCGAGGCGCCGCACGCCGTCGCGCATCCGTTCGCGGTCGCGCGGGTCGTCCAGCATGTTCTCGTCGACTTCCGGCTGCGCCTCGGGGTCGGCGGAGGTCAGCCGCAATTCCCCGCGTGAGAAGGCATCATAGAGCGCGATGCCGACCGCCCCGCCCGGCGCCGGCGCGCCATCGGCGGACAGGCCCCGGTGGTTGTAGGCGATCATGATCATGTCGCGCTCGCCCCCGCCCGCCAGGTTGCTGCTGTAGGTCAGGCAGCAATTCGTGTGGCGCGCATCGGCACCCTGCGCGCGGTGCCCGGGCTTCAGCGCGATCGACCCGCGCAGGATTGGGTGGTCCATCAGGTGCCGCCCGACCGCCGGCAGGTCGTGGTGCACCGCGATGCCCAACGCGCGCAGCGCGGTCGCCGGCCCGATGCCGGAGCGCATCAGGATGCAGGGCGAATGGATCGCGCCGGCGCACAGCACCACCTCGCGCGCCGCGATCTCCTCCCACGCCTCGCCGAAGCGTACGAGCACGCCGCGCGCGCGGGTGCCATCGAACAGCACGCGATCGACCAGCGCGCCGCCGCGGATGGTCAGGTTTGCGCGGCCCCGCGCCGGTTCCAGGTAGCCGTCATTGGTGGTGACGCGCTGGCCCTCGCGCAGGTTGATCGGATTGCAGGAAATCCCCTCGCCCTCGGAGGCGTTGAGGTCGCCCTTCCAGCGGTACCCGGCGGCCAGCGCCGCGTCGCGCAGCGCGAGATCAACCGCGCCCCATCGGTCCACCGGCATGCGGAAGACGGGCAGCGGGCCGCCACGGCGGATGCCCGGCGCCACACCCGTATCCGCATCATCCTCGATGGCATCGTAGATCGGCAGCACGTCCGCCGCCGACCAGCCCTCGCAGCCGGCCTCGGCCCAGGCGTCGAAGGCCGCGGGCACGCCGCGGATGGCGATCTGCGCATTCACCGCCGACGACCCGCCCAACGCCTTGCCGCGCCAGTAGAAGCGCGGCTCCTGCGCCGACGTCCGCCGCGTCATCAGCCCCGGCCATTGCCATCCCGCCTGGTGCCGCGGGTCGTGCATGAAGGGGATGATGTTGGCGCTGCGCAGCGCGGCCGGTGCGTCCGCCGAACGCCAGTCACGCCCGGCTTCCAGCAGGAGAACGCGGCGGCCGGGGTCCTCCGACAGCCGCGCGGCGAGCGGCGCGCCCGCGGACCCGGCGCCGACCACGATCACGTCGTACATGCTCACGCCCGCATCAGCGCCCGCACATGCGCCGCCGTCGAACGCCCCAGCGCCTCGAGGTCGTAGCCGCCTTCCAGCAGCGACACCACGCGCCCGCCGCAGCAGCGTTCCGCCACGCCGCACAGCGCCTCGGTGACCCACGCGAAATCCGCCTCGCGCACGCGCAGCTGCGCCAGCGGGTCGGCCGCATGCGCGTCGAAGCCGGCCGAGATCACCAGCAGGTCGGGCGCGAAGGCCTCCAGCGCGGGAATGATCTGCTCCGCCCAGACGGCGCGGAAGGCCGTGCCATCGGCGCCGGGCGACAGCGTGACATTCAGGATGTTGCCCACGCCGCGCTCGGTCACGTCGCCGGTGCCGGGATAGAGCGGCCATTGGTGGCTGCTCGCGTAGAACAGCGAGGCATCCGCCTCGAAGCAGGCCTGCGTGCCGTTGCCGTGGTGCACGTCGAAATCCACCACCGCGACGCGCGCCGCGCCGTGTTCGGCCTGCGCGTGGCGCGCGGCAATCGCGGCATTCGCGAAAAGGCAGAACCCCATCGGCCGCCCCGGCTCGCAATGGTGCCCGGGCGGGCGCGTGGCGCAGAAGGCGCGCCGGACTTCGCCCTTCATCACCGCATCCACCGCAGCCACTGCCGCGCCCGCGGCGCGCAGCGCGGCCTCCGCACTGCCCCAGGACATGATGGTGTCGCCATCCAGCGCGACCCGCTCATCCGGTTCCGGGCGGATGCCGAGGATTGCCGCGACGTAGTTCTCCGGGTGCACGCGCGTGAGCTGCTCCACCGTCGCGAGCGGCGCCTGGTCGCGGATCAGGTCCGCGAATTCGCCGGCCTCCAGCGCCTTCAGCACCGATCGCAGGCGGTCCGGGCATTCCGGGTGGTGCGGTCCCGGGTCGTGGTGCAGGCAGGCACGATGGGTCAGCAGCAGGACGCTCACGCCGGCGGGTCCTCGCGCTTGCGGATGACGAAGCGATAGGCGCCGGCCTCCTCCCCGAAGGCGACCAGCGCATGGCCGGTCTCCTTGCAGAAGGCGCGGAAATCCGCGACCGAGGCCGGGTCGGTCGCGAGCACCGTCAGCCGCGCGCCGGCGGGCAGCCCGCGCAGCGCCTTGTTGGCCTTGAGCACCGGCAGCGGGCAGGTGAGGCCCTTCACGTCGAGCAGCGTCTCGCTCATGCGGGCGATTGCACCACCGCGCGCGCGGCGCGTCCAGGGTTCCGCGACGCCGTCCCGCCGGTGCACACTGCGCGCAGGAGGTGCCTGCATGACGCTCGATTCGACGGGGACGCTGGCGCTCGCGGCGGCGATCCTGCTCGCGGGGCGTTTCCTCAATGCCGGCATCGGGCCGCTCGCGCGCTACAACATCCCGCAGCCCATCTCGGGTGGCCTCGCCTTCGCGCTGCTGGCGGCAGTGCTGTACGCCTGGGGCGGGCTGGTGATCGAGACATCGGGCACGCTGCGTGCCCCGCTGCTGCTGGCCTTCTTCGCGAGCGTCGGGTTGTCGGCGGATCTCGGGCGCCTGCGCAAGGGCGGGCCGAAGCTGGTGCTGTTCCTGATATGTGTCGTGCCCTTCCTGATGGCGCAGAATGCGCTCGGCACCGGCATGGCCATCCTGCTCGACCAGCATCCGCTGATCGGGCTGGTGGGCGGGTCGGTCACGCTGGTCGGCGGGCACGGCACCGGCGCGGCCTATGCGCGCATCTTCGAGGAGACGCATAGCCTGGCCGGCGTGATGGGGCTGGCGATGGCCTCGGCCACCATCGGCCTGGTGCTGGGCGGCGTGGTCGGCGGGCCGGTCGCGCAATACCTGCTGCGCGGCCGCGCGCCGGTCGCCGCCGGACCTGCCGCGGCGGCGGCCAATGCGCCGGAACCCGCGACCACCGAGGGCGCCATCGTCACCACCTGCCTCGTGATGTTCTGCCTGCTGCTCGGCGGCGTGCTCGCCGCGTTCACCGCGTCGCTGCCGGTGGCGCTGCCGGATTTCCTGTGGTGCCTGTTCGCCGGCGTGCTGGTGCGCAACCTGGCCGCGCCGCTGATCCGCCTGCCGGTCTCGGATGCCTCTGTGGACCTGGTGGGGAGCACCGCGCTGGCGCTTTTCCTGGCCATGACCATGGCGACGATCCGGCTGTGGGAGCTGGCGGCGCTGGCCGGGCCGCTGATGGCGATCGTGGCCGCGCAGGCCGCCTTCGCGGTGCTGTATGGCGTGGTGGTGGTCTACCGCGCCATGGGCCGCGACTACGAGGCGGCGGTGGCGACCGCGGGCTTCCTCGGCTTCTCGATGGGCGCGACCGCGACGGCCATCGCCAACATGCAGGCGGTGGCGAACCGCTACGGCCCGGCGCCGGTCGCCTTCCTGGTGGTGCCGCTGACCGGCGCCTTCTTCATCGACCTGGCGAATGCGCTGGTGCTCACCGGCGCGCTGACCCTGCCGGTCTTCGGGGAGTGACCGCGATGCTCCGCTGCCTGCTGCTGCTGGTCGCGCTGATCGCCGCGCCGCCCGCCCATGCAGTGCCCGACGCCGATGCGCTGCGCGCGCTGGTGGAAGCGCGCATCGCGGACGCGGCCGGGCCCGGCCTGCTCGGGGTCGCCGCCTTCCGGCGCATGGGCCAGGCGCCCGATCCGGCGGGCGGGGCGCGCATCGCGTATTTCGCGGCGCGGCTGCGTCTCGCGCGGGACCACGCCTTCGGCGACTGGGACGGGCGCAACCTGCAGGCGCTGGCCGCCGCGCTGGGCGCCGCGCCGCGCGCCATCACCGGGGCGCGGCGCGAGGGCAACCGCGCCGGCGACATCCTGCGCGTGAACGGCGCGCTGCGCCTGCGGCAGGAGGCC
>NZ_JACADR010000142.1 GCF_016106005.1 Roseomonas rosulenta
GCGCCTGCGCGTGCCCGCGCTTGCGCTGGGCGCGGCGATGACGGGGGCGGTGTATCTGCAGGCGGTGGCCGCACCGCTGGCGCTGCCGCGGCGCAGCGACCCAACGCTGGCGCGGCTCGGCGGCTGGCCGGCCTTCACCGCCGCCGTCGCCGGGGCGGCGGAACGGGAGGGGGCGGCCTTCGTTGCCGCCGAGGAATACGGCCTGGCCTCCGTCCTGGCCTTCCGCCTGCCGCCGGGGCGCATGGTGGTGGCGATGGACCCGCGCTGGGGCTTCTTCGCGCTGCCGGCGCCGCAGGCGGGCGTAACCGGCCTGCTGGTCCGCAGCGAAAGGCGGGGAGAGGGACCTCCTCTCTGGCCCGGCGCCGAGCCGGTGCCGCAGGGGCGCCTCGTCCGCAGCCGGGACGGAATCGAGGCGGAGGCCTACCGGCTGTTCCGCGTCACCACCGCCCCGGGACAACCGTCCGCCGCGGTGCTGCCGCGCCCGGGCCACTGAGAACGCTTGAAGCCGGCTGCGACGTGCCGATCTGTCAGGCCGAACGGAGTGACCGATATGCAGATCCGAATCCCCCGCGGCTGGGAAATTCCCGACGCGCGCGTCACCCCCGAGCACCTGGTGTTCGGTCGCCGCAAGGCCCTCGGCCTCGGCGCGGCGATTCTGGGCGCGGCCGGGACGGCGCAGGCCCAGCCGGCGGCGGGCGGCCTGCCGCCGGCCATGCGCAACACGCGCTACGCGCCAGGGCGCGAGATCAGCCCCGAGCGCGAGGTCACCACCTTCAACAACTACTATGAATTCGGCACCAGCAAGTCGATCAGCCAGGGCGCCCAGCGCCTGCCCCAGCGCCCCTGGACCGTGAAGGTCGAGGGCATGGTCGAGACGCCGCGCGAATTCGGCATCGAGGACCTGCTGCGCACCATGCCGATCGAGGAGCGCGTCTATCGCCTGCGCTGCGTCGAGGCCTGGTCGATGGTGGTGCCCTGGACCGGCTTCCCGCTGAGTGCGCTGCTGGCGCAGGTGAAGCCGCTGGCCTCCGCGCGCTACGTCGTGTTCGAGACGGCGGCGATCCCCGCGGTCATGCCCGGGCTGCGCCAGTCCTGGTACCCGTGGCCGTATATCGAGGGCTGCACCGTGGCCGAGGCGGCGAACGACCTCTCATTCCTGGTCGTGGGCGCCTACGGCAAGCTGCTGCCGCCGCAGAACGGCGGGCCTATCCGATTCCACCAGCCCTGGAAATACGGCTTCAAGGCCGGCAAGAGCATCGTGCGCATCGCGCTCACCGACCAGCGCCCGGTCTCCTTCTGGGAACGCATCCAGGCCAGCGAATACGGCTTCTGGGCCAATGTGAACCCCGAGGTGGCGCATCCGCGCTGGAGCCAGGCGAGCGAACGGGTGCTCGGCACCAATGCCCGGATCCCGACGCAACTGTTCAACGGCTATGGGGAGTTCGTCGCGGACCTTTACAGCGGCCTGCAGAACGAGCGACTTTGGGCATGACATGGTCCTGCGCACGCTTGCCTTCATCCTGTTCGGCGCCGCCTTCTGCATCGGCTTCTTCATGGGCTGGGGCTACCCGCTCGGCCAGATGCTCTATGGGGTGAACGCGTCGGCCCTGGCCTCGCGGCAGGTCGGGCTCGAGCGCCTGGTCGGGCCGGCGATGTGGAACGCGGCCTTTGTCCCGCTGCTCGCGTTGCCGGCCTGGGGCTTGCCGGCCTTCATTGGCATGGTCTTGATGATCATCGCGGCGATGCGGCCGGGCAGAGGCTGACCCCGTGCCCCCGGCCAGGCTGCTGCTGGTCGAGGACACGCTCTCCCTCGCCACCCTGTACCGCGAATATCTCCGCGACGAGGGGCACGACATCCAGCATGTCGCCTCCCTCGCGCGGGCGCGCGCGGCGCTCGCGGCCGACCCGCCGGATGCCGTGCTACTCGACCTGCGCCTGCCCGATGGCGACGGGCTCGGGCTGCTGGCGGAGATCCGTGCCCGCCCCGACCCGCCACCGGTGATCGTGATGACCGCGCATGGGTCGGTGGCCACCGCGGTCGAGGCGATGCGCGCCGGCGCCTCCGACTTCCTGGTCAAGCCCTTCGCCGCGGAACGCCTCGTCGTGACGCTCGCGAACGTGCTGGAGCGCGCCGCGCTGAAGCGCACGGTGGCGAGCCTCGCGGCCGGGGCGCCGCGCGGCGGGCTGGCCGGCTTCATCGGCGCCGCGCCGGCGATGCAGGCGGTCTATCGCATCCTGGAGAATGCCGCGGCCTCGCGCGCCACGGTCTTCGTGACGGGCGAGAGCGGCACCGGCAAGGAACTGGCCGCCGAGGCGGTGCATGCGCTCTCGCCGCGCGCGGCCGGGCCCTTCGTGCCGCTCAACTGCGCCGCCATTCCGAAGGACCTGATCGAGAGCGAGATCTTCGGCCATGTCCGCGGCGCCTTCACCGGCGCGGTGGCCGACCGGCCGGGTGCCGCGCGCATGGCCGATGGCGGCACGCTGTTCCTGGATGAGATCTGCGAGATGGACCTGGCGCTACAGGGCAAGCTGCTGCGCTTCATCCAGACCGGCAGCTTCGTGCCCGTGGGCGGCGCCAAGGCGCTGCATACCGATGTGCGCTTCGTCTGCGCCACCAACCGCGACCCGCTGGTCGAGGTGCAGGCCGGGCGCTTCCGAGAGGACCTGTATTACCGCCTGCACGTCGTGCCCGTGCCGCTGCCGCCGCTGCGCGAGCGCGGGGAGGACGTGATGCTGCTGGCCGAGGCCTTCCTGGCGCGCTCCGCCGCCGAGGAAGGCAAGCGCTTCGCCCGCTTCGCCCCCGATGCGGCGGCGCTGCTGCGCGCCCATCGCTGGCCCGGCAATGTGCGGGAGCTCGAGAACGCCATCCGCACCGCGGTGGTGCTGCATGACGGGGAGGCGGTGACGGCGGCGATGCTGCCGGTCACGGTGCATGGCGGTGCCGCCCCCGCCGCGGCGCCGCCCGCCCCGCGCGTGCCCGACCCGGCACGGCGCATCCGCCCGCTGGCCGAGATCGAGCGGGAGGCGATCGAGGAGGCGATCCGCCTGTGCGGCGGCAACGTGCCCAAGGCGGCGGCCTTCCTCGGCGTCAGCCCCTCGACCCTGTACCGGAAGCGCGAGGCCTGGGCGCAGCGCGGGTGAACGCCCCCGCGCCGCGCGCCGCGGCCAGGCGCGCTATTCGACCCGTGCGCCCGAGATCTCGACCATGCGCTGCCAGCGCGGGGTCTCGGCGCGGATCATGCGCGCCGCCGCCTCGGGGCTCTCGCTGAGGATGATGCCGTAGCCCAGCGGGCGCATGCGCTCGATGAAGTCGCGCTGCTGGCTGACGGTGCGGATCGCCTCGAAGATGCGCTGCACCACCGGGGCGGGCGTCCCGCCCGCGGTGGTGACCACGTTCCAGTTGATCAGCTCGTGCTGGCCGAGGCCGAGATCGGCGAAGGCCTTCATCCCCGGCACCTGCGGCAGCAGCGCGATCGGGTCGCCCGAGGAGACGGCCAGCGCCTTGAATTTTCCGCTCTCCACATGCGGCATCAGCGCGGGCATGACGTCGAACATCATGTCGATGGTGCCCGAGAGCAGGTCGTTGATGGCCGGCCCGCCGCCGCGATAGGGCACGTGCAGGATCTTCGCATCGGCGAAGCGGTTGATCGCCGCGATGTTGAGGTGCGAGGAGGTCCCGGTGCCCGAGGAGCCCATCTTCACCTGCTCGGGATTGGCGCGCGACCACTGCACCAGCGCGCGGAAGTCGGTCCAGCCGCGCGCCTGGGCGGTCTGGGCGTTCACCACGCAGAGCAGCACGCCATCGGTCAACTGCGTCACCGGCGTCAGGTCGCGCAGCGGGTCGAAGGGCATGCGCGCATGCATGAAGGGCATGGCGCAGTAGGAGGTCGCGCTGACCAGGCCGAGCACCGTGCCGTCGCGATCCCCCTTGGCGATGGCATCCGCCCCGATGAGCCCGCCGGCCCCCGCGCGGTTCTCGACCACCACCGTCTGGCCGAGCACGGGGCCGAGCCGGTCCGCCAGCAGGCGCGAGGTGATGTCCACCGCGCCGCCGGGCGGGAAGGGGACGATGACACGCACGGTACGCCCACCGGCAAGCGGTTGCGCCAGGGTCGGAGCGGCGAGCAGCGCGGTGGCGGTGCCCAGCAGGCTGCGTCGGGAGAATGCGGCGGGGGTCATGGCGGTCGCTCCAGCGGATCGGGGCGCCAACCTGACGCGCCGCGGCGCGCGGGGGAAGGGTCCGCGTCCGCGGCGCGGAGGCTCATGCGCCGCGGGCGCTCAGGCCAGGCGCACGAAGCGCCGACCAGCGGCCCGAAGGGCCCAGGCCACGAATGCCGCCCGCCGGCAGTCCGGCGAAGCCAAGGCGGCCGGATGGCCGCCGCCCGGCGTCCGAGGGGCACGAAGGTGAAACCTTCGTGCGCCCGGTATCAGTTGCAGCGGCAGCTTCCGCCGACATCCGAGCGCAGGTTCTGGCGCACCCAGGTGACGCCATCGGGCTGGAAGTCGAAGGACGGGCCGATGATGCAGATGGGCGCGTGCGGCTGGTGGACACGCAGCTGCTGGATGGTGGTGCGCTCGACGCGGATGCGATCGTTCACGCAATAGACCACGGCGGGGCCGCTCTGCGCTGTGGCCGCGACGGGCAGGGCGGCGCAGGCGAGCGCCACGAGGGCGGTCATGCGATACATCATGGGACGGTTCCTCCTGCGCGGATCATTGCGCAGGCGCGGCGCGCGGCCAAGGCCGCCGTTGTCAGGTCGCGGCGGCGGCCCCGCGCTGGAGCGCCGCGCGCGCCGCGGCGACGGCGCGATGCGTCGCCTCCGTCAGGTCGAAGGCGGCGAAATCCACGGGCAGGGTCCAGGCCACCTCGCTCACGTCGTCGCCGGCGCGCGCCTCGCCCGAGCGCCACTCGGCCGCGAAGTCGATGATGGTGTAGTGGTAGAGCGCCCGCCCGGCCTCGTCGCGCGAGATGGAATCGACCACGATCGCGAGCGCCATCGGCCCGACCTCGATGCCCGCTTCCTCGCGCAATTCGCGCCGCGCGGCCTCCTCGGCGGTCTCGCCGAGATGCTGCGCGCCACCGGGCAGGGACCATTGCCCGATGCGCGGCGGCTTGCCGCGGCGCACCAGCAGCACGTGCTCGCCGCGGAAGACGATGCAGCCGATGCCCACCCAGGGGCGGTCGGGGTACTCGCGCCCGGTCACTGCGGGCGCGGCGGTTCGGCGGGGGTCTCCGGCGCCCCGGGGGCGGGCGGCTCGGCCGTGCGCAGCTCCGAGAGCAGCGGCACGAAGGCCTTCTCCTTCCACGCACCCACCTGGTAGGCCCAGCCGCGCCAGCGCGCATTCAGCCGCGCGGCCTCGTCGTCGCCCTCGGCGGCCAGCGTGATCCAGAGCGCCTCGCCATCCTTGCGGGGGCGGACCAGGATGGCGAGGTTGTCGGTCAGTTCGAACCGCGCCTCGCCCAGCGCCTCGCCCGGGATCTCGGCTTCCGGGCGGACATCGAGGAAAGTGAGGAACTCGAAGGCGCGGCCTGCCTCGTCCAGCGCCGTCTCCTCGCCGGGCGGCACGTCAGCGGGCTCGGTGATGCGCAGCGTGCCGTCCGGTTCGCCGCTGCGCGCGATCACCAGCGGAGGCTCTCCGCTGCGGGTGACGGCGATGCGGCGGACGCGCTCGCGCGGGAAGTTCGCGATATCGCGGTCGAGCCAGAGCTGCGGATCGGAATCGACTGGGATACGGCCTTCGGCGAGCCAGGCCTGGTTCTCGCTGGGCCGGCGCACATAGGCGGATTCCGGGACGTTGCCCTGGGTGCGCACGCGGCGCCGGCCGATCACCAGCTCGGCGATCACGCCGCCCTGTGCGTCGAGCACGCGCAACAGGGTCGAGGTCGCGCCGGGCAGCGCCGGGTCCTCGACGCCGAGGCGGTCGAGCAGTTCGGGGTTCGCCGTGCGCGGTTCGGTCAGGCGCAGTTCGGTCAGGCCGACCAGCAATTCGCGCACTTTCTCCTGGCGCACCGGGTAGCCGCCCTTGGCGGGCAGCACCCAGGTCTCGCCACGGCGGGCGACCTCAAGCGTGCCGTCATGGCGCGTGGCAACGATCCGCGCGGCGGATTGCAGGCGTTGCGCCAGGTTCGGGAAGGCGAGCTGGGCGCCGGCGGGCGAGGGCGGTGGCGGCGCTGCGGGCTTGAGCAGCAGCGCGCCGCCTACGGCGGCGGCGGCGGCCCCGGACAGCAGCAATAGGGTGCGACGGTTCATTGCGCTGCCCCCCTCAGGCTCGCGCCGCGGCGCGCTTGCGACGGCGCGCGACACCCAGGCCGATGGCAAACAGCGTCAGCAGCAAAGGCACGGCGGCGATGTTGAGTACGCGCAGCCAGGTCTCCATGCCCTCGATGTCGCGGCGCAGGTCGAGCTGCACGGCGCGCAGCTGCTGGCGGGTCTGGAGGATTTGCACGCGCGCCGCGTCGATCTCGGCGCGCTGCTCGGCGGTGATCACCGCGCTCGCCTGGGCGCCCGCGCCGCCCTGGCCCTGGCGCAGTTCGCGCAGGCGGCGCTCGGTCGCCTGGAGGCGCTCGGTCAGCTCGCGCTCGGTCTGGCGGAAGCGGGCGTCGGCATCGCGGCGGATGTCGTCCACCACGGTGAAGGGGCGCAGCGATTCGCCGCGGGATCGCAGCGAGATCAGCGCATCGCCGCCGGCGAAGGCATCGACCAGGTTCGCCACCAGCGCGCCGTTGTCGCTGATGGGGGTCGCGACCTGCTGGCCGAAGAAATCCTGCACGCGGACCCAGAAGCGGTCCTCGAGGATGTCGGCGTCGTTGATCACCACCAGGTTCGCGGGGCCCTCGCTGCGGGCACGATGCGCGGGCAGGTCGGCCGCACGCTCGATGCCCTCGGGCGGCGGGGGCTGGCCTTCGGGGAAGGCGGAGGGCACGGCGCCGCGGAAGCGCGCGCCGATGGTCCGGCGCAGCCCGTCCGGGCGGAACTCGGCCAGGATGCGCGCCGGGTCGGGGTTGTTCTGCACGCGTTCAACCGAGGCGCGCATGGAGCGGTCGGAGCCGGTGAGCAGCGGCTCCATCTCGATGGTCGCGCCCTCGGCGCGCTGCACCGAGCCGGCTGAGGCGACGGTGACCTGGTTGAGCTGCGCCGTCGCCACTTCCGACTGGCTGAGCGAATCCCCCTGCAGGTTGAACCAGGCCACGTAGTCCACCGCCTGCACGCGGTCGTTCGGGTTGGCGCGCACCCGCCAGGCACCGCGCAGGTCGAGCACCACGTTGTCATGCGGTGCCACGATGCCCCAGGGGTTGAGCAGGCGATCGAGGTTCGAGGAGGTGTCGCGCGGCGGCTGTCCGCCCGGGCCCGGGCGCGAGGCCTGGCCTTCGGAATGCGGATCGGTGAACACGATCAGCTTGCCGCCGCGCATGACGAACTGGTCGATGGCATACAGCGTGGTCTCGGGCAGGCCCTGCGGATGGATCACCATCAGCACCTGCACGTCATCGGCGATGCGCTGGGCGTCCAGTGCGACGTCCTGCACCGTGAAGAACTGCCGCAGCGTCTGCATGAAAGCGTAGGGCTGCCCGGCCACGCCGCCGCGCATCATCATCATCATGCGCGGGTCGCCATTGACCGGCAGGCTGGACATCACGCCGACCACGGGGCGGCGCGGGTTCGACAATTCGAAGACCAGGCGCGTCAGGTCGAATTCCAGGAAGCGCTCGCGCTCGGGCTGGAAGAAGGGGATGGTGCGCTCGTCATCCAGCAGGTTCACGCCGGCCAGGCCGAAATAGATCTGCTCGCCGGACTGGTCGACCGGCACGCCCTGCAGGCCGTAGGCGAGGGCGCGGTCCTCGGTCTCGCTGAAGGGCTCGGGGTCGAAGACTTCCAACCGCACCTTGCCGCCGGAGACGGCGACGTATTCCTCGAGCATGGCGCGAACGCGGTCGGCATAGGCGCCATAGGCGGGCAACGCCGAGCCCAGGCGGCGCGAATAGAACATCCGAAGCGTGACCGGGTCCTGCAGCCCCTGCAGCACCGACACGGTGCCGGCCGAGAGCGTGTAGAGCCGCTGCTGCGTGAGGTCGATGCGCGCGCGCGGCGCGAGCCGGTCCACCAGCATGTTGACGCCCACCGCCAGCACGGCGGCCGCCAGCACGCCGAGGGCCGAGGACCAGAGGCGCCGAGAGCCGGCGCGCGGAGTTGCCATGCCGCTCATCGGATCAATCCGCCTTCCGGTGGTCGATCACCACCGCGTTCACGAACAGAAAGAAACCCATGAAGGACAGGAAGAACACCACGTCGCGCAGCGCGATCACCCCGCGCGTGAGGCTGTTGAAGCGCTCCGTGACGGACAGACCGCGCGCCACCTCCGCCAGCAGCGGGATGCGCTGGGAGAGGAACTCGGTGACGATGGGCGAGCCCGCCGCGGCGAACAGGAAGCACACCGCGACGGCGAGGACGAAGGCGATGACCTGGTTCTTGGTCATGGCCGACATCGCCGCGCCCACCGCGAGATAGGCGCCCGCCACCAGGAGGCAGCCCACATATCCCGCTGCGATCACGCCATTGTCCGGCCGGCCGAGGTAGTTGACGGTCAGCACCAGCGGGAAGGTCAGCGCCAGCGCGATGGCGCAGAAGGCCCAGGCGGCAAGGAACTTGCCGACCACCGCCTGCCATTGCGGCAGCGGCAGCGTGAGCAGCAATTCGATGGTGCCCAGGCGCCGTTCCTCGGCCCAGAGGCGCATGGTGAGCGCCGGCACCAGGAACAGGAACAGCCAGGGCACGAAGGTGAAGAACGGCCCGAGATCGGCCTGCCCGCGCGCGAAGAAGCCGCCCAGCGTGAAGGTCAGTGCGCCGGCCAGCATCAGGAAGATCACGATGAACACATAGGCGACCGGGGTGGCGAAATAGCCGGCGAGCTCGCGCCGGGCGACGATCAGCGCAGCCATCACGCGGCCTCCGCGGGCTTCGTGGTCAGGTCACGGAACACCTGTTCCAGCGTCCGGTCCGGCTGCTCCAGCGCCTTCGGCGTGGCATCCGCCAGCACGCGGCCATGGGCGATGATGATGGCCCGCGTGCAGACCGCCTCCACCTCCTCGAGGATGTGGGTCGAGATCAGGATCGCCTTCTCCGGCGCCATGCGGCGGATCAGTTCGCGGACCTCGTGCTTCTGGTTGGGGTCGAGCCCGTCGGTGGGCTCGTCGAGCACCAGCACCGGCGGGTCGTGCAGCAGGGATTGCGCCAGGCCGACGCGGCGCTTGAAGCCCTTCGAGAGAGTCTCGATCGGCTGCAGGCGCACGCCCTCGAGCTGCGTGAGGTCCATGGCATGCGCGACGCGCGTCGCGAGGTTGGCGCCGCGATAGCCGCGGATGCGCGCGACGAAGCCGAGGAAGGCGCTCACCGTCATCTCGGGATAGGTGGGCGCGCCCTCGGGCAGGTAGCCGAGGCTGCGCTTCGCCGCGACCGGGTGGTCCACCACGTCCTGGCCGCAGATGCGCGCGGTGCCGGCGGTGGGTGTCACGAAGCCCGCCAGCATCTTCATGGTGGTGGACTTGCCGGCGCCGTTGGGGCCGAGGAAGCCCACGACCTCGCCGCGATCAACCGAGAACGACACGTCGTCCACGGCGGTGAAGGCGCCGAAGCGCTTGGTCAGGCGCTCGATCTCGATCAACGCGGCCAAGGCCGGTCTCCCCTTGTTCGGTCGTGCGGGCTGGTACGCCGGGTCGGCGCCGGCCCGGGTCGGAATGGAAGCCAAGGTCAGCGGGGGGGCGATTTGAACCGCCGGGACGCCGGATGCAAGCCCCCGCGGCCGGGCGCTAGCCGGCTTCCAGCGGCGCCATCGACAGGTCGTGGCCGAAGATCGCCAGCAGCATCTGCGTCGCCCGCCCGCGGGGGGAAGCCAGCGCGGCGTCGCGTTCCAGCAGCACCTCGGCGTCGCGATGCGCGATCTCGACCAGGCGGGCGTATTCCTCCGGGTCCTCCCGCGGGTCGAGCAGCCTTGCGCCGGGCAGCCCGGCCTGGCGGGCGCCCAGCGCGTCGCCGCCGCCGCGCAGGCGCAGGTCCTCCTCGGCGATCTCGAAGCCGTCGTCGGATTCGCGCAGCACGAGCAGGCGGCGCTTCTCGCCCTCGGTCAGCCCGGGCGAATGCACGAGCAGGCAGGCGGAGGGCTTCGTACCGCGACCAACCCGCCCGCGCAGCTGGTGCAGCGCGGCGAGGCCGAAGCGCTCGGCCTGCTCGATGAGCATGATGGTGGCTTCGGGCACGTCCACGCCCACTTCGATGACCGTGGTCGCCACCAGGATGCGGGTGCGCCCGGCCGCGAAATCGGCCAGCGCCGCCTCGCGCACCGCGATGTCCTGCAGCCCGTGCGCGAGGCCGACCTGGCCGGGGAAGCGCGCGTTCAGGTCGGCGAAGCGGTCCTCGGCGGCCACCGAATCGTCGCGCTCGGACCCGGTGATGGCGCGCACCACCCAGTAGGCGCGTTCCTCCCGCGCGATCGCCTCGCCGAGGCGCGCGACGATGTCCGGCAGCCGGTCCTGGCTGACGACGCGCGTGGTTATGGGCTGGCGCCCGGGCGGCTTTCCCGCGAGGCGGCTGACCGCCATCTCGCCCCAGTTGGTCAGTAGCAGGGTGCGCGGGATGGGGGTGGCGGTCATGACCAGCATGTCCACCGCTGCGCCCTTCTCGGCCAGCATCAGGCGCTGGGCGACGCCGAAGCGGTGCTGTTCGTCCACCACGGCCAACGCGAGGTCGTGGAACGCGACACCTTCCTGGAACAGCGCATGGGTGCCGAGCACCAGCGGGATCGAGCCATCCGCGAGGCCGGCCAGGACGCGCTTGCGTTCGCGCCCCTTCACCGAGCCGGTCAGCAGCGCGACCGGCACGCCGGCGGCACCGCAGAGCCGTTCGAAGCTGCGCAGATGCTGGCGCGCGAGCAGTTCGGTGGGCGCCATCAGCGCGGCCTGCGCGCCGGCCTCCGCCGCGCGCAGCATGGCCATGAGCGCGACCAGCGTCTTGCCGGCGCCGACATCGCCCTGCAGCAGGCGCAGCATGCGCCGCGGCGCGGCGAGGTCGGCATCGATCTCGGCGATCGCCTGGCGCTGTGCCTCGGTGGGCGGGAAGCCGAAGGCGGCGAGCGCGCGCTCGCGCACCGCGCCATCGCCGCGCAGCGCGCGCCCCGGCCGGTCGCGGGAGCGGCGCCGCACGAG
>NZ_JACADR010000143.1 GCF_016106005.1 Roseomonas rosulenta
CGCGCCGGCCCAGCCCTCGCCGCGTCCTGCGGCACCGCCGCCCGCCCGGCCCTGAGGCGTCGCGCGGCGCTGTTGAAGCCTTCCGGCCGGCGGCCCAAGCGGCCATATTGGCGCAGCCGCCGAGTGCAGGAACCGGAACCAGACGCATGGCCTATCGCCCCTACCAGCAGATCCTGCGCCGCAAGTCCCGGCAGATTGGCGTCGGCAAGGTGCGTGTGGGCGGCGATGCGCCAATCAGCGTACAGACCATGACCAACACGCCCACCGAGGACGCGCCGGCGACGATCGACCAGATCCGCCGCTGCGAACTGGCCGGGGCCGACATCGTCCGTGTCTCCTGCCCGACCGAGGAAGCCACCGCCGCGCTGCATGAGATCGTGCGCGAGGTGAATGTCCCGATCGTGGCCGACATCCATTTCCACTACCGCCGCGCCATCGAGGCGGCGGGGGCGGGTGCCGCCTGCCTGCGCATCAATCCCGGCAACATCGGCAGCAAGGAACGCGTGAAGGAGGTCGTCAAGGCCGCCCGCGACCATGGCTGCTCGATCCGCATCGGAGTGAATGCGGGCAGCCTCGAGAAGCACCTGCTGGAGAAGTACGGGGAGCCCAACCCCGAGGCGCTGGTCGAGAGCGCGCTGTGGCACGCCGACCACCTGCTCCAGGAAGGCTTCGACGAGTTCAAGATCAGCGTGAAGGCGTCCGACGTGTTCCTGGCGGTCGCGGCCTACCAGCAACTGGCCGAGGTCTGTGACCATCCGCTGCACATCGGCATCACGGAAGCCGGCAGCAAGCGGGCCGGGACGGTGAAGTCCGCGATCGGGCTCGGCTCGCTGCTCTGGGCCGGCATCGGGGATACGCTGCGCGTCTCGCTCTCTGCCGAACCGGAGGAGGAGGTGACGGTCGGCTGGGAGATGCTGAAGTCGCTGCACCTGCGGCACCGCGGCGTGAAGATCATCTCCTGCCCGTCCTGCGCCAGGCAAGGCTTCGACGTGATCCGCACGGTCGAGAAGCTCGAGGAACGGCTGGCGCACATCCAGCAGCCGATCACCCTGTCGATCATCGGCTGCGTGGTGAACGGCCCGGGCGAGGCGCTGATGACCGATATCGGCCTGACCGGCGGCGGCGCCGGCACGCACATGGTCTATTCCGCCGGCAGGACGGACCACACGATCCGGTCCGAGGAGATGGTGGACCACATCGTCGGGCTGGTGTCCGAGAAGGCCGAGGCGATGGCCGCGGCCGCGCGCGCAGCGGCGGCCGAGGCGGCGCGGCAGGCGGCCGAATGAGGATGGCTGCGGCGTCTGTACTGCGCCGCGGGGCATTCTGCGCGGTGCTCATCCTGGCGTGCGTGGCAACGGCACAGGCCGTCCGCGCGCAGATGGGCAGCGTGGAGATGCCGCCCGCCGAGGACGAGCCCCCGACGACGGAGGTGCGCCCGGGCGGCGCCTCCTGCGGCACGATCAACGCCAGGGCCATGGAGGCCTCGCTGATGATCCGTCAGCATGCCAGCGCCCTGTCCATCGGCATCGACCCGGAGCTGCGCGCGCAGGGGATGGTGCTGCTGGCCTTCCTCGACCAATGGACCGGGCGGCTGCGTGGCCTTGTCGACCTCGGCGAATACACGGACTGCCTGGATGACGGCGAGGCCGAGACCTATCGCCGGGCGCTCGCCACCGCGGTTCGGGTGGGCAACCAGGCGCGGGAGGAACTCTATCGCCCTTTCCGCGGGCAGCAGACCCAGCAGCCGCAGCAGCGCAACCGCAGGCCCTGACCTCGACTGACCGGACATCACCATGACAGCCCTACAGCCTGTCCGCGGCACGCGCGACCTGATCGGCGAGGAGTTCCGACGCCACCACGCCGTCGCCGAGGCAGCGCGCCGCACGAGTGCGCTCTACGGCTTCGAGGAATGGGCGACGCCGATCTTCGAGGACACGCGCGTCTTCTCCCGTGGCCTTGGCGATTCCTCCGATGTTGTGATGAAGGAGATGTACTCGTTCACCGATCGCGGCGGCGATTCGCTCACGCTGCGCCCGGAAATGACAGCCGGCGTCTGCCGTGCCCTGGTCTCGAACGGGCTCACCCAGACGAACCTGCCGCGCAAGGTCTTCTACGCTGGGCCAATGTTCCGCTACGAGCGGCCGCAGAAGGGGCGCTACCGGCAGTTCCACCAGATCGGCATCGAGGTGCTGGGCGCGGCCGAACCCCTCGCGGATGCCGAGGTGATCGCCTGCGGCTGGGACATCCTGGTCGCACTCGGCGTCTCGGACGGCACGGTGCTCGAGATCAATACGCTTGGCGATACCGAGAGCCGGGATGCCTATCGCGCCGCGCTGGTCGCCTATTTCTCGGCCCATCGCGAGGCGCTGAGCCATGACAGCCGTGTGCGGCTCGAGAAGAACCCGCTGCGGATCCTCGACAGCAAAGACGAGGGCGATCGCGCCATCATCGCCGGCGCGCCCGTGATCGGGGACCACCTGACCGAAGCCGCGGCCAGCTTCTACGCCGCGGTGAAGGCGCATCTGGTCCGCTTCGGCGTGCCCTTCCGGGAGAACCCGCGCATCGTGCGCGGCCTCGACTACTACAGCCACACGGCGTTCGAGTTCGTCACCGACCGCCTGGGCGCGCAGGGCACGGTGATGGCGGGCGGGCGCTACAACGGCCTGGTCGAGGAGATGGGCGGGCCGCCCACGCCTTCGGTCGGCTGGGCGGCGGGGATCGAGCGGCTGTCCATGCTTCTGCCGGCGGCACCCGAGGCAGCGCGGCCTGTCGCGGTGATCCCGGTCGGCGATGCCGCGGAGGCTGCCGCGCTTGACGTGCTGCAGGCGCTGCGGCGCGCGGGCGTGGTGGCGGAGATCGCCTATCGCGGCAATCTCAAGCGGCGGATGGAGCGCGCCAACCGGATCGGCGCGCGCGCCGCCGTCATCCTGGGCGATGAGGAGATCGCCGCCGGCGTCGCGCAGGTCCGCGACCTGGATGCCGGCACGCAGGAGAAGGTGCCTCTGCCGGAGGTGCCGGGGCGGCTCGCATGAGCTTGTCCGACCGGCTCGACCGCGTGCTCGCGCGGGCCGAGGAGGTGCGCCACATCCTCGCCAGCGCGCCGGGGGCGGAGATCGGCGCGCTGTCGAAGGAACTCGCGGAGCTCGAACCGCTGGTGGCGAAGGTCGAGGAATTGCGCGCCGCCACCCGCGCGCGCGATGAGGCCGAGGCGATGATGGCCGACCCGGAGATGCGCGACCTGGCCGAGGCCGAATGGCTCGTGCAGAAGGATCGCGTGCCGCTGCTCGAACGCGAGCTGCAACTCATGCTTCTCCCGCGCGACGCGGCGGATGAGCGCAGCGCCATCCTGGAAGTTCGCCCCGCCGCCGGCGGCGACGAGGCCGGGCTGTTCGCCGCCGAGCTGTTCCGCGCCTACCAGCGCTATGCCGAATCGCGCGGCTGGCGGTTCGATCTTCTGGACTACGACGAGAGCGACCTGGGCGGCATCAAGGGTGCGACCGCCGAGATCGCGGGGCGGGGCGTCTTCGCGCGCTTCAAGTTCGAAAGCGGCGTGCACCGCGTCCAGCGCGTGCCGGCGACCGAGACGCAGGGGCGCATCCATACCTCGACCGTGACCGTCGCCGTGCTGCCGGAAGCGGAGGAGGTGGACGTGCAGGTGAACGACGCCGACCTTCGGATCGACACCTACCGTGCTTCCGGCGCCGGCGGGCAGCACGTGAACAAGACCGATTCCGCTGTGCGCATCACCCACCTGCCCACAGGCATCGTGGTGGCGATGCAGGAGGAGAAGTCGCAGCACAAGAACCGCGCCAAGGCGATGAAGGTGTTGCGCGCCAGGCTGTACGATGCGCAGCGCAGCGCCGCCGACAGCGCGCGCGCCGCCGATCGAAGGTCGCAGGTCGGCACCGGGGACCGGTCGGAGCGCATCCGCACCTACAACTTCCCGCAGGGACGCGTGACGGACCACCGCATCGGCCTGACGCTGCACAAGATCGACCGCGTCATGCTGGGCGAATTCGACGAGATCTTCGATGCGCTGATCGCCGAGGACCAGGCGGCGCGCCTGGCCGCCGAGGCGGCGTGACGACCGCCTGCGCCGATCCGGGCGGTTCGGTCGGCGCCTTCCTGTGTCAGGCAGGGCGGGTGCTGCGCGCGGCAGGGATCGAGGCGCCGCGGATCGAGGCCCGCATGCTGCTCGCGCATGTGCTGCGCTGCCGGGAAGAGGACCTCCTGCGCGACTCGCGCGCGCCGGTGCCCGCCTCGGCCGGCGATGCCTTCGCCGCGCTGCTGCGCCGGCGTGTCGCGCGGGAGCCGATGGCGCATCTGGTCGGGCATGTCGGCTTCTGGACGCTCGACCTCGCTGTCTCGCCCGCGACGCTGATCCCGCGGCCGGATTCGGAGGCGATCGTGGAAGCAGCGCTGGAGGGCTTCGCGGATGGCGGGCGGGTGCTCGACCTCGGCACCGGCACGGGGGCGCTGCTTCTGGCCGTGCTCGCCGAGCGCCTGGCGGCCTGGGGGCTCGGAATCGACCGCGCGCCGGCCGCAGCGCGGCTGGCGGCGCGTAATGCGGCGGCGAATGGGCTTGCGGGACGGGCGGCCTTCCTGGCCGGGGACTGGGATGCGGCGATTCGCGGACAGTTTGACCTGGTGCTTTCGAACCCGCCCTACATCGCGACTGGTGAGATCGCGGGACTGATGCCCGAAGTGGCGCAGCATGAGCCGGCCCTGGCGCTGGATGGGGGGCCGGATGGGCTTGACGCCTATCGCCGGGTCGTCGCCCGGCTGCCGGGGCTGCTGGCCCCGGGCGGGCGGGCGGTGCTGGAACTCGGGGCCGGGCAGCGTGCGGCGGTCGAGTCGTTCGCGGCCGGGGCGGGGCTGATGACGGTGTCGGTCGGCAGGGACCTGGGCGGCATCGAGCGGGCGCTGGTGCTGCGGCCCGGGTGCCGCAAGGGGCCGGGCTGAGGCCGGACGCATCTTGGTCATGTGCGGCCCGCGGCTGGCCGCCTTCGCGGCCTGAGCCCGCCGGGCGCGGGTCGGGCCGTCATACGCCTGGCAGGATACAATTGGCGGGGGGCGAAGAATCCGTTTGGCGCCGGGGCTGGCCGCCGCTAGGGTGCCGATGCGGTAGGGCAGGGAACCGCCCTCTCCTCACCTGGACAGCACCGAGAGCGGGTTCGATGTCCCGCCGGACTGACCCGGGGCCGCAGGTGTCCTGCCCGCGAAATTCGCTGCAGTCGGCGAATGCGGCGGGTGAGCAGGCCACTGGCAACAATGACCGGCAAAGTGATGGCGACGGCCGCGGGCCGCAGCGATCAGGGTGCCGGTGTGCAACGAGACCGGCCGCATGCCGCGAGGGGTCGAACCGGATGGGTTCGGTCCTGGCGGGAATGGTCGGGACGCAGGACAGCGAAACGCAACACCGATGAACATGAAGCGCATGCGCGGCCGTGGCGGCCATCGTCATGGTGGTGGGGGCGGCGGCCAGTTCCGCCACACGGGTGGTGGCAGCGGCGCCGGCGATCGCCAGCCGCTCAACCGCAACCACGTCTTCGATTCGAGCGGGCCGGACATGCGGCTGCGCGGGACGTCTCAGCAACTGTTCGAGAAGTACCTCCAACTCGGACGCGACGCGACCAGCGGCGGCGACCGCGTGATGGCGGAATCCTATTTCCAGCATGCGGAACACTATTTCCGCATTCTCAACGCCATGAACCAGGCCGCCGCGCAGCACCAGCAGACCCAGCAGCGCCGGTACCAGCCCAACGAGCAGGCCGAGGGCGAGGGCGGCGAGGCGACCGAGATCGGCAGCGCCAACGGCCAGGACTTCGGCGAGGGCGAGGGTGCGGCCGAGGCGGCCGGCGAGGCGCGCGAACCCGCCTGACGCCAGGCCCGCGCCGGGCCAGGGCTTCAGCCTTCCGGGTCGAGGACTTCGAGCGCGTCGCCCAGCGCGATGCGCCCGCCTTCGACGACCTCCGCATAGACGCCGAGATCCGCATGGCCGAAATGCTGGCGCAGCCAGCGCGGCGGCTCGGCGTCGCGCTCGGCGGTCAGCGGATTCACCTCGGTCGCGGGGCAGCGAACGATGCGCTTGATGACGCGCAGGCGAGCCTGGCCGAGCAGGATCTCGCGACCGATCCAGTCGAATTCCGCCCAGGGGCTGCCGCCCGAGACGTAGACATTGGCGCGGAAGCGCAGCGGGTCGAGCTGCGCGCCGGCGGCCTGTTCCAGCGCGTGCAGGCTGGATAGTCCGATGATGGAGACGACCTTCTTCGCGACGTCGGAGAAGGAATGGCCCGGTGCCTCGACGAAGCAGGGCGCGCCGCGGGCTTCCTCGCCCAGCGCGGCGGTGAGGGTGCGGGCGATGGCGGCGCGACCTTCCGGCGTGCGCGTGCTGGCTGCGACGGGCGTCGCGTTCGGCAGGCGCAGGACGAGGTCGCCAGTGCGCGCATCGAAGGCCGAATGCACCAATGCCAGGCGTGCATTCGCCATGAGGCAGCCGAAATTGCGCTTGGGCAGCCAGGCGGGCGCTGCGGGGTCGAAGGCGGAATCCCCCTGGGCCAGGGCGAAGCGGCGGTCCTCCGGAAGGGTCGCGCCGGGGGTCAGCACCACCTCCTCCATCGCTTCGGCCGTCAGGCCCTTCACCGGGTAGCGGTAGATGGTCTCGATGCGCATGGCGCCCCCTTGAACCAGATCAAGGACGCATACCACATGACGTGCCATTGGAGGCGTGTCCGCGGCCCATTCGGGGGCGGGTGACGCCTGTCCGCTCAGGAGAGGGACGAATATGGACATCGAGAAGTTCACCGACAGGGCCCGCGGCTTCCTGCAGGCTGCGCAGACCATCGCGATCCGCGAATATCACCAGCAGGTGACGCCGGCGCATCTGGCGAAGGCGCTGCTGGACGATGCCGAGGGTGCGGCCAGCGGGCTTGTGCGCGCCGCCGGCGGCGATCCGGCGCGGGCCAAGCAGGCGATCGAGGCGTCGCTTGCGAAGCTGCCCAAGGTCTCGGGCGGCGGCGCGGGGCAGCCGCAATTCACCCCGGACATCGTGCGCGTGCTGGATGCGGCACAGCAGCAGGCGAGCCGCGCCGGCGACGAGTACGTCGCGCAGGACCGGCTGCTGGTGGCGCTGGCCGCCAGCGATGGCGATGCCGGGCGTGCCTTCCGCGATGCGGGGGCTGACCCGCAGCGGCTGGAAAAGGCCGTGGTCGACTTGCGCAAGGGCCGCACCGTGAACAGCCAGAATGCCGAGCAGAGCTTCGACGCGCTGAAGAAGTACGCGCGCGACATCACCGCCGCCGCGCGAGAGGGTAAGCTCGACCCGGTGATCGGGCGCGACGAGGAAATCCGCCGTTCGATCCAGGTGTTGGCGCGGCGCACCAAGAACAACCCGGTGCTGATCGGCGAGCCCGGCGTCGGCAAGACCGCGATCGTCGAGGGACTGGCGCTGCGCATCGTCAAGGGCGACGTGCCGGAGGCGTTGAAGACGAAGCGCGTGATGGCGCTCGACCTCGGCGCGATGGTGGCGGGGGCCAAGTACCGCGGCGAGTTCGAGGAACGCCTCAAGGGCGTGCTGGCCGAGGTGCAGGAAGCCGAAGGCGAGATCATCCTGTTCATCGACGAGATGCACACGCTGGTCGGCGCGGGCAAGGCGGATGGCGCGATGGATGCGTCGAACCTGCTGAAGCCGGCGCTGGCGCGTGGCGAGCTGCACTGCATCGGCGCGACCACGCTCGATGAATACCGCAAGCATGTGGAGAAGGACGCCGCGCTCGCGCGTCGCTTCCAGCCTGTGTTCGTGGGCGAGCCATCGGTCGAGGACACGATCAGCATCCTGCGCGGCATCAAGGAGAAGTACGAGCTGCACCACGGCGTGCGCATCACCGATGGCGCGCTGGTGGCCGCCGCCACACTGTCCAACCGGTACATCACCGACCGATTCCTGCCGGACAAGGCGATCGACCTGGTGGATGAGGCGAGCTCGCGCCTGCGCATGCAGGTGGACAGCAAGCCCGAGGAGCTGGACGCGATCGACCGCGACCTGATGCGGCTCAAGATCGAGCGCGAGGCGCTGAAGAAAGAGCAGGATCCCGCTTCGCGCGACCGCCTCGGAAAGCTTGAGAAGGAGCTGGCCGACCTCGAGGAACGCTCCAGTGAGATGACGCAGCGCTGGGAGGCGGAAAAGGGCAAGGTCGTCGAGAGCCAGAAGCTCAAGGAGCAGTTGGACAAGGCGCGCACCGATGTCGAGCTGGCGCAGCGCAAGGGCGACCTGACCAAGGCATCGGAGCTGCTGTATGCGGTGATCCCGGGCATCGAGAAGAAGCTGGCGGAGGCCGGTGACGGCGATGCGCGGCTGGTCAACGAGGCGGTGACCGAGGAAGGCATCGCCGCGATCGTCTCCCGCTGGACCGGCGTTCCAGTCGAGAAGATGCTGGAGGGCGAGCGCGCCAAGCTGCTGCGCATGGAGGACGAGCTGCGCCGCCGCGTGGTGGGGCAGGAGGAGGCGCTGGAAGCGGTCTCCAAGGCC
Source organism: Roseomonas rosulenta (assembly GCF_016106005.1). GTDB lineage: Bacteria > Pseudomonadota > Alphaproteobacteria > Acetobacterales > Acetobacteraceae > Neoroseomonas > Neoroseomonas rosulenta. The sequence goes on from NZ_JACADR010000143.1 coordinate 8,528, forward strand.
GTCCGGCGCGCACGTGCGGGACTCCAGGACCCCAACCGGCCGATCGGGTCGTTCCTGTTCCTCGGGCCGACGGGTGTCGGCAAGACCGAGCTCGTGAAGGCGCTCGCGCAGTTCCTGTTCGACGACGAGCGGGCGATGACGCGCATCGACATGAGCGAGTTCATGGAGAAGCACGCCGTCTCCCGCCTGATTGGCGCGCCGCCGGGCTATGTCGGCTACGAAGAGGGCGGGACGCTGACGGAAGCCGTGCGGCGCCGGCCCTACCAGGTGATCCTGTTCGACGAGGTCGAGAAGGCGCATGACGACGTCTTCAACGTGCTGCTGCAGGTGCTCGACGACGGGCGGCTGACGGACGGGCAGGGACGGACGGTCGATTTCCGCAACTGCATCATCGTGCTGACCAGCAACCTCGGCAGCCAGGCGATCGCGGAGCTGCCCGAGAGTGCGGAGATCGAGGCTGCGCGGCCTGCGGTGATGCGGGCGGTGCGCGAACGCTTCCGGCCGGAGTTCCTGAACCGTCTGGACGAGGTGGTTCTGTTCCGGCGGCTCGCGCGCGGGGACATGGCGTCGATCGTGGACATCCAGCTGCAGCGGCTGCTGAAGCTGCTGGAGGACCGCAAGGTGCGGCTCGAACTGGATGCGAAGGCGCGGGAGTGGCTGGCGGAAGCGGGCTACGACCCGGTCTATGGCGCGCGCCCTCTCAAGCGAGTGATTCAGCGCAACCTGCAGGACCGGCTCGCCGGGTTGCTGCTGGAAGGCAGCATCAAGGACGGGGAGGTGGTGCGGGTCACCGCTTCCCGGGACGGGCTCGAGGTCCGTCCCGGGCTGGCTGAGGCGGCGTAGCGCGGCGCGCGGGCCGGCGGTGTCACGCCGCCGGCCCCGTCGCCTGTCAATCGCTGGCCAGCGCGATCTCGTCGCCTGAGCCGAAGCCCGCGGCGATTCGCGTGATCCGTGACTGGCGCGCGCGGAAGGCCGCGAGGTCGGCCCCCGCGAGGCGGACCGCTTCCTGGACGTGGCGGGCGGGATTCACCTGACGGCCGCCGGCCACGACCTCGTAGTGCAGATGGGGGCCGGTCGACAGGCCGGTCGATCCCACCGCGCCGATAACTGCGCCCTGTCGGACGCGGCGGCCGGCTGTGGCGTTGCGCGCGAAGCGGGACATGTGCGCGTAGCGGGTCTCGACGCCATTGGCGTGGCGGATGCGGACCATGAGGCCATAGCCGCCCTCGCGCTTGGCGGAGATGATGACGCCCTCGGCTGCGGCGTAGATCGGCGTGCCGGTCGGGGCCGCGAAGTCGATCCCCTGGTGCACCCGGTTGAAGCCCAGCACGGGGTGCGAGCGCGGGCCGAAGCCGGACGAGACGCGCGCGCCATCGAGCGGCGTCCGCATGAAGGAGCGCCGCAGGCTGCGGCCCTGCGCGTCGTACCATTCGACATCGCCCGCGCGGTTCTTGTAGCGCCAGACCTCCAGCGTGCGGCCCGACAGGGTGAGCGTCGCCTTCAGGATCTGGCCGTGCCCCAGGACATCGCCTTCATCGTCGCGGAATCGGTCGAACAGGACCTCGAAGCGGTCGCCCGGCTGGAGGTCGCGCTGGAAGTCCACCTGGTGGCCGAGGATCCGGATGAGGGACAGCGCCATGCCGGCCGGCACACCGCTGCGGGTCATGGCGGGGAAGAGGCCGCCGTCGACACTGCCCTCGGCGCGCACGAGGAAGCGGCTGCGCGGGGCAATGGTCAGGCTGTCGGCCCAACTTCCGTCCGGCTGCCGGGCGACACGGACCGTGCGGCCGGGTTCGGGTTCGATCTCGATATCGAGCAGGTCCGGGGTCTCGCCTGGGGACAGACGGATCGCGATCTCGGTGCCAGGACGCAGCTGACTGGGCCGGAATTGGCGCGCCAGGCGTTCTATCGCGGCATGGGCATCCGCGCTATCCACGCCGGCGCCGTCGAGCAGGCTGGCCAGGGTATCGCCCCGCGCGACCACCAGGATGCGCTCCTGCGGGACCTCGGCCTCCTTGGGCGGCGCGTCGGGAAGGATGACGGCAGTCGGCGCCGGGTTGATGCCCGGCGCGTCAGCAGGCGCGACCGAGGGTAAGTCCGTGATGCAGGGTTCCGACCATGGCGCCGCCGCCTGCGGTTCGGCCGGCGGGGCGAGAGCGGCTTCGTGCGCCGCCTCAGGGCGGGAAGTGAGGATGGCCGGGCCTGGGCCGATGGCCGGATAGAGCGATATCAGCGCGAGTGTTGCGATTGCGAGGCTGGGCCGCATCGTCGGGAAGGCCTCCTGGGCTGCGGTTGCCGCGGCGTTGGGCCACAAAGCGGCGCCTTATGACAAGACGTTAATCCGTGATCTTGGAGTCCGTGGAGAGGTCAAGGAGCCGAGCCATGCGTTTGACGCAGGGCACTGCACCACACGAAACCTGTTTGACATGTCGCGGATACCCCCGTAGAAGCCCGCCCACGCCGCTGCTGGTGGGGATTGACGGTTTGGTGCTGAGGCACTAGGTTGTTACCCCCGCTGAGGTCGGCGGGTTTCGCTGGATCGACGAGTGGTGGCCTCACCTGAGGTTATCTCGGGTTGGTCTA